>NZ_JAWOTP010000009.1:0-168495 GCF_033338935.1 Vibrio sp. Vb0598 | reverse complement strand
TGAGTAGTTTTACAGGCAAAGCCGAAACGGATGATAACCACCTACTGAAGTAGGTGGTTTAGGGCTGAAAATAAAAAAATACCGGCTCATAGGCCGGTATTTCTTACACTATTTCAATATTAACGGTACATACCGATGTCTTTTTGAATATGTGCTGACAAGTCTTCTGCGTAGTAACTGCGTGGCGCAGTGTTATCTACAAATAGAATGTCCAGTAAGTGAGCAATCAGTCCTTTGAAGTTAACCGCGTAGGTTTTCTTATCCATAGAGGTTGGTAAAGCTACATTTGTCATTTGCATTGCTTGTGCCATGATTGCCTCTCTTTAAAAGCAGTAGTCTGTTTAGTTGGTTGTATATTAGTCAGTTTCTTATTGTTTAAGAAATGACAAATTTTACCCATTCAAATTAGAATTTCTAATAAAACAAACTCATTACAAAACTCAAAAATACAAATGAATAATAACGGCATAAATAATCACAATTGCTGTAATTACATTGAATAACTGAACATTACCTGCATAATCGCCCCTTAAGAAACAACATATATTTAACAATATTTTTCGTTGTTTCTTTTGATTTTAGTGCTTACTTTATATTTTTTGATTAGTAATATTAACGCTAGTTTGACGCTTCGCTTTATTTTTTAGGAGTGATGCCACCACTGCCGATGTCATCACAACAACTAAAAATGTGAGAGACCATGTTGTCGGAATCTCATATTCTGTTCCAACCAATAGCATTTTTACCCCGATAAACATCATGATTACTGATAATGCTGGTTTTAAGTATACAAACTTGTCTAACATTGCTTGAAGAACAAAGTACAACGATCGTAAACCCAATAATGCAAATACGTTCGCGGCTAAGACTAAAAATGGCTCTCGCGTTACCGCGAATATAGCTGGTATAGAATCCAACGCAAACATAACGTCCATTAGTGCAATGACACCAACAACGATCAGCATCGGTGTTGCCACCCACTGACCAGCTTGCTTTAAGATTAAGTGATTTCCTTGGTAGTCATCTGTAACTGGCAATACCTTTCGAATCAACTGCTCCGGATATGGATTAACTTCTTCTGCTTCGCCTTTGTCGCGAGCTAGCTTAACACCTGTCCAAATAAGGAAAGCAGCAAATAAGTACAATACCCAGTGATACTGTGCAAGTAACTGAGCACCAACCGCAATCATGACAGCGCGTAAAACTAGCGCACCTATCACCCCCCAAAGCAATGCTCTCGGACGCAAATGCTCCGGCACACTGTATTGTGCAAAGATGATGGCAAACACAAACAAGTTATCAACGCTTAACGACTTCTCTAGTAAGTAACCAGTTAAGAATGAAATCGTTGCTTTGTCGTTCGTATAAGCGCTATGTGGCGCGTAAAAGTCCCAGAATAAATAAATAGAACCTGCAAAAACAAAGGCAAGCAAGAACCAAAAAACACTCCAAACGATGGCTTTTTTCATCGTGATAGCGCCACCACGTGTTTGATAGATATCAAGCGTAACAAGAACAAGGGTAAATAAACCAAAAGCACCATACATCGCTAATGATTCTTGAAGAGGCACCGATTGGCTCAATTGGGTGGTATTTTCGATAAGAGACATATTTCCTCCCATGGCGGAAGGACTTCGTTTGGTGACCTTCCGCATACAATAACAACCAACAGCCACATAACGATTATGTGCTGCTAGTCAATGAATGCGTTGGTCTCGTTGAAGTGTTGATGTGAATAAACCACGTAACACCTTTACTTACCGGATAAGCTGATGCTTAACGAGATGACGATAAGTAAACTTGCGCTAACTACTCCCCAAACGTCGACATAATAACGCCGAGCGTCAGGCTTTCCAACAAAAAAACCTTGTCTTATCGAAATAAAATTCTTATCAAAAATCAGGAAGCACTATAAAAAAGAAAGAAATGGATTCAACCACCGCAACTATAGTAAACAGACAAAAAGCAGCAAATGGCTCAAGACAAACTCTTCATTGGTTAGAGGCCTAACGGGGAAGATAGATACAAAAAAGGAGCATTACTGCTCCCTTTTGTAGCATCCACATTCTTAGCAATTCAAAAGCCGCTTAGAGGCACAAAGTAGACCAGTGTTGACCAAATTGCGATCCAGGCAACCACGACTGCCGTATCTGCCCAATCTTTATTCCACATACTGCCATCCTCATCAACCCATGTAGTAAGTGGAGAGCAGCAAAATCAATACCAGTATCTATTATCGACGTCGCTTTGTGTAAAGTTTGTGACTTTGATTCAAACAGTTTGGCTCATCGGTCAGGAGTTCAATAAAACAATCAGCCATGGACAAACTGGTCACACGCCCTTCTCCTTTCATCTCCTGCAATGCGTCGTACCCCTCTTTCCCTTTCATCGTATAGGCAGAAGAAGTCCCTCGATACCAAACATCATCTTGAACACCTACCCATTGTTTACCATCAAAAATCACTAATGATTGAACTCTTTCACCTTTTGGGGCATCTGCGTGGTACTCGAAGTTTAAATTGTAAGTGTACGGATAACTGCCAGATCCAGTGCCTTCTACGCCATTGTTGAGTGCATTATTTATCGCGCCTTCAAGTGCACGGCGAATAGCGCTGCCTTTTACATCGTAAAAGCCGATAGGAACGGCAAAAGGCAACAGCCGTCCGGCAATGTCTGCCACTGTAATGTTGCCAGGGTTCAAAGAGGTTCGCACGCCACCCGCATTATGAATTGCAAATTGAACGTCATATCCACGTTTGTTTAAACAGTGCAGAAATGATCGGGCAACGGAGGAAGCCAACTCACTCTCACCAAATTCATCGGGAATTCTCACATGACGCTTTTTGGTGTCAACACTAGCAATGACTTGTGACTGTAACTGCCTGACCTGAGGAATATATTTATCGCTCAGGATCGCTTGAGTTTCCGGGTGTTTCTTACAAACCACGACATTCGGTTGACCATGGATGAAGTCGCACGCGGTTTCGAATACACCTTGGTCGAGCTGTTGGTTTAGCGTCGAGTCCCAAAAAATACGTCGGCCAAGCAACAGTTCATTTTGTCCACTCAACATCATTGCTTTGCCGTGTTCATCAAACTCAATGACGCAGTGCCCCATTGTCAAAGCATGGAAACCCGCTTGCACCACATAGGTATCATTAATTTTGATACCGTAGGGATCGTCTTGTCCTAACCCTATTGATGAAAAATCACCTTGCAACCGGTGGCTGTGTCCACCAACAATTATACCAATACCTGCGACTTGCTCAGCTAACTCTAAATCACCTTCATAACCTAAGTGGCTCAGAAGAATAATATTTTTTATACCTGATGAATGAATTTGTTTTACGGTCGCCTTGGCGGTTTCAATTGCTGAGTGAAAAGGCGTGTCTGCATCAGGGTTTGCGATGTCGCTCATTTTATCTATGGATAATCCGAAAATCGCGACCCGCTCACCATGGAATTCTTTAACAATGTATTGAGCGCTCTGTGTATCCGGTTGGTAACTATATACATCCTTGCAATCACTGATACGGTGAGTTTTTTTAAGTGATTCATTGGATAAATCCCAGTTGCCAGCAAGCAATGGGAACTGAGTACGTTGGCAAAACAATGCAACTGGCTCATTCCCCATATCTAATTCATGATTGCCTAACGCCATTGCATCAATCTTTAATGCGTTCAATAAGTCGGCATTGGCTTTGCCTTTAAATAGTGAGAAATACAGCGTGCCTTGGAAGCAATCTCCGGCATGGAGGAACAACATCCCGTGACCTTGGCGCTGAGCATCATCTCTTAACTGCTCGACTCGGGTTGCAATACGAGAAAAGCCGCCAGCACTGACATAAGGCTCTAGCGTGAGTTCATTGTTTATCTTAAGCTTTAACTGTAATGACGTTGGTTCAAAGTAGGAATGTGTGTCATTGATGTGTGCCAGTTTGATTCTCACTGGCTTATGATTGTTATTCATCTTCATCTTCTCTTTTTTCATTCCTTATAATAATAAGAAGTGAATCATGACAGAATCATGAATTTTATGAAACTGCGATTTAGGATTTCATGTTTAAGTGATCACGATGCTGTCCCCCGGCTTTGAAAGCAAGCCTCGCTTGTAACGGTCTCTATTCAGTAAGAGGCTCTCGTAATTTTGTGAACTGAGCTTAACTCAAAAATTTCGAATTCATATATGCTTAGGAGTAGCAAAATAACTCTCGATAATTCAAATAATTGCAAGGAGGATTGAGATGAGACTAGAACGCATCGAAATCTCCGGGTTTAGAGGCATCAAACGCCTTTCACTCTCTTTTGACGAACTCACCACGCTTATCGGTGAAAACACGTGGGGCAAATCATCATTACTCGATGCCCTTTCCATCGCATTACCTGCCAATGGCTCATTGTATCAATTCAAACTGAAAGATTTTCACGTTGACTACTCAATTTCTCATCCACAAACACAACACTTACAGATCATTGTTTGTTTTAAAGCACAGGATAAAAACGAAGTAAAAGCGGGACGCTACAGACGCATAAAGCCTACATGGTGCACCAACGAAGATGGTGAGCAAGTCATTTACTATCGTATTAGTGCGTCTCGCGATGAGCACGGCATTAATACAGAGTACGCGTTTTTGGGTCATAACGGCAAACCCAAAAAACTTCACCACTCAGAGAAACTCGCTATTGAGTTAATGACACTTCATCCTGTAATCCGACTACGTGACTCCCGACGCTTCCCAGATTTAAACCATGTCAACGGCGATGGTAAAAATGCTCGGATTGAAAAACGAATCAACAATACCTGTCGACGCTTATTGGCTATGCCTGGCCATGTAAATAAAGGTGAGATTCGTAGTAGTCTCGACTCAATGCAAACGCTTGTTGAGCACTATTTTGCGTTCAGAAGTGTCAGTAAAGGTAACCCACGCAAACCTCGCGATGGTCTTTTCTATACAAGCCCTTCCTCTGATAAAGGTTTGAGTCAGTTCTTGAAAGAAACCAATGACAAACAAAGCCGCTTGCTTTTAATGGGGTTACTCAATGCCTATCTTCAAGCTAAGGGTCCCACCGATTTAAGGCGCTGCGCGAGACCAATACTGATTATTGAAGATCCAGAAGGTCGACTGCATCCAACTCATCTAGCGAGAGCGTGGTCCTTATTGCAATTGTTGCCAATGCAAAAGATATTAACCACCAACAGTGGCACGTTACTCGGTTCTGTTCCACTGTATTCAATTCGACGTTTAATTCGGCTATCAGACAGAACCATCGCTAAGAGTTTAAACTCAACAAAGTTTGGTCGAGATGAGTTGCGCCGAATTGGTTTCCATATTCGTTTTCATCGTTCAGGAGCATTATTTGCGCGGTGCTGGTTACTTGTTGAGGGCGAAACCGAAGTTTGGCTTTTTCATGAACTGGCTCGTCAATGCGGGTATGACTTGGCTGCCGAAGGGGTTCAAATCGTTGAGTTTGCTCAATCAGGTCTAAAATCACTCATCAAAGTAGCAAAAGAGTTTGGTATTGATTGGCATGTCGTTACCGATGGCGACCCAGCAGGGAAAAAGTACGCGCATGCAGTGCGAGCACAGCTCGACCATGATCAGGAAAGGCATCGACTTACGGAGTTACCCGACCGAGACATCGAGCACTTTCTGTACAACAATGGTTTTGAACTTTTCTTTAAGGACATCATCAAAGTTCCTCATGACCACCCTATCCCTGCTAAAAAAGTCGTAAATCGTGTTTTGAAAAAACATGCAAAACCGGACTTAGCTTTGGCTATTGTTTCTCATTGTGAAGAGAAAGGCATGGAGTGTATTCCTGTTCTTCTGCGCTGGACACTTAAACGCGTTGTTACCATGGCCAACGGCAATACATGAGTTAGACGTATTTTACACTCAGCGTATTGTCTTGTAATACAAAAAAAGCACACCAATTTGGTGTGCTTGTATCAAACATCATTAATTTTGATTAAGGGTATTGAGAGGGATAAAACTCAATACACAGTGGATACCAATAAGATCGGGGGTTCACTACTGTGCTTGCTCAGCAAGCGAAGAAGAAGTAGCGGTTGATTTCGTATGCAACCATAGCCCTGTCGCTTTCATTAGATAGCCAAACACACCACCTAGCAACAACGATGGAATGACAAGTTGCCAGTTTCCGTCAGCCGCAAATGTTGCGCATGAACCAATAAAAGTACCAGGGATGTACGCGAGCCAAGCCTGTTTAGCTTGAATACACATGAAGAATGCCACAATAGCGGTAATCACATAGCCAATAATTTCCAACCCCACGTAAGTGGAACCGTGAATAATTACCATTGCCCAGAATACGCCTGTCATATTGGTGATTAAGCTGATGCCTAGTCCTTTCAATCCGCTCGTTGGCGCTGCAAAGTAGCTCGTGCAACCTAAAAAACCAGCCCAAGAAAGCAAACCTAAAGAGATGGCGATCCAACCCCATACGCCAGATAAAATTCCAGTAGTGATAGAAATAGCTAAAAGTGTCGTCATGGTAGTCATACCTACTCGGCTATTATCGTACCTATATGGTTCAATAACTGCCTTCATACATTGAAATCAAGGACACATGTTAGATACATCAGCTCAGCTTATCGGTGACACTGATCACAATAAGATATTATTATTTTCACAATTTACATTAAAAGTTTGACGCAACCGATAAATCAACAGATTTGGGGAATAAACCCAACTCATCTCGTAGGCATGTTTAATCAACCTTTAAAGAACTGAAGGCTTCCCTTTCATCATTCGCAGCCCCTCTCTTTTAATGCAGTCGACTAATGGGTTTTCTGCCATATCTGAGCGCCATATAAATGAAAGCGTCCTTTCCATTTTTAACTCAGGTACATTTAATGCCACAAGATGACCTGCTTCTATATATCGCTCTACATCTAAATACGGTAAGCAAGTAAGGTACTGACCATTAGCAACTAAACTACGTAACACCGGAACGTGTTCATACTCGCGCCACACATCCAAATCTTCAATAAGGTGGTGAATGGAACTATCAAATGTTTTTCGTGTGCCAGAGCCATGCTCTCTTAGTACCCACTTCGCTTGCTCTAACTGCGCAAGGCTAACAGACTGATTACGCGCAAAAGGATGATAAGAAGCTGCGACAACAGTAAGATGATCACGACACCATACTTCTTGGTGTAAACGGTTATCATCACAGCGCCCTTCAATAATCCCTAAGTCATACTTGTAATCTAATACCCCATCAATCACCCCTTTTGTACTTTGTACACCGAGGGAAATACGCATTTCTGGAAAGTCATTATCAATGATACTGATAAGGTCGGGAACTAAGTGCTCTGCTGGGGTTTGACTCGCTCCCATACGAATCTCACCACTCAATAAATGTTGCTCATAGAAGCCCATTTCAATCTGCAATGCATCTTGTAGCAAGCGTTTTGCTTTTGGTCGTAACCACATCCCCCAATGGGTTAACGCCATTTGCTTGCCTTGCCTCTCAAACAACGGCCTGCCAAGCATCTTCTCTAATTGCGCAAGCGACATACTCGTCGCTGATTGTGTTAAAGCCAATTTTTCTGCGGCTTGGCTTACACTGCCGGTATCTGCAACTGCGTCGAAAACCGCTAATTGCTTAAGTGAGTAGCGCAAAGTGTCCTCCATTATTAGTGGGTATTTCCCAATCCCCACAATTGTTAAAGCATGCCCCAATAAGCAATAGAGTTCATTTTACCTAGCCCCGTAAAGTTATCAATTAATTTGATGAGGTTTCTAAATATTATCAATTTTACCTTACTAACCGTTCTCCCTATTCTGAGTACGCGGTTCGGGAACACCGCAAGCCTCAATGGTTTTGAAACCGAAGTCATTGAGGCTCTTAATAAAAACAACAATTTCATTTTTGAGTTAATAACCAAGGATTTTTTATGCGATTACAAATTAAGGAGTCAATATGGCGGTGACCAGTTCTCAAAATCACCAGTATTTTTCTCCAAAAGAGATGATGGTTGAAGCGGAAAAATTTGCGTTAAGTAAGGCAAACAAAACCAGCAGTATGACATTAAGCCTCGCCATTATGGCCGGCGCGTTCATCGGGTTAGCATTCTTGTTTTACATCACGGTGACCACCGGCAGTACGGGCGCTGGTTGGGGCTTGAGCCGCCTAGCTGGTGGACTCGCATTTAGCATGGGATTGATCCTCATAGTGATCTGCGGTGGTGAATTATTTACCAGCTCCGTCCTATCCAGTATTTCTTGGGCCAATAAGCAAATCTCGTTCGGTAAGATGCTTTCGATCTGGGGCAAAGTTTACGTTGGTAACTTTATTGGTGCGATGTTCCTACTTGCGCTGGTTACTGCTGCTGGTCTTTATCAGATGGATGGCGGTCAATGGGGATTAAATGCGCTTAACATCGCACAACACAAACTTCACCACACTCTCATTCAAGCGTTTGCACTCGGTATTCTCTGTAACCTGTTGGTCTGCCTAGCGATTTGGCTGACATTTAGTTCTGCAAATGCAATGACAAAAGCAGCAATGACAATTTTGCCTGTGGCAATGTTTGTCAGCAGCGGTTTTGAGCACTGTGTTGCGAACATGTTTATGGTTCCACTTGGTATTGTTATCGCGAATTTTGCACCTGAATCTTTTTGGGCATCTGTCGGTGTGCCCGCGTCACAATACACAGACCTAAACATTAGCCACTTTATTACCGCTAACTTAATTCCTGTCACGCTTGGCAACATCGTCGGCGGAGCGGTATTAGTTGGCCTTTCAAACTGGTGTATTTTTCGCCGACCAGAACTAAAAGCAGCGAATATTTCTTCTATCACTACAACTACAACACTGTCGTCAGTTAAGGATTTCACCATGAAAAATGCCTCTTTTGTTAAAGACATTATGAACCAAAAACCAGTCACCATTCGTGCAGAAACGCCAATTGCAGCCGCGCTGGATGTGTTACTTGATAACAACGTAACTAGCGCACCTGTTGTAGACGTACAAAATCGATTAGTTGGCTTCTTCTCTGCTCACGATGTGATGGTAGAACTATGGTGTGAGGACTACATTCCGGTGAAAGACCAAAAAGTCGTCGACATCATGAGCCGAGATGTGGTCGCAATTGACGCTGGTGATCGCCTCGTTGATGTTGTGGAATTCCTATGTATCGATAAAGAGCAGTTGTACCCAGCGAGCAGTATGGGTATTGCCACTCGCTTGACGTCTTTGTCTCTCGAAGAACGCGCTAAAAGTATCAAAGTAAGTAAGCCACAAGTGCTTCCTGTGCTTGAAAAGGGGCAGATGGTCGGGGTGGTTACTCGTACTGAAGTATTAAAAGCACTACGCCCGATTTTTGGTGAGCGTTTAAACCTAGTGGAAAAAAGCGAGTTAGAAACAGCGTAAATCGCTAAACATTTACAACGTCTATTGGCTTTCAATCGCTATCACTGACGGGTTTATCGATGTTAGTGATGTGATTAAGATAATAAAAAAGCGCTCTCAAGTGAAGGAGCGCTTTTAGTGTATCTAAAAGGAACTAATTACTTCTTAATACCTTCGATATGAAGTTCCATATCGACGTAGCTTGAAGCACCCATTACTGGGATGTCAAAGTCAGCAAGCTCTAGGCGAGTGTTGCCAACAAAGCCAGCGCGCTCGCCGCCCCATGGGTCACTACCAGCACCAACGAATTCAGCCTCAATAGTAATAGGCTTAGTAACACCGTGTAGCGTTAGATCACCAGTTACATCTAGTTTGCCATTGCCTTTATCAACCACTTTTGTGCTAGTAAAGGTTGCTTCACTGTATTTGCCAGCATCGATGAAGTCACCACTACGAATGTGTTTGTCACGTTCAGCATGGTTTGAATCTAGGCTGGTTGTATCAACAACAACATTTACTTTTGAGTCAGCAATGTTGTTTTCATCAAAAGAAAAGTCACCAGAAAATGTATTGAAACGACCTTTGATGAAACTGTAACCCAAGTGGCTAACTTTAAAGTTGATTGAAGCGTGAGCACCTTTGGTATCGATGACATAATCTGCAGCTTGCGCACCAAATGGCAGTGCCATAGCGATAGCTAATCCTGTAGCGAAAAGTGACTTTTTCATTTTGAAGCTCCTAACATTTTTCTTAATGTGTTGTCTTTATCGATAAAGTGGTGTTTTAGTGCAGCAATAGCATGTAAGCCTGCAATCAGGATGACTGCCCAAGCTGCATAGAAGTGAATCTCACCTGCAATATCTGATTGGCCTGGGAATAACTCTCCCGCTCCTGGCACGGTGAACCAATTAAACACTTCGATGCCGCGTCCATCAGACGTTGAAATGAGGTAACCTGAAACAAAGATGGTGACCAATAGTAGGTACATGACACCATGCGCTGCTTTAGCAGCAAGCACTTCGTAACGTTTGCCTTCTACCTTTGGTGACGCCGTCACATGTTTCCATACTATGCGTACCAAAGTTAAAATAGCGAGTAAAATACCGACAGAGCGATGGTAATGCGGCGCAGTTCGATACCATTCGCTGTAATAGCTAAGGTCGACCATCCACAAACCCACTGCAAATAGACCAATAATGCACAGCGCTGATAACCAATGCATCACGCGTGCAGTAAGGTTGTAATTCTTTACCAGTGTATCCATCTCAAGTTCCTAGATATATTCCTAAGTTAATGCTGAGCAAGAAACACTACATTAACCTATTTACGTCATATGAAACAGATTATTTACCATCATTTACATCCAGCCAATGGTACCGTATCTATCAAGTTGTTCGAATTTTTTGAAGGAACTTTAAATCGTTTGTAAAACTGAAACTTACAGCTTAATTTCTTGTTCTATCTCATACAGCTCTTCGGAAACTTCTAACATTCTGCGTTCAACCAGTAACTTAGCATCTTCAACACCCTTGTTATAATAAATTGGTCCTAGTTTTTCTGTAATAAAATCAATTAGAAACTCACTATCGAACTGGCAAATTTCAACATCTAGCTCGTCTTGCATGTAATCTTGAATGGCGGTGGCCAACGCCTCTTTTTGTGCGCGTTCTAGCTTTATCATTTTTTCCCTTTCAAATTTTTGTTCAACTTCTGCTTCTTTCGTATTGCTCTATTAAAGATTAAACACGGTCATTTGTGAGAAATTTGGTGTTTAGATCAAGAAGTTGCCGAAGTAAATTAGTCTATTCTCAAAAGACTATGCTAACCTTTTGCAGTTCGTTTTGTAATTATTAAGGGATATTCTTTGCTACTCGACCTAGTTATTCAAAGTGTTAATGATTTTCAAGACGACTGTCTTAAGCTGTGTGAAAAGCATTACCCTGCGGTGCATAACCAAGGCATGAGTGAGCATCATCTTGGTCTCGCGTTTTCAAGAAGGATGGAACATACTTTTCGTCACTTTGGATACAACTGCGTGATAAAGCCAATCGAAGTGTTGGATTCTCCAGACCTTCCCCATCACTATCGAATTTCATCCGACATCGGCACTGTCTGGGTTCTGAGTCACCATATGGTCAGTGCCGGAAAATCTTGCCGGGAAAACTTACTCTCATCAATTACGGAATGGCAGAGTGAATATGGCTATGCCTTACAGCCTAATGACCTACTCTTTTTAGTTTGTGATCATTGGATAAGTCGCAGCAAAACGAGCCGAGAATTGCTTCATTGGTGGATGGGGGAACTACCCGATCAGATCAACGAATACACAGAACAAGGAATCACACTGTACACCAGCGAGTCGCAACTCACGCAATCGTTGGACACTCGATTCGGTATTAGCCCTTGTTACATTAAGTTTGGGCATCCTTTACGGCGTTCGAACAAACAGCAGTTAGTCAGAAAATATTTGCAGTTGTATGCCGTACTGCAATGGTAGCATCAAATTGAAGTGCTGAGATTATCAATTATTTCATCAATTTGTTTGATATCACTCGACAAAACTACCCATCCATTACCATCGTTCTTGCTTGAGTTAATGAGCACACTTAGATTCATTGCCAATGAAATAGAAAAATTAGCGCGATAACGCTGATGTTGAGACATTGATTTAGGTTGTGGTAACAATGATGAGCATCTCGCAACTACTTAGTTGCATCCGGAAAGAAGCCGACGGGCAGTATATTGCGAAATACGCGAACTTCACTCTCCGCAGTGTCTTTCAACCCATATATAAGAACGATATTTCCATCGTTGGCCTTGAAGCACTGGTAAGAATTAGCAATGCCAATGGCACCATGGTTAGGCCAGATCAGTTTTTCCAATCCAAAGCGACTCCCACTCAAGATTTGCTCAATGTTGAACGCTTAAGTCGCCTAATCCATATCAAAAATTTCTCTCAGTCTCGCTTTCACACAAAACAATTGTTTCTCAATGTATTACCGGTAGCGGCAGAGATACTAGTCAAAGACATCACTTATAACCGACTGCTAAAACAAACCATTTATGAATCGCATTTGATGAATGAACAAATCGTCATGGAGTTACTTGAATTGAAGGTGGAGGATGAACTCTCTTTGTCTCAAGCTGCTCGGGAGTTAAGTCTTGAAGGATTTAAATTAGCGATTGACGATTATGGCGTCAATGCATCGACAACTGAGCGAGTGAGAAGCGTTTGCCCAGATATAATCAAGATGGATCGCTCTTTATTGCTAAGGTATGAAAACGGTGATTTTAAAGCGCTTAACGATGCATTATCACTCGCAAAAGCGTTATGCTCTAAAACCGTTATCGAAGGAATTGAAACCGAGCATCAACTTCGCTTAATGAAAAAGCTCGGTTTCGATATGTATCAAGGGTACCTACTTGCTATCCCCCAAACGTTAGACGTCTATGAAGAGGCAAAAACAGCCTGACTATGTAAGAACAAAAGTTTGCGCGGTTTAGCGAGAGCTACGTGATTTACCACGATTCTTATGAATCGCCAATTTTGCTTTTAGCTTACGCTTCTCAGATGAACGACTACGACGACGCCCATTTTGTTCAGGCTCAACGTCTTCTACAAGACTTGGTTCGAAACCTGCCAGCCATTCTTGGGGTAAGCGTTGATCAAGCAGATTCTCGATAGCTTGCAACAAGTACTCCTCATCTCTACTCATCAGAGAAACCGCCAAACCTGACTTTCCAGCTCTTCCAGTGCGGCCAATTCGATGGACATAATCTTCTGCTTTGAATGGCATATCAAAGTTCACGACTTGTTCTAGCTCTTGAATATCTAACCCTCGTGCTGCCACATCGGTTGCAATCAAAGCACGTACCTTACCTTGTTTAAATTCATCCAAAGCTCTTTGGCGGGCACCCTGTGATTTATCACCGTTGATAGAAACCGCTTTGATGCCATCTAACTTGAGCTCTTTCGCTAACTCATCACTGCCTTGCTTCGTTTTTGTAAATACAAGCACTTGCTGCCAATTCCGCGAGCCAATTAAGTACGCTAGCAATTCACGTTTCCGTTTTTTATCCACTGGATAAACCATTTGTGTTACCGTTTCAGCAGTCGTATTTGCTGGTGAAACTTCGACTTCAACTGGCGATTCCATGAGTTTATACGCAATAGTTTTGATTCGCTTCTCAAATGTCGCAGAGAACAATAGGATCTGTTTCTCAGCAGGCAAACGTCGGAAGATGCGCTGCAAGTCAGGCCAAAATCCCATATCTAACATACGGTCGGCTTCGTCTAACACGAGCATACCGGTTTTAGAGATGTTTACGTTACCATTAAACAGGTGATCCAAAAGGCGGCCTGGCGTGGCAATCAAAATATCAGCACCCTCTTCTAACTTTCTCTTTTGTACGCCAATGCTTGTACCACCATAAACACACACGATGCGAAGTTCTGTTTCTGCCGAGTACTGATTCAAATTATCAAATACCTGCTGTGCAAGCTCGCGTGTTGGAACCAAAATCAATGCTTGAGGTGTGCCGTTAAGTTTCTTTTGCTGAACGGTTTGTATGATAGGTAAACCAAACGCAGCCGTTTTTCCCGTACCAGTTTGTGCAGCAGCAAGTAAGTTTTTTCCTGCAAGGACGTGTGGAATTGACTTTTCTTGCACTGGTGTTGGCGTCACGATATTTAGATTGCCTAGCGTCTCGATTAGCTTTTGTTCGATGCCTAAATCAGCAAAATTAACAGACATGTGTAACCTCATTATTTTTGGAGCGCAGAGTTTACCAGAGCCCCTAAAGCCATACTACTTTTCTATCTCATTGAGTTGAGTCATTAAGCTGTTGCTGAAAATCATACGACTGGCGCAAAACATCTCGATAAAGTGACGAGAACTTCTCTTCTAATTCGGTGTAATCACTTTCAATCACTTTAAATGTTGTGGTTAAGTCTGCCATTCTAGGGCTTCTTTGCGACATCCGATGTAGTGCAAATTCTATATTGTCTAGATCTTGATAGGATTGAAGCCATCGGCCATGCCACATTCTGCTGTGGAGCACCAAAAAACGTGGCGGCAAATGTTCATGAACCTCTCGGTTTACTCGCTCGTATGCCGTTTGGACAAAGTGTTCGAGAGGCACGGAATGAAAGTCGTTCCAGTGTTTTGCGAGGCAATGATCCCAAAACATATCCAAAGCGATAGGTGCAAAACGTCTCGCAATACCAGTGAAATGAGGCTTACATTCGTTGACGATTGGATGATGGTCAGTAATACGGTCAACAAATCTATGTAATCTGATGCCATTTGAGATATCGCGATCATACAGCTTGCTTGGATCTCCTTTTACGAAGTCTCCAAGCAAGTTTCCCAATAAATGGCTGTTACTGTGATCTGCGATATGCAGGTGGGCTAGAAAGTTCATTCGACGCCAGTTTTGGCCTCTAGGGCTTGGTGTGACATGAACCTAGTATAACGTCAATTACGACGAGATGAGAGTGTTCCGCTATTCGGCTTCGTTGTCTGAGCCAACGTATTCCGACAAGATAATGCCAATTTCAAGCGCATCTAGCAGCTCTAGGCTCTCATCGTTTTGGTATTGGTCGCTCATTGTGACCTCCTTTATTTTAAGCTCTCTTGCTTTTACTTGCTGACGGCCTGGCTCTTGCCATATCCACATCAGCAACTCCTTTTTATAGTCTTTATATGACACATTCATGACAGCGAGAAGTAAAGATTTAAAAACCTATGAGCATAATCAAAAGTAAACGATTGCAATTAGGTTTCATATCCACTTAACACTTTAGAGAAATGACTCTTTTATCAACATTCATGTCAATTTAAAGATATAACATACTGTTATAGGCGTCCTTAGATCTCATTTCTTAAACTAAATTTAGTATTCGTTACATATTTTGCTGATTAACTTCGCATATTTTGTTTCGATATAGCAATAGATTTGGTCAATATCTTTTATCTCTAATGGAGCTTTAAATGAGAGAAGTTGAGTTTAGAACGATAGACAGGCTGTTTATCAAGATGTCTATCAACGACAAAATGTGGGTTATATTCCTACTGTTTTTAGTAGCCCTCACTTCAGTGGCTGGAAGCCGCTACTTCAATGAAATACAACAATTTGAGCAGCAAGCCATCTCGGCGAGCGAAGCGAAGCTTTCTGGTATCGTTGATGCTCAATCAAACCGCGCTACAGAAATTGACGGCGTATCGAAATCGAACCGCGTAAGCGAGAGTTCTTTTGTCGATGGGTCTGTGACCGCTTATGCCAAGTTGCATTCTGGAGAAGTGATTAAGCTGACTCAAAATGTGTCCACACAATACGAATCGTTAAAATCATCAGCTCTATCGTCACTATTACTCAGCTTCTTATGGGTTATTCCTTTTGCCCTATTCTCTTACTGGGTGGCAACGTTTATCGGAGGAGCTCTGTGGGTTTTATATACAACAACCGAAAAAATTGGTGACGGTGACTTAACCTCTCGCCTTGGTTTCCATCCAGGTCGAGATGAATTCGGTACCATCGGCTGTGCGCTAGACAAGTCTATGGATACCTTAAGTGAACTGGTTAATAGTGTTAAAAATAATGCAACGATGTTGAGCGAGACATCTTCTGCATTCGAAAAAGATATGCAGTTGAGTGAAACCCAGATATCTCATCAATATCAAACGCTTGATTCAGTCGCGACGGCAATGGAAGAAATGACAGCCTCTGCAAAGGAGGTATCAAGTATTTCTCAACAAGCAACGACGCAGTCAGACCAAGATGCCCAGAAGATCGAACTAAGCAGAAGCCGTGTACAAAACGTGATTGGCGAGATAGAGACGTTATCTAGCTATATTGAACAAGCCTCTACGTCAGTAACCAATTTAAACGAGAATACGACGCAGATTAATGACGTGATCACAACGATTAACGCCATTTCAGAACAAACTAATCTGTTGGCACTAAACGCAGCAATCGAAGCAGCCCGTGCTGGTGAACAAGGTCGTGGATTTGCAGTGGTTGCCGATGAAGTACGTACATTAGCAAGCAGAACTCAACAGGCAACAGTAGAGATCCAAGCCATGATTGAGAAGCTTCAAATTGAGAGCCAGAACATTGCTTCAATCACCAACCGAACCGTTCAGCAAGCTCAAACCAGCAGCCAGCTTATTGATGAAATCGGCCATGATGTTACCTCTATTGCCGAGTCAGCACGCTCATTAATGGACATGAGCATTCAGATTTCCACATCTGCTGAAGAACAAAGCGCAGTTGCTAACGATATTGCATCGGAACTTTCAGAAATTCGTAGTCAATCAAGCACAATCAGAGAAGTGGCGGAGCAATCTACCGCTGGCGTCGCTAATCTCACGCAAGCCTCCGTTTCTCTTGGTGAGATATTACAACGCTACCGCACCGCATAACGTTGTGGAACTTATGATCAACAAGGGCTCCTTAGGGAGCCCTTTTCTTTAAACCGTGTTCAACTATTACCTTCGATATTTTCTACGACATCCAAGTGGATATTTGAAGTGAATCTCAAGTTCTCGCTGTACCCGATGAAATAATGTTCTTAAACAGAGCGTTCCGCTATGCTTGATCTTGCCAATTCCAATTTGCTGCTGGAAAACAATATGAATAATTACAAAGACACAAAAGACATAGAGAACCTGAATTGCCCACTCTGCCAAGGAGATGAATATCTCATTTCATCGGATGGCGAGAAATTCACATGCGCTGCTTGCGGATTTCATACAAAAAACTTCTCATCTATCCAATGTCTACATCAAACGCCTTACCTACAGTCTAAACTTAAGCACATCCACAGCTTGAGTCCGGTTTGCCATTAGTAGGTCAAACAGAGCAGCCACACAGCTGCTCTTTTAATTCATCTAAATGATGGATGCGAATTACACGCTCGTCCTCAACAAGATTGATAGCTTCACCATTAAATAACTGTATCGTTTTGATACCGGCGTTTAGTCCCGCCTCAACTCCTTTAGGCGTGTCATCAATATAAAGACAGTCACTTGGTAAAAAGCCCATGCTCATAGCACTGTACATGATTAAATCGGGCTCAGGCTTCCAACTATTCGCATCGAATGCCGAGAACACTTTGCCTCGGAAAGCATCGAGTAAACCGGTTAACTCCAAAGCGTATTCAATTTTATCTTTAGGTCCATTAGACGCCACACAATATTCGATATTATGCGAATCCAAAAACTGAATTAATCGTTTTGCGCCATCCATTGGCTGTAAGTGACGCACAAAAAGAGACTGGACTTCTTCTCGGTATTGCGGCTCTAAAACATCAATTGGGACTTTGATATCTTTCAATTCTTTAGTATCTAAAAGGATGTCAGCGAGCTTTCCTCCTTTAAAGTGAGAAACGCACTCTTCCATCGTTAACTCAGCCCCATGCTGGTTAAATACATTGACGAGCGCTTGGCAACACAGTCTTTCGCTGTCGACCAACGTACCATCACAGTCAAATATCACGCACTTAATATTGGTAATTGCCATAGCCATCTCCAGACGTCTTAAAGGCTCAAGCCCAAGCTGATTTTAAGAATGTTTGGATTAATCTTATTTGAGTTTGGGATTGTTGAAACGACGAGCTTGGCATTTCATGGAAATAGAAGGGAGCAATTACAGTTTTTCTAAGCAAGATCACCCAACGTCATCTTGCTTTACTTTTTATGCACATTGATGTGTAAGTTAGTCTTCGATAACCACTGAGTCTAACAGTTTTTGCTCGGTGCTTAGTCTTTTAGCCAGATCAGCCACAAACGAGCTTTTGTATTTTGATTCAGAAACAGCAACATCAGAGATGAGTGTATTTCCTTCGAGATGGCTAACAATAGCAGCACCAATTGGGACTCCAGATTTAAAACCAACATATAATTCAAAATCTGGCGTGAGGATAATCTGTGTCAGATATTCAATGATCATATCTTTATCATACTGCTGTTCCCAGCGCTGAGATTGCAAGATAGAGAACATAATGGTCAGTCGATGAAAATCGACCAGAAAAATATCGTCGGGGTTAAATTCAGAGTCACTTTCCAGTAATGTGTCTTTGTCGACTACTTGATACGTTGCTTTTTCTAGCGTTTTGAAATAGACATCGCGCCCTTTCAAACTCTCTGGTGTCGGAAATTCAACTTCGACCAGATCATACAGCCATGTATTTTTACGCTCGATACTGGCTAACTGTTGTTCATTCATCTTGATACCTTCGTTTAGAGCAGTACATTAGCATGAAGCCCGCAACAAACCTAGCGCACATAGACCTTTCCGTGGCTAAATTTTGTTTTAGGTGCAAACCTCTGATAGATTTCATCAATATCTTTCCTAGTTAAGGACAAAAATAATGAAAAAGATGCTGTTAAGTGCATTGCTTGCTACTACTCTAGTTGGTTGTTCAGATAACGATGTTGCTGACGTGGGGCTCGGTTGGTTTACTTTGAAAGACATCAAAGTCGGTGAGTTGAAAGACGAGGTGGTAACAGGTGTCACATGTCACATCGCCTCTATCGAAGCGGATTTCAGCTTAGCAGATCCAAGTGATAGCTCAATATCATGTCGTCAGACTGGCGAAATCACACCGGAAATGATTGCAAAAATAGATAAGAGTAAGTCCGGTGAAATTGTATTTAAGAAGTCAAAAAGCATTTTCTTCAAAACAATGAAGGTTCGCCGTATTTATGATGCCGATAACCAAACCTTACTCTACTTGTCTTATACAACAAAAGAGACCGATGGTAGTTTTAAGCATAGCCTTTCGACAGTCCCACTTTGGGGTACCAAGGCTTACGTTGAGCCAACTGAAGTGAAAAAGTAACGCGGGTAAATTTAGTTAGCGCGGAGCAGGCTCTTTCCGGGCGCTGCTGAGCAACAAGTTTAAAAAACAACCCATTGCAATACGACAAGCCTCATAAATTGCAGCTGCTTTGGTTGCTATTTACTCAGCTCGCTGATTTTTTCAGCGAGCAGACTTCTTTGTAATAAATCGCCACGATTTTCATTTTTTTGTGATACAATCCCGCCTCTTTTTTTTCTCACTCAAGAACAAGCATGAAGTTTCCTGGTCAGCGTAAATCTAAACACTACTTCCCAACTCACGCTCGAGATCCATTAGTAAACCAAATCCGACAGGCACCTAAGCTATATCGCCCAACTATTGTTGGTGTCGGTCAAACCATTGTAGATATCGAAGCACGTGTAGATGACGCGTTTTTAGAGAAATACAACCTGAGTAAAGGACATTCGCTCGTTCTTGAAGAAAGCAAAGCAGATGCACTTTACGAAGAACTGGTTGAGCAAGGCCTGATCACACACCAATACCCAGGTGACACGATTGGCAATACTCTTCACAACTACTCAGTTTTAGCCGATAGCAAATCCGTTTTGCTCGGTGTGATGTCTAAGAACATTCAAGTCGGTTCTTTTGCTTATCGCTACCTTTGCCGTACGTCTTCACGCATGAACCTTAACCATTTACAAACGGTAGATGGCCCTATTGGTCGCTGCTACACCCTAATTTCTCAAGACGGTGAGCGTACATTTGCTATCAACGAAGGTCATATGAATCAACTACTTCCGGAAAGCATTCCTGAAGAGATCTTTGAGAAAGCATCAGCCCTGGTTGTTTCTTCTTACCTAATGCGTGGTAAAGAAGAAGATCCAATGCCTAAAGCGGTACAAAGAGCGATCGACTTTGCTAAGAAGCACGATGTCCCTGTTGTACTTACGTTAGGGACAAAGTACGTTATCGAAGGTAACGCACAGTGGTGGCAAGAATACATTCGCGAAAACATTTCTGTTGTCGCTATGAATGAAGAAGAAGGTGCGGCGCTAACAGGTGAAACAGAGCCGCTAGCTGCTGCTGATAAAGCACTTGAATGGGTTGATCTCGTACTGTGTACGGCAGGACCAAATGGTCTGTACATGGCTGGTTACACCGACGAGAAAGTAAAACGAGAAACCACACACGACATCCTTGAAAGCTCCCTCGAAGCCTTTAACCAGTACGAGTTTAGTCGTGCGATGCGTAAAGAAGACTGTCAAAACCCAATGAAGGTCTACTCTCACATCGGCCCTTACCTTGGTGGACCACTAGAGATTAAGAACACTAACGGTGCAGGTGATGCAGCCCTTTCAGCCTTACTGCATGACATGGCAGCAAACTCTTTCCACCAAAAAGAAGTGCCTAACTCAGAAAAGCACGAAGTACGATGCTTAACCTACTCCTCGCTTTCTCAGATCTGTAAATACGCAAACCGAGTAAGCTATGAAGTGTTGACGCAGCACTCTCCTCGCCTATCGCGAGCGCTTCCTGAACGAGAAGATAGCTTAGAAGAGACTTATTGGGATCGTTAAAACGACAGCTTTAAAGCTAAAAATATATCAAGGTCACCATTTGGTGGCCTTTTTGTTTTTATCTAGCACTATAACGAGTAGATTTCGTTAGTATGTCGCACAATACGAAGCAGTAAACTCTTTACAAGCCTAACCGAAACAGTACCATCACCAAGCAGACCTTTGCCTCACAATAATACTCGTTATAACTTAGGTAGTTTTTCAACGCTACCTGAGTGCCACTTTGGGGATTCTCCATGCAGTCAGATATCGAAATTTGCCGAAACACACCACTTTCTTCTATTGATGTTATCGCGGAAAAAGTAGGACTATCACCCGAAGAGTATGACACTCACGGGAAGCACAAAGCCAAAGTCCACCCAAAATGTTTGGAACGACTCAAAGCAAATGATGACGGTAAACTTGTACTCGTCACTGCGATCACGCCGACTCCTCTTGGCGAAGGAAAAACCGTTACGACGATAGGCCTGGCGCAAGGTTTAGCAAAGCTTAATCAATCTGTTATTGCATGTATAAGGCAACCTTCGATGGGACCCGTCTTCGGTATTAAAGGTGGCGCAGCGGGCGGCGGTTATTCTCAAGTAGCTCCAATGGAAGAGTTAAACTTACACCTTACTGGTGACATTCACGCAGTGACAGCGGCGCACAACCTTGCTTCAGCCGCTCTTGACGCTCGCTTGTTCCATGAACAACGCGAGGGTTATGATGCCTTTGAATCACGCACCGGGTTAAGAGCACTTAAAATCGACACGGCAAGTATTACTTGGAAACGAGTGATGGACCATAATGATCGTGCACTACGTAAAGTCAAAATTGGCCTCAATGATGCAGGAAAAACCATCAATGGTTTCGAGCGTGACGAAGGGTTCGATATTTCAGCGGCTTCCGAGTTGATGGCTATCATTGCACTAGCCAAAGATTTAAAAGATTTACGCCAACGTATCGGGAAAATTGTCGTAGCGTACGATTTGAACGGAAACCCCGTCACTACGGAAGATCTACAAGTTGCAGGAGCAATGGCAGTAACACTAAAGGAGGCGATTGCACCAACACTGATGCAAACTCTAGAAGGTGTTCCTACGTTGATCCATGCAGGTCCATTTGCAAACATCGCCCATGGAAATTCATCCATTATCGCGGACGATATTGCGCTAAAACTGTCAGGTTACACGGTAACTGAAGCCGGTTTTGGTTCGGATATGGGATTTGAGAAAGCGTGTAACATTAAAGCTGCTGCCGCCAACAAAGCCCCGGACTGTGTAGTGATCGTAGCAACATTACGCGGCCTCAAAGCGAATTCCGGACACTACGATTTACGACCAGGTATGGCTATTCCAGATTCCATTTTTAATCCGGACCAAGCAGCATTGGAGGCTGGGTTTGAAAATTTAAAATGGCACATAAATAACGTTCATAAATACGGTTTACCTGCTGTCGTTGCCATTAACCAGTTTCCACAAGATTGTGTGAAAGAGCTTAAAGCTCTTGAAGATCTGATTCACCAATTTAATCCCGAAGTTAAAGTAGCCATCAGCACCGCTTTTTCGCAAGGCGGACAAGGCGCAACGGAACTAGCTCAACATGTTATTGATGCGTGTACCACGCCTGTAGAGTTTTGTCCGTTATACAACAAAGAGCAATCATTACTCGAAAAGCTCATGGCAGTATGTGAAGCGGGCTATGGAGCAACCAATATAGAAATGACTCCTATCGCGACTGAACAGCTCAAACATTTTGAGCAATTAGGCTTTAACAACTTAGCGGTTTGCATCGCGAAGACACCACTATCTATAACCACGGACTCCGCAGTCAAAGGGGCACCAACTGGTTTTACCGTCCCAATCCGCGAGCTGCGCTTGTGTGCGGGCGCAGGATTCGTTTATGCATTATCTGGTACCGTGATGACGATGCCAGGCTTACCTGATAAACCCGCATTTATGAACTTAGATCTTGATGATGAAGGAAATATCGTCGGTCTCTCTTAGTGCAGTGATAACGTATCGCTATCAGTGAAGTGAGCATATTCATTGAGTGAGTGGTCTACTTACCTATCCACTCACTCTCAACAACTGTGAAAAGAGTTGTCTCAGGCCTTCTACTCTTGAATTGTTGATACAAAGCTCTCCTGCCTTACATCAACGCGCCTGTTTTAGACCTTTAGAGTTAAGACGCTAACCCTAAGCCTTGTTTAGCCATAGTTATTAAGCTAGAAAACCCTATTTATCTTCTTGTTTTGTCGCCACTTTACATTGTAAATCCATACTTGTTGACTTCTCCTTTCTACAATTTTGCGCCAATTTGATGCACGGGCTATTTAGCGCTTCACTAATATGGTGCAGTTGTCTTACAGTGAAATTTTAACCTCCTTGATTTTTAAGGAGATATTCTATGGCTCGATTCTTGTAGTAGACTTTTCACTAATACGCACATTAGCACATGCTTTTCAAAACCTCTGCGTTGCATACCACCTCCTTCAGGTTAGCACCGTTTTGATGCATGTCAGAAAAGGGAAAGGGAATACTATGGAAGACGCACTCGCCGTAATTTTAGCAGGAGGGATGGGGTCTAGACTCAGCCCACTCACCGATGACAGAACCAAGCCAGCCGTACCTTTTGGCGGAAAATATAGAATTATAGATTTCACACTAACCAATTGTTTACATTCGGGTTTACGCAAGATCCTTGTTTTAACCCAATATAAATCTCATTCACTTCAAAAACACTTACGAGACGGCTGGTCGATATTCAATCCAGAGCTAGGCGAGTACATTACTGCTGTTCCACCACAAATGCGCAAAGGTGGTGCATGGTATGAAGGAACCGCCGATGCGATTTATCACAACATGTGGTTGCTATCGCGAAATGATGCAAAGTATGTGGTTGTGTTATCCGGCGATCATATCTATCGAATGGACTACGCCGCAATGCTTGAAGAGCATAAAGAGAAAGGTGCTAAGCTCACCGTTGCCTGTATGGATGTTCCCGTAGAGGATGCTTCAGCATTCGGTGTAATGGGCACCACAGAAAGCGGGCTCGTTACTTCGTTTATAGAGAAACCTGAAACCCCACCTACCCTTCCTGGAAGCGCGACCAGAAGCCTTGTTTCTATGGGAATATATATCTTTGATATGGATGTTTTGAAAGAAGCGCTTGAAGAAGACTCAAAACTCGATTCATCAAGCCATGACTTCGGAAAAGACATCATACCTAAGCTGATTGATACCGAATCCGTTTACGCTTATCAATTCTGTGGCAGTAAAGGGCGCGTCGATAAAGATTGCTATTGGCGCGACGTGGGTACCATTGATTCCTTCTATGAAGCGAATATGGATCTACTAGAACCTGTGCCGCCAATGAACCTTTATCAGTCCAATTGGGCGATTCGTACTTACGAGCCGCAGTTTCCACCAGCTCGTACCGTTTCTTCTGCTACAGGCAATGAAGGTATTTTTATTAACTCCATCATTGCTACCGGTGTCATCAATTCTGGAGGCTCAGTACAGCATTCCATCATTTCCTCTAACGTACGCATTCAAGACAGTGCAACGGTAGTCGATTCCATCATATTTGATGACGTAGAGGTTGGTGAAGGAAGTCAGTTGGTCAACTGCATAGTTGATAAACATGTTCGTATTCCGCCACATACTCAAATTGGCATCAACAAACTTGAAGATGCGAAGCGATTTAAAATCTCAGACAAAGGTATTGTCGTCATACCCGAAAGTTACCAATTCGATTAAACGACAAACTATCACAACAAAAAAGCGCACGATAATCATCGTGCGCTTTTGTTTAAGTGCCCGTAAACATTAGGCTATAACAAATAATCCATAATAATTAGATGTTACATACCGTTGACCAGCTACCATCTGTACCCGGTTCAGCCGCTGTCCACCAGTTCGCTTGGTAAACCACACCGTTGTGGATGATCTTATCACCTTGGTTAGCGTGGCTTGGATTACCTGCCCAATCCGTTTGTGGCAGAGCTGGGTATGTCACTAAACCTGTCGTATCACACGTACCTGGTTCAGTGGTACCACCACCCGTGCCCGCATTGAGATCACCAATTGGTAGATCTGGCTGTTCAAACTTAAACGCAAACTCCTTACCACCAGAAATCACTGAGTAGTTAGCCGGACCAGAGATTGGTAGGTAGTAAACCATATCAAGCTCGTAGGTGCCGCCCGCCGGCAAGTCTTTCCATGCTGGTAGAGAGAACGACACACGGTGCATTACGCCATCTAAGCCACCAATGTTGTTTGCTCGAGTATGTCCAGAAGCAATCACTTTCAAACCACCACCTGATTGGTCTTTCGCGTTGTCCGGCGCAGATACTGGGATATCGAATTGGAATTCAGTACCGCCAGGGATCGCTTGACCAGTGTTATTTGTAAACGTGATTTTTGGGTTAATTGGGTAGTTTTGGTCGCCAACTTTGAAGCCGCCAACACTAACAGTAATGTCTACTGCTTCAGTTGGTATTGGACCAGTCGCTACTTTGTTACCGTAAGGCGTCGCAGACTTAAACTTGTCGTAGATAGCTTTGGTCATAGTGTTACCCATGTGGTATTCACCATTACCCGCCGCACAAGCTTGTTCAGTTGCATCTACTGCCGTACGATTACCATTTGCATCCAGTACGTAACAGTTGTAGTCACCTGCTAGTTCCCAGAACATGATACCGCCGATCTCTTTATCGATAACGTAATCGGCTTTCACCTCGATAGAAGCTTTATCTTCCGTAGATAGGAATACGCTCTTCTCTGCGTTCCACAACCAAGGAGCCACAGCAACGCTATCGTAATGACGAGTATAAGTACCAACAAACTTATCTGAAGGATCGTTGACTGGGTCAAGACCGTAAGCAGCTGCGTAAGAGCCCCAAATACCGTTTTCTAGGTTCTTAGCATGCCACATTGGGTTAGAACCAGCGCCCATTTCGTTTCCTTTAGGGTCGGTATCATGCCACATGTTGTCGATACCAATAGCGCCGTGACCACAGTTGTTCTTCTCACCTTCACCTGTGCCCGGTTGGCACTCTGCTTGGTTTGGTAGTGCCGCTCGGCCCCATAGGCCATTTTCGCCACCAGTAACACCTTGCCAACCACGGGTGTAGTAAGGAACACCAATGTTGATACGACCTGCTGGCATAGAACCACGGAAGTAATGGTAAGCCCAGTCTGTGTTCAAGTAACCGATACCACCGTATGCAGCAGTGCCGTATACGTTCCACTGCGCTAACTCAGAGTCTTTACCTGTATCGAATAAAGCCGCGTTATGACCAACGTGATCATTCCAAGCCCCATGCAAGTCGTAAGACATGATGTTTACGTAGTCTAGGTACTTAGTTACATCGAAGGTTTCCATCCCACGTAGCAAGTAACCTGAAGATGGTGCTGCGATAGTCAGCATATAATGAATACCATCTTGCGCGGATGCCGCATCAAGTTTCTCACGCAATACTTTCATCAGCTCTTGGTAAGACGCCCATAAATACTGACGACGTGGTTCCATGAAGTCTTTGTCGTAAGGGTTACCAGCACCAGCCATTGACGTCGGGTATTCATAGTCAATATCCAGGCCATCGAACTTGTACTGACGCATCATTTCAACGGCAGAAGTTGCGAACTTCTCAATACCAGCATGATTAATAGAACCGTCCGCATTCGTCGTCATGGTGTAGAAGCCACCATCAGCTACACGATCGCCGTTCGTATCGAAGTGACCGCCCGTTTCAGCCCAACCACCAATCGAGATTAGCGTTTTAACATCATGTTTTTGCTTGTAAGTTGCTAGTGCACCAAAATGACCTTTAAAACCAAGAGCAGGATCTACCTCAACGCCTGGCCAAGTTTTACCTGTAGCAGGGTTGTTAGGATCATTAACGTCGCCAACGTTTACTTTGCCGTCAGAACCAATGCTCACAAACGCGTAGTTAATGTGAGTAAGTTGTTCCCAAGGAATGTCTTTAACAAGGTAAGTCGCTTGTGGGTCGTCACCTGATCGCCAACTGGTGAAGTAGCCGATTACACGACGTGGGTGATCAGCCCCCATTTTCTCACGACCTTCTTCATCATAAATAGAACAGTAAGGAACATCTACACCCGTTGTTTGATAAAGACCATCAGGACGACAATTAGATGTCACTGCGCCGCCGTTTACTGTTAACGTCGCAATTGCAGAATCTGCTGTTGCTCCAGCATCATCGGTTGCTCTCGCATAAACACTTAATGAGCCAGCTTGTGAAGGGGTTACATCCAGCGTGTATGGCGCTGTTGTAGCAGTGCCAGCAAGCACACCTGCAACATAAAAATCAACTTTAGCAACGGTACCATCCGCATCCGTAGCATTTGCAGTCAGTGTTACGGAACCACCCAGGTCAATAGAGCTCGCAGAAAGCGCGACATCCACTGTCGGCGCTTCGTTACCAGGTTGCGCTGATGCCACAGTTAACGTCACAACACTTGCCGTACTAACGGCACCTGCATCGTCATAGGCCTTGGTAGAGAACTCGTGCTGTCCTTCAGTTGCTGTCCACGATGCAGCATACGG
Organism: Vibrio sp. Vb0598; assembly: GCF_033338935.1. Classification (NCBI taxonomy): domain Bacteria; kingdom Pseudomonadati; phylum Pseudomonadota; class Gammaproteobacteria; order Vibrionales; family Vibrionaceae; genus Vibrio; species Vibrio sp. Vb0598. The sequence goes on along the minus strand of NZ_JAWOTP010000009.1, from coordinate 141,180 downwards.
CGCAGACGTTGCCTGACCAACTAATACACCATCAACAAAGAACTCTACTTTGCTAACAGTCCCATCAGTATCTGCCGCATCTGCAGCTAGGTTAACAACATCACCCGCAGTCACAGAAGCCGACGCAGAAGGCGATGTCAGAGTAACCGTCGGGACTTCATTCTGAGGTGGTTCAACCGGTCCAGTGCCATCACAAGCGCCAAGTGTTTCCCACTCGCCCCACTCACCAGATTGCGCTGGATTGTTGTTTTGCGTCCAGTAACGCGCTTTATAAGCATTACCTTCATGCTGAACTTGGTCGCCACCGTTATAAACTTTTGATGATTGCCAAGTTTCTAGAGGGGCACAGTCAACTGCTGCGTAGCTATTGAAGGCCATAAGACAAGAAGCGGTGAGTGTGCTTAGTGTGAACACGTTTTTCACTGCGTTGCCGTTTTTAAGGTGCATAATCGCTCTTCCTTAAGTTATTGTTAAAACAATACTAAATGCGCTAAACGAAGCGCATCTATACTTTTATTTCGACGTAAAATAACTTAAGTACAAGTTGGTGATTTCACACTATCTATTTACGAGTTTTCCACACCGCCTCGCAACAATCCACTAAATGATTGCAACAACGTACCTATTATTTGGCACCAGTAACTAATTTTATAACTCAAATAAATATGTCACTCGCAAATTAATAAAAAAGGTAAAAAAAGTCGCCATTTTGAAATAAAGATCACTAAGCCTTTGTTGACCTTGGCGTTTCATTAAAATGCCGCTTGTACTCGCGACTAAACTGTGATGGGCTCGTGTACCCGACCATTCTCGCTGCATCATTAACACGTCTCCCCTCTAACTGGATCAATTCGCGCGCTTTGTTAAGTCGAACTTTCTTAATATATTGCAACGGAGATTCAAGCGTGACATTGCGAAATGCTTGATGGAAAGCAGACACACTCATGTTGGCTTCTTCAGCCAATGCTTGTACGTTCAACTGTTCATGATACGCTTGATGTACACGATTTAGTGCTTTAGCTACCCTCGCGTAAGAACCTTCTTGATGTGCTAGGTCAAATAAAACATACCCCTCTTTGCTCACCAAAGTACGATACACAATTTCCTCAAGAAGCAACTCGCCAAGCATGATGACATCAAGCTCGTTACACATTGCTTTCATTAACCGCTTGCACGCATCCAACATACCTTCATTCATACGTACCGACTTAAGGCCGCAACGGGTCGCATCCAGACACTTATTACTGAATTTCTCACCCTCTAATTTTTTAACGAGTTTATGAAGAAGCGTTGGCGAAATATCTATCGAAATGCCAAGTAAAGGCTCATTGTTTGTCGCAAACGCTTCGCACTCTAGTGGCATGGGAACCCCGACAACAAGGTAATCATCGGGCCCATATTGCACTGGTGTATCACCAATATGAATGTTCTTATGCCCTTGACCCAATACGATGATGCCGGACTGATAGACAAACGGCTGGCGATGATTCCCTTTGCTACTGCGATAAAACCATACGCCATCTATCGCTGTTTTCTTCATACCTTCTAGGTCATGCAGCCCCTGCTTTTCAACATATTGCTGCATGATATCTGCGAGAGTGTGCATTAGAGCGCTCCATCAATGACCAACGAGTTTGGTCTCTATTATCGTTTCGAGCACTATACTTCCTCTCGACTTTAACTTTCTAGCTCAAGAGCATTAATTTTGTAGAAATAGGCAAATTATTTGCAGAAATCGACCTGTTAACGATCGTTAATCAGGACTAATATGCATGTATTCAATCTCCTTCACTGGAAGCAAGAGGGCTAATAATGAACTTTTCTTATGTAAACCCAACCAAGATTTTCTTTGGTCAAAAACAAATCGCTGCAATCAAAGAAGCTATCCCATCCGACCAAAAAGTTTTAGTGGTATACGGTGGTGGCTCCATCAAAAAAAATGGCGTGTACGACCAAGTAGCAGAAGCTCTTGAGGCACATGAATGGCTAGAGTTTTCAGGTGTTGAACCAAACCCAACCAAAGAAACACTCGATAAAGCAGTCGCAATGGTAAAAGAGCATGGCGTTGACTTTATTTTAGCGGTAGGTGGTGGTTCAGTCATCGATGGCTCCAAATACGTAGCAGCGGCATCAAAGTATGATGGTGATGGTTGGGATATCATGATTGGTAAGCACCAAGTCACTGAAGCGACGCCTCTAGCTGCAATTTTGACATTGCCAGCAACAGGCTCAGAGTCAAACATGGGCGCAGTTATCACTAAAAAAGAAACTCAAGACAAACTTCCGTTCATGTCTCCAGCAGTGCAGCCAAAATTTGCCGTGTTAGACCCAGATGTAATGAAAACACTGCCAGAACGCCAGCTTATCAACGGCATTGTTGACGCATGGGTGCACGTATGTGAGCAATACTTGACGCTTCCTACCGGTGCAATGGTTCAAGATGGTTACGCAGAAACACTGCTGAAAACTTTAAAAACACTCGGAGAACAGTTTGCGGAACGAGACGACGATATGTGGCGCGCAAACTTAATGTGGTCTGCTAACCAAGCATTGAATGGGTTAATTGGTAGTGGCGTTCCACAAGACTGGGCGACACATATGATCGGCCATGAATTAACGGCTCTATGGGGCGTTGATCATGCGCGTTCTCTTGCAATTGTCCAACCGTCGTTACTTCGTAACCAAATGCAGTTTAAGCGCCCTAAGTTAGAACAAATGGGTCGCAACGTATTTGGTCTTGAAGCAGGTGAGGATTTAGCAGAGCGCGCAATCGAATCTATCGAAGCGTTTTATCATCAACTTGATGTCGCAACTAAGCTCGAAAACTATGGTGAGAGCCGTGAACAAGCTATCGATGCCATCATTGATCAACTAAACAAACACGGCATGACTGTTTTAGGTGAAAACCAAGCGATCACACTTGAACGTAGCCGAGAAATCTTAGAGTTAGCTGTCTCATAACTGCAACAATTCTTCACTGCCCTTCCTAGGGTTTAACGGTATTGTGACTTAACAGTCACAATACCGTTTTTTTATGCTATTTTGTAAGCCACATCACGTTCAAAACGAGGAGGCTTCTAAAAACAACGATTCCCTCCAGACAAAAAATCGGCCGTGTTGGTTAGTAAAGAGACAACTGTCCAGCTTTACACAAATAAAAATAATTGAGATCAAAGAACGAGTTAACTCGTTAATTAAGTTTTGATTTGTTGTAGTGATGTACTACATAATTTTGTCTGTTCGAGAAAACACTTTATGTGGCTAGTTGTTGTCGTATTAGCATTCATACATATCATCAGTATCCGTAAAGGCTCTAAATGGCTCTTTTACGTTTCTAAACCATTACCAGTGCTCTGTATGCTTGGTATTTTAATTCAGTCCCCGGCTTACCCAATGCCATATGCGCATTGGATTTTGATTGGCTTATCGCTCTCGTTGCTTGGTGACGTGTTATTAATGCTCCCTAGAGACAAGTTCATTACAGGATTAGTGCTCTTTTGCTCTGCCCATCTCTCCTATAGTTATGGTTTTGCCATCATGTCAGCGTGGCATTTTACACCTTGGCTCCCAATTGCCTTGTTCGGACTCGGTATATGCGTCTACTGGTTGTTCCGACCGGATCTCGGTAAAGAAAAACGGCCAGTTGCTAGTTATATATTGGTACTGATGACTATGTGCTGGGCTTCGATCGAGTATTATTTGAGTGGGAAAACACAATCCTCCTCCTTTGCAGTGCTCGGAAGCTTTATCTTTATTATCTCTGGCATCGTATTGGCTTTCGAACGCTTTGGAGGACGGTCAATATTTTCACGACAAGTTGTCATGGTGACCTACTATTCTGCACAGACATTAATGGTTATGTCTGTTGTTGCGATTGTTGTTCGTTATCCGTATCTCGTTGAACTGAGTTAGTCATACTCTAGACTGCACCAACATTAAAGAAACATGGATGTATCTTGTAAGCGATCTGAATAGAGTCTTAAAATCATCGCCTAAACATTAGCTTATTCTTAATGAAATTACGCGCACAACTTGCTATTGTAAAAGGATATTTTTCCGTTATAGCGTGCCCCTTTGAAAGAGAATACTCCCGTCGTTGAGTTTAGCGACGTAAATAAGTGGTATGGCGATTACCACGCTCTAAAAGACATCAACTTCTCCGTGCATTCTGGCGAGATCGTCGTGGTGTGTGGCCCTTCAGGTTCCGGAAAATCAACGCTCATTCGTTGCATCAATCATCTTGAATCGATTCAAGAAGGTCAGCTTCATGTGTTCGACCAGCCTTCTCACGCAAAATCTCTCAAGCCCGGTAAAATCGGCATGGTGTTCCAACACTTTCACCTTTTTCCTCATTTGACTGTACTGGAAAACCTCACCTTAGCGCCGATTCGCACACACAAATTATCAAAACAAGAAGCTGAAAAACGCGCAAGACATTACCTAAAGCGAGTCAATATTGAAGAGCAAGCGAGTAAGTATCCTATCCAGCTTTCTGGCGGTCAGCAGCAACGCGTCGCGATTGCCCGCTCCTTGTGTATGGAACCGGATTTACTCCTGTTTGACGAGCCAACTTCAGCGCTTGATCCGGAAATGATCAACGAAGTGTTGGATGTCATGGTTGAGCTGGCTCAAAGCGGAATGACGATGATTTGCGTCACGCATGAAATGGGATTTGCCAAAAAAGTAGCGAACCGCGTGGTATTTATGGATGAAGGCCAAATCGTGGAAATGAACTCTCCAGTCGCCTTATTTGAGACACCTCAGCATCCACGAACCCAAGCATTTTTGAACAAAATTTTAAGTTACTGATGATAGTTCGCGTAATCAAACCTGTCCTTCAAGCTTTACTGCAAATGACGCTCCTCTTCATCGCGATTGTGTGGGTGTTGGACTCTGGTGCCGACGCTATGGGCTATCAATGGCAATGGGAGCGCGTACCTGATTACATCGCTTTTTATGAAGATGGAGAATGGTGGCCGGCAGAACTTATTGATGGGTTATTGGTCACGCTTAACATCTCTGCTATTAGTCTATTTTTTACCTTAGTGTTGGGGTTGGTTACCGCGTTACTAAGGCTTAGCGATTCGAAAGTCGGCAATGTTATTGGTACCACTTATGTCGAAGTAATACGTAACACGCCGTTGTTGGTGCAAATCTATTTACTCTACTTTGTGTTTGGCCCCGTGATTGGTTTGGACCGATTCAGCACCGCCGTTTTGGCATTATCCCTTTTCCAAGGTGCCTACACCGCGGAAATATTCCGTGCAGGTTTAAACAGTATTCCTAAAGGGCAATTCGAAGCAGCACAAACTCTCGGGCTATCACCGTTTTACACCTACAAAGACGTAATTTTGCCTCAAGTTTTACAGCGCACATTACCGCCATTAACCAATGAAGTGGTTTCTTTGATCAAAAACTCTTCCATTGTAAGCGTGATGGCGATTTTTGATCTAACAACACAGGCACGCAACATCGTCTCAGAGACGGCGATGCCGTTCGAAATTTGGTTTACCGTGGCAGCAATTTATCTTGCTCTCACTCTGTCACTTTCTGGCTTGTCTGCATGGCTAGAACACAAACTCGGAGCCAGTTGGCGCAAATTATAAGGAGATAACATGAAGTTATTCAAAGCGACCATTACTGCATTATTAGGGCTAGCCATCGCTATGCCTACAATCGCGAAAGAAGATGTTGCCACACCCAATGTAGATCAAATCAAAGAACGAGGCACTTTGCGCGTTGGTATGTCAACATTTGTACCTTGGGCAATGCGTAACAAGCAAGGTGAGTTAATCGGTTTTGAAATCGATGTTGCCAAACGCTTAGCACAAGATTCAGGTTTGAAAGTGGAATTCGTACCGACTGCGTGGGATGGCATTATTCCCGCACTACTGGCGAAAAAGTTCGACGTGATCATCGGTGGCATGTCGGTTACGCCTGAGCGTTCCAAAAGCGTCTTGTTTACTGAGCCCTACTCGCACTCAGGCGTTCAAGTAGCAGCAAACAAAGAACTCGCCTCTGGTTTTAGCGAATTTTCGGATTTTGACTCACGACGCGTAAAAATTGCGGCTCGTCGCGGCGCATTCACCGTTCAAGTAGCCAGAGAAACCTTCCCGAAAGCGAAGATCCTGCAATTTGATGACGACGCGCAAGCGTTCCAAGAGGTGCTGAATGGTAACGCCCACGCGGTCATTGCTTCTAGCCCAAAACCAGAACATGAGACAGTGAAACACAGCGACAAACTATTCCTTCCATTTTCTGAGCGACTATCACAAGGTAACGAAGCCTTTGCAGTTCGCTTGGGGGAAGAAGATAAAAAGGCCTTTTTCAATAAATGGATTGAAGCAAGAACCCAAGATGGATGGTTAAAACAGCGTTATGAATACTGGTTCTCGACATTAGATTGGCAAGATCAAGTCGCGCAAGGCCAGTAATCTAAATGGCTCGTGGACGCCGCGAGCCTATACTCTCCAATCATCCATTTTACTTTTCCATAACTTATCGGAGTCAAATTTTTGGGCGAACACACTACCACTCGCACAGCACCCGCGAAATCCAGCACAGGCTACCTTTTACCGCAATTAAACACACTAGACTGGGTACTACTTGTTATGTGCGGTATCGGTGGTGTTTGGCTGTACCATCGGTCCGCTGTTGGTGTGCATTATTTGTGGCAGTGGAAAGAGGCGCTTGAATTACTTTTCACGCCTAGAGCAGATGGTGGTTTGCCCTACTTCTTCCAAGGTTTGATTTCGACGTTAAGGCTCAGTATTTGGGGCATCAGCTTCGCATTAGCGTTTGGCACTTTGTTAGGCTTAGCACGCTTCTCTCGTTCCGTTTGGTTGCGCACACCTGCCAATGCATTTATCCAGTTAGTGAGAAACATCCCTCCGTTGGTGTTTGTTTTTATTTTCTACTTTTTCATATCTAACCAATTGATCCCGTTACTCGGTTTGGAAGATCTTCTACGAAACTACAACGGCGAACCAAATACGCTACAGCACTTTCTGTTTGGGCCTTCGAACCTTTGGGAAAACCTTGCCTCTGGCGTGTTATGTGTCGGCTTACTCTCTTCTGCCTACATTGCAGAAGTTGTGCGCGGTGGTTTACAAAGTATCGACCAAGGTCAGTGGGAAGCGGCTGACTCATTGGGCTTGTCTCGATGGGTGAAATACCGATTTGTTATCGCGCCACAGGTGCTTAAATCAATAACACCTGCACTTGCCGGTCAAACCATCTCTTTGGTGAAAGACACCTCTATTGTTTCACTGATTTCGATACAAGAAATGACGTTTGTTGGGACAGAGATGGCAAATTCATCAGGGTATATATTTGAAATTTGGCTGATTGTCGGCCTTGCTTACTTCTTAATTTGTTTTGGTCTGTCACTTATTTTTCGCCATATTGAAGCAAAATCGGAAGCCATTTCAAATTAACTCAACCGCATATGTAATTAGGCACATTTGATTCTTCAAATCAGAATTGCACCCTGTTACATTGGCAAGATGCTAAATTTTCGGCGTTTTTCATGGAGTTAAAGAATCAATCCGACTACGAGCGATACATAAAACAAGATAATCTTGGTGAATATTACGTAGTTCTCAATCAATTCACTTTTCACAGTGTTTATCAGCCAATTTTTGATAGACGCCAACGTATTATTGGTATGGAAGCCTTACTGCGTATTCGTGGCATTGATGGTTCCCTAATTCGTCCTGACGTGTTTCTGGCCAATAATGGTCTTGATCCCTACTTTCGCTTATGTGTAGAGTTTTTATCCAGAGCAATGCACATTCGAAATTTTGCACGCTATTTCGCGGGGACGCCGATCAAACTGTTTCTTAACGTCATGCCTCAAACGCTACTCACACTAACCAAAGACATGGGCTTTAAAGATAACGGCCTGCTTTACAAACGCCTTTCCGAACTTGGTATGAGCCCAACAGACGTAGTTTTTGAAGTAGTCGAAGAGTCATGCGGAGATACGGATTTGTTAATCAAAGCCGTACAGTTAATGAAAGCGAATGGTTTTATCTTTGCTATCGATGATTTTGGCGCCCAACATTCTGATATCGCACGTGTTCAGCAGCTCTGCCCTGACATCATCAAAATCGATCGTTCCTATTTGCTAGACTACTGCGCCGGAGAAACCTTTTCCATACATAGCGCTGTTGATCTAGCGGATCATATGGGAGCAAAAGTCATTATAGAAGGGGTTGAAGAAGACGGGCAGCTACAAGCTATGTATCAACTTAATTTGGATTATTACCAAGGCTTTTACTTAGGAAAGCCTTGCGCCATTCATCACTGGACAGATAGCCTAAACATCGAGACGACAGTGCATTAACACTGCCCACTTACAGCACAGTGAAACCAAAAAAGCGCCGATATAATATGCTCGGCGCTTTTTAGTTTTACTCAGATGTCACTTATTTAGTTAAGCGTTCATTTCCCTAGAAAAAATCAATAGAATTACGTCCGCTCTTCGGATCACGAGTGGCTTGCGGTTTGTCTTCTTTTTTGCCTTTCTTAGCAGACTGAGACAACGCTTCTTTCTGCGCTTTACGCTCTTTATGTGCCGCTTTACGGCCTGTTGATTTAGGCCCAGAAGCTTTAGGTGACTTACTTTGACGAGACTTATCTTTACGAGAAGACTGCGCTTCTTTTTTCGCTTTCTTTTCTGCTTTTTGCTCTGCCGTTTCAGGTTCGGTTACTGGCGCATCGCAAACCACAACATAATATTCCTGGTTAAACTCAAAAAAGTCACCATCATACATCTTGCGGCGCTTACGTGTTTCTAGTTCACCATTCACCGCGACGTAGCCTTCCTCGATGATATGTTTTGCTTCGCCGCCACCGCTGACCAAGTTTGCGATTTTAAAAAGCTTGTACAGTTCGATTGGATGCGCATCAACATCGATGCCAATCGCTTCGATCTCAATCTCTTCGCCTTCTAAATACTCTTCGTGGTCGTAATCTTGGGTCATGTTACTTACTCTTACTATTTGATGCCCTGAAGTTTAAACGCAATGCTTAAAAATAGAAACCTCTGGCGATGTTCAATCACCGATTCGCCTTGGCATTTGAGCACCTCTTAACCCATTTAACTTGTCGCTCGTTAGCTTGTATACCGATGCGTAGCTCAAACGAAGCTGCAATTACGCAACCTGAAGGTATATACTCTCTAAGTTATTGTTGAAAAGAGCGAATACTTTGTCTCAACCAAGTAGAATTACCTTTGTCACTGCGAACTTGTTTAATTTTGTCGCACCGCCTAACGCCTACTATGATTTCGAGAACATATACTCGTTAGAGCAATGGCGAGACAAACTTTCGTGGACGCAACGTCAAGTTGAAAAACTGGAAGGCGACGTGATTGGCTTACAAGAAGTGTTCAGTATCGAGAAGACCCAGGAATTTTTTTCAACCATCGGCTACCCCTACTTTGCGACCGTTGACACCCCACATGTTGAGGATGAGTACATTTACTCAAGCCCTGTTGTGGCAATCGCCTCTCGGTTTCCAATAGAAAAAGTACAAGCGGTAGAGTTTGACTTAGCAACGCTTGAGCCTTTTGGAGTAAGTGTTGCTCCAGAGTTCAGTCGCAAACCTATCTATGCCCAAGTAATACATCCTGTACTTGGTCATATCGCCGTTTACGTAACGCACCTGAAATCTCAACGCCCGGCCGACTCAGAACAACCAGAAACGTCTAGCACGATTATTGGGCGCTGGTTATCCACCCAGCAAAGAGGCTGGGAAGCAGCGATGTTAAGAGACGCGATGCAAAAGAGCTATCGAAAAGAACCAATGCCGACAGTGTTAATGGGCGATATGAATCAACCTATCACTCCTATCAGCGTTAACAGCTCATTAGTATCCAATACTAGTGACAGCGTCACTGAATTACAACTCAAAGATGGTTGGTTATTGCAAAGTGACACCCTGAAGGATGAACGCCCAGCCACGCATTATCATTTTTCCACTGGGAATGTACTCGACTATATCTTGCTCTCACAAGAGTTTGACACCTTATCAGATATATCGGTTGCCGAGGTTGTTGACTATCAGGTGTCTAACCAACATCTGATCAACCCGATTTATGACAGAGATAAAAACGCCAGCGACCACGCATTTGTAGCGCTGACGGCTGAAGTAAAGCTTTGAGCAACCTATTTAGTTACTTAGTGACGTTTCACAATTTTACGCGGGATAAGTTCTACGCCAGGCTTGTAACGCTTAGCGGAAGCGTTGAGTGCTAACTCCATTGCGCTGTCCGCGATCAACTCAAACTGTTGAGGCAAAGAGTTGATTTTCACAGGCAAAAAGTCCAGCAGTCGATTATCACCAAATGTCGCTAAACGCACCTTTCCCATCAGTTCTGGTTTTTCTAGCATTACATCCAACACACCTTCTAACAGTGTGTATGACGTTGTAACAATGGCATCTGGCAATGCGTTCTCTGTTAACCATCTCTCTAAGACTTTCTTGCCTTCTTCCCGGGAGAAGTGTTGTCCATAACCCACTGTTGCTGTTTTACCACCTTGTTGAGAAGCAGATAGAAAACCAAGCTCACGCTCTTTTGAGACTTGAAGATCTTGCAATGCACCGATTAAGCCAATGGACTTTATATCCTCTGACAGTACTGACTGAGTGAGTTCAAGTGCGGCATCAAAATCTTCGCTGATGACACAACAAAAGTGCTCATCATCCATTGGACGGTCTAGCGCGATAACTGGCGTACCAGAATTTTGCAACTTAAGATAATACTCGTTTGCAGTGGGCATACCACTTGCCACAAACAACGCATCAATACGACGACTGACTAATGCTTCCGCCACCTTTTGCTCTGTATCAGGATCATCATCAGAGCAGCCAATCAAAATTTGGTACCCCGCTTTCCGAGAGTTTTGCTCTATCAGCTTTGCAAGACGCGCATAACTGGTGTTCTCTAAGTCTGGGATGATAAGCCCAAATGAGCGTGAATTACCTGCCCGCAAGGAAGACGCCGCATGATCTGGCTTATAATTGTACTCTTCTACAACGGCCATCACCTTTTTCTGAGTCTTCTCGCTGATGCGGTATTTCTGCGCTTTTCCGTTAATCACATAGCTTGCAGTTGTCTTAGAAACACCCGCTAATTTGGCTATTTCATCCAGTGTCATATTCTAAACCTTATTCTGTGCGCGCGATCATATTAATACATCAACGATCTTTCGATAAGTTGAATTATAAGCTGAACCGATTCAGTATAAAAGCTGAAAGGATTCAGCAAAACTTAAAAATTGACGTAAATCACCCGAACACGCAACAAACCAATTTGTGAGCTAGGCTATAGGACAGCGGCAAAGGCTCGTTTGTTAACGTCAGTTTTTAAAACAGTTTTTCTGAGTCTTTTAAAAAATTTACCAACAAGCTGAATCGATTTAGCTTGAAATATAAAAGGTTTGAGGAGTGATAAGCGCTCAGAAGAAGCGGCGTTCAACTTCTCACACAGAATACATTTTTAAATTGATACCTTAAGGCTGGAGAAGCACCATGCTTAAGCTAAATAAGAACGACATTACCCTCTCGCAATCAGCGACAGATAAGTTTGAAGCAATAAAGAGTATTGCTCATAGCCTTACTGATAAAGGCCTAGTTGAGCAAGGTTACGTTGAAGGCATGCTAAACCGTGAAAACCAAAACTCTACGTTTTTGGGGAACGGTATTGCCATACCGCACGGTACAACCGACACTCGTGCAATGGTGAAAACAACGGGTGTTGCTGTGCACCACTTCCCACAAGGTGTCGACTGGGGTGATGGCAATACTGTGTTCGTCGCTATCGGTATCGCAGCTAAATCTGATGAGCACCTTGGCATTCTTAAACAGCTCACCAAAGTGCTAGGCGCAGATGGCGTAGAAGAACGTCTGCGTAATGCAAAAAATGAAGACGAAATCATCGCCCTACTGCACGGTGATGTTCAGCTTGAAGCAGACTTTGACGCTTCTTTAATTCAACTGATGTTCCCTGCGAGCGACATGCTACAGATGAGTGCTGTTGCTGGTGGTCTGTTGAAAAATACGGGATGTGCTGATAACGAATTCGTTGCAGATCTCGTTACCAAACAACCAACTCACTTAGGTAATGGCCTGTGGTTAATTGGCAGTGACAAACATGTCACTCGCACAGGTGTGTCATTTGTCTCGACGGCAAACGACTGCGAATATGAAGGTCAAAAAGTGCGTGCACTTGTCGCGTTCGCGGCATGTAACAATGCTCACCAACCTATCCTAAAAACGCTTTCTAATATTGTGTTTAACAATGAACACGGCAAGCTTTTAGATGCATCAGTAGAACAGATTCTTGCTTTGTTCAAAGGTGAAGAAGTCACAGCTGCATCTTCAGAAGAAGGCAATACCGCTGTATTTAAAATCAAAAACTCTCACGGCCTACATGCTCGTCCGGGGGCAATGTTAGTCGCAGAAGCGAAAAAGTTTGAATCCACTATACGTGTTTCCAACCTAGACGGAGATGGAAAAGCAGTAAACGCGAAGAGCCTAATGAAAGTCATCGCGCTGGGCGTTAAGCACGGTCACCAACTTCAATTTACAGCGGAAGGCCCTGATGCGCCGCAAGCCTTGGAGTCTATCGGAAATGCAATCGCTTCTGGCCTTGGTGAAGGTTAAGGATCCGATATGACAAACAAAACAAATAAGGTTGTCACTATTACGCTCAACCCGGCATTGGATTTAACAGGTTCAGTAAATGAACTAAACGTTGGTTCCGTGAGTTTAGTACAGCAAAGCAATCTCCACGCTGCAGGTAAAGGTGTCAACGTAGCAAAAGTGTTGAGCGATTTAGGCGCAGATGTCACGGTTACCGGCTTTCTTGGTAAAGATAACCCTGAGCTATTCCATCAGCTTTTCAATGACATCGGCGTTAAGAATGAGTTTGTAGAAGTACAAGGTGCAACTCGTATCAACGTCAAGCTCGTTGAGGCTAATGGAAACGTTAGTGACATTAACTTCCCTGGTGTTCAAGTTACGGCAGAAGAAATCGCGCGCTTTGAAGAAACCCTATTCCGCCTTGCTGAAACACACGATTACTTTGTATTGGCAGGCAGCCTACCGGGCGGTGTTACTGCAGAGCAATGCGCTGCATGGATAGAAGCACTGCATCAACAAGGCAAAAAGGTGTTGTTCGACAGTAGCAAAGCCGCATTGAAGTCAGGTATTGATGCTCACCCATGGTTAATTAAACCTAACGATGAAGAACTTGGTGATTTTGTTGGCGAACATCTAGCAACACCTGAACAGTGCCAAGCTGCAGCGCAAACACTGAGCGACAAAGGCATAGAAAACATCGTGGTTTCTATGGGACCTGACGGTGTTATGTGGCTCAACCAAGGCGAATGGCTTAGTGCAAAACCGCCTCGAATGCATGTCGTGAGCACCGTTGGCGCAGGCGATACGCTGGTCGCTGGCTTGTGTTGGGGCCACATGCAACTGATGCCTAAAAACGATTTATTGCGCTTCGCTACAGCACTTTCTGCTTTGGCAGTTAGTCAAGTTGGCGTAGGGCTAACCAGTCAGGAAGAACTGGAAAATATCAAGCGACAAACTGAAGTTAGCGCGCTTTACCCTATTACAAACTTAGAACAAAACTAAGGAACAGAAGGTTATCGTATGAATATTGCCATTATTACTGCCTGTCCGAGCGGTGTAGCAAATAGCATCCTTGCGGCAGGATTACTAGAACAAGCCGCCGCAAAATTAAACTGGAATGCCAAAATAGAATGTCAATCAAGTGTGGTTGAACCAACACTATTGACGGAAGCTGACGTTGAACAAGCAGAAGTCATTGTCATTGCGGCAAATACTAGCGTCGACACTTCTCGTTTTGTAGGAAAAAAGGTTTACCAAGCGGAAATTAGCGAAGTAGCAAAAGACGCAACTGCGTTTCTCCAGCAAGCGGTTGAAAACGCCACTTTACTTGAAAAAGCAACCACACTTGCAGCCCCTATCACTACAGATACAACATCAGCATCAAAGAAGATTGTTGCAATCACGGCATGCCCTACTGGCGTTGCGCATACCTTTATGGCGGCAGAAGCTTTAGAAGAAGAAGGCAAGCGTCGTGGCCATCAAATCAAGGTGGAAACTCGTGGTTCAGTTGGCGCTAAAAACCAACTGACTGAGCAAGAAATTGCAGACGCCGATCTGGTGATCATTGCTGCGGATATTGAAGTGCCACTTGATCGCTTTAACGGCAAAAAGATGTACCGCACGAAAACAGGTCCAGCTCTGAAGAAAACAGCCGAAGAGATGGACAAAGCATTCGAGCAAGCCACGGTGTATCAACATTCTGGTTCAGCTAACTCTTCATCTTCCACCGAAGAGAAAAAAGGCGCTTACAAACACCTAATGACGGGTGTTTCGCACATGCTTCCTGTCGTCGTTGCAGGTGGTTTGATCATCGCTCTATCTTTCGTGTTCGGTATTGAAGCATTTAAAGAAGAAGGCACACTAGCAGCAGCCTTGATGAACATTGGTGGTGGCTCTGCATTCGCATTGATGATTCCTGTACTTGCTGGTTACATCGCGTTCTCAATTGCTGACCGTCCTGGTCTGGCTCCTGGTCTTGTTGGTGGTATGCTAGCAAGTTCAACGGGTGCTGGTTTCCTAGGTGGTATCGCAGCTGGCTTCATTGCCGGTTACGCAGCGAAACTCCTCGCAGATAAGGTGAAACTGCCACAATCGATGGAGGCGCTTAAACCGATTCTGATCATTCCATTTGTAGCAACATTGTTCACTGGCCTTGTCATGATCTACATCGTAGGCGGCCCAGTTTCAGGCATCATGAACGGCCTGACTGACTTCCTAAACAACATGGGATCTGACAGTGCAGTACTACTGGGTATTATCCTTGGCGCAATGATGTGTTTCGACCTAGGAGGCCCGGTAAACAAAGCCGCTTACGCATTTGGTGTTGGCCTTTTGGCTTCACAAACTTACGCGCCAATGGCGGCAATCATGGCCGCAGGTATGGTTCCTGCGCTAGGTATGGGTTTAGCGACCTTCATTGCGAAGAACAAATTTGAACAAAATGAACGTGAGGCAGGTAAAGCATCATTTGTCTTGGGCCTTTGTTTCATCTCTGAAGGCGCAATTCCATTTGCTGCGAAAGATCCAATGCGCGTGATTCCATCTTGTATGGCAGGTGGCGCACTTACTGGTGCCCTATCGATGCTATTCGGTGCGAAATTAATGGCACCACACGGCGGTCTATTCGTGCTGCTAATTCCTAACGCAATTTCACCAGTATTAATGTATTTAGTGGCTATTGCAGCAGGTACAGCGGTAACTGGCTTTACTTACGCATTCTTAAAAAGCAAAGCAGAAGCGAAACAAGAAGTCGCAGCTTAATTAGAGCGACTCCGGTTAACAATGCCACCCTCGAATTTGGCATTTAGCACCTCCCTTTAATTCCGGTTAAGGGAGGTGTTTTTTATTCCGCAGCCGGAACGGCTACAATGTCTACTTCCCCACTGCTCATATCCACCGTTGCTTGATAAGCGCTATGCGGGTCACCGTAGTGCTTGAAGGTAAAGTGGTAAACGTTAGCTGGCGTCCACAAGGTTTTTGACTCTGCGGGCAGAATGTCATAGCCGTCTTGCTGATAAAGCTCTGTCGCCATTACATTTGCGATTGCCGCCTGCTGGTTAGCGTCTCGATCCACCTTTGGCTCTAGTGACGGGTTACTTGGATAAGACTCACCGTTGTAACTCATGAGTCGATATGAGCCATTACTCCAAACGATAAAGTCCTGCCAACCATTACTGTAACTGTCGGCTAGTACAATAGGCGTGCGAGTTACCGACATTCGATTAATAACGTTTCCCTCATTATCAAACATATATGCAGAGCAGCCACCACTACCACAGAAATAGCGATCTTGAAGCAACACTATGTGTTCTGCCTTTCCGTCGCTGTTTAGGTCGGCGCTACCCGATAGATAACGTAGATTGTCTTGCTCGAGCGACAGCCCTTCAGGGGCTAAAACCTTACTATCAATCCAACTGGAAATGACTTCGGCACTAACACTGTTAATTTTAGGGGCAGGTTGTTTGGTTTCTGTCGGCATGCTATCCGTCGCGGTGCAGCCAACCAAGGTGAAAGAACCAACGAAGAAGAGTCCGTTTAATATGCGCTTATTCATGTAATCTCAATCTTTGATGTGTCGTTACATCAGTATACGCATGATTTGCATTGTAATCGTAAGAAAATCATTAAAATCAAGCAAATGAATGGTTTGGTCTATATTAGTAAGATCAAAAAAGCCCCGAAGAAAACCTTCAGGGCTAGGCAGGAAGCTGGCAAATAGCCAGGAGTCCCTATGCAGTGGTCGGTTTTACCCTAAACAGAATTGCAAACATCACTGGCACCACTATCAGTGTCAGTACAGTAGCAAAACCAAGACCTGCCATAATCGTTATTGCCATCGAGCCAAAGAAGGCGTCGAAGACCAGTGGAATCATCCCCAAGATAGTTGTTAGTGCCGCCATACTTACCGGACGAACGCGGCTTATCGCACTATCAACAATCGCGAGGTAAGGATCTTTACCAGACTCCAACTCAAGGTTAATTTGGTCAAGCAACACAATACCGTTTTTCAAAATCATGCCACTTAGGCTTAACAAACCAAGGAATGCTGTAAAACTGAACGGCATGTTCGTGGTAAGCAAACCAAAAGCAACGCCAATGATCGCTAACGGAACGGTGAACCAAATGACCAACGGCTTTTTGATTGAGTTAAACAATAAAATAGTAATGATGAACATCAACAAGTAACCCATCGGCAATGAACCGAATAGGCCTTCTTGTGCATCTTTGGATGATTCGTACTCACCACCCCATGTGATTTCGTATCCTTCTGGAACATGCAATGCCATCACTTTAGGCTGTACACGAGCAAATAAGCTTGCTGCCGTGTCGTCACTCAACACATCATGGTCCGCGAGAACGGTTAACGTACGCTTACGGTCACGACGCTGAATTAGCGGCTCACTCCAATCCAGTTGAACGCCATCAATCACTTGATCAACCGGAATATACGTTTGCAACGAAGGACTCCAAATGGTCACGTTTTGTAGTGATTCAAAATCTACGCGTTCTTCTTCAGGAAGGCGTGTCATAATTGGCAACGTATGTGTACCATCACGCAAGTAACCTAAGGTGCTACCACCAAACGCCATTTGCAGTGTGCTTGAAAGATCTTCTTTCGAAATACCTAAGCGACGAGCTTTAGACTCATTGAAAACGGGTACAAGTTCCTTGGTGTGTTCTCGCCAATCGTGACGAATGTTTCGGGCACCAGGATCGGTATGAAGGATGTCTTCAACTTGCACCGCCAAGTCACGTAAAACTTGTGGATCAGGGCCAGTAATACGCGCTTCGATCTTAGACGCTGGTGATGGACCAAATTCCATCAATTTAAACTGGAACGTAGGCGCATCAAATGTTTTCGCCAGATTCGCATCTAACTTATGCAGCAAACCAAACATTTTCTCACGATCAGTCGCGCGAACTTGGAACTGAGCGTACGCTTCGTAACTTTTTTCTGGTTGATAGGTTAAAGCAAAACGCTGTAGGCCCTGCCCAATCGAAGCAGAAACAAAGTCAATATCATCTTGCTGACGAATGTAGCTTTCGACCTCTTCAGCTTTTTTGATCGTTTCACGAATGTCAGTACCCTCTGGCATCCACATATCCACGTAGAACATCGGCGTATTCGATGGTGGGAAGAACTGCTGTTTTACATTACCAAATGCCACGACAGCACCCACTAATAGCGCCACCATGCCAGCAACGGTAAGCCAGCGGAATCGCAATGCAAATTTCAGCGATGCCCCAAATACGACAAACAACCAGCCTTTATAAGGATCATCTTCGCTAGTACCCTGCTCTTTGTTTTCCTCTTTCAACAAAAGATCGGCAAGGAAAGGCGTCAGTGTAATGGCGGTAATCCAGCTTAAAAATAGTGAGAAACACAGCACCCAGAATAGAGAGCCCATGAACTCACCTGTCGCATCTTGCGACAAACCGATAGGTGCAAAAGCCGTAATTGCAATAACAGTTGCGCCCAGCAAAGGCCATTGTGTTTGCTTTACAATATCGACAGCCGCTTGAACTTTGGTACGCCCTTTCTTTAGGCCAACCAATATGCCTTCCACGACAACAATCGCGTTATCAACCAGCATACCCAAGGCAATAATTAACGCGCCAAGAGAAATACGATGCAGTTCGATGTTGTTGTAATTCATCAAGATGAAGGTACCAAATACCGTCAATAACAACACAACTCCAATGATGACACCACTGCGTAAACCCATAGTAAACAGCAACACAATGATTACGATCGCCACTGCCTCCGCTAGACTAATTACAAACGCTTTAACAGATTCATCCACCTCATTGGCTTGGTTGTAAAAGTAGTTCATATCGATGCCAGCAGGCTTGATAGACTCAAGGCTCGCGAGCTCCGCATCCAAACGTTCACCAACCTCAACCACATTCACACCCGATGCAAACGAGATACCGATATTAATCGCTTTTTGACCGTTAAAGAGTACGACGTTGCTTGGCTTCTCTTGAATACCGCGAGAAATCGTTGCTACGTCTTTTAGACGAATTAGATTTCCTGTGTCACGGCCATGAATGATCAGATTTTCTAGTGCTTCTACTGTGTTTAAGGTGCCGCTTGGGCGAATAACAAGGCTTTCGCCATTGACCATCACTTCACCTGCTGAAACCACATTGTTTTGCTGGTTCAACAAGCTCGAAACCACATTCATGTCTAAGTTCAGTGCAGCAAGGCGATCAAGTGAGATCTCAACGAATAGCATTTCTTGCTGATCGCCCGTGATGTCTACCTTACCAACACCATCAACAAGCTCGATTTCACGGGTCAGGTAATCCGCATAACGTTTCAGCTCTACATAGTCGTAATCGTCACCAGTGAGCATTAACATCACGCCATAAACGTCACCGAAATCATCAATGATCTGTAAAGACTGAACACCTTGAGGCAATGATGGTCGTAAATCATTAATTTTACGGCGCATTTCATCCCAAATTTGCGGCAGTTCATCAGGACCATAGTCCATTTCCATGCTCACCGTTATTTGAGACATACCATTAGAAGACGTAGAGGTAATTTTGTCGATATAAGGGAGTTTTCGAATCTCTTTTTCTAGAGGATACGTCAGCTCTTCTTCAACTTCTTTTGACGTCGCGCCAGGGTATGTTGAGATGATCATGGCATCTTTGATCGTAAATGCCGGGTCTTCTAATCGTCCAAGCTCCAAAAATGACGTTAAACCACCAACAGCAAGGATAATAATGAACAACCAGCTGATGACTTTGTTTTTTATTGAATACTCAGCAATGTTCATTATTGGTTATTCTCCACAACATCCACATGTTTACCTTCGCGTAATTTACGCAGATTTGAATTAATCAGAATATCGCCCTGGCTAACACCTGACGACACAATGGCTCCATTGCCATTCACTTGAGAAATCATGACAGGCACTCGTGTGACAATGTCACCTTCTTTTTTCCACACAAAGAACTCATTCCCTTCACTGCCTGCTTGAAGCGCCGTGACAGGAACACTGTAACCATCAATAGAGGTAATGCCCGCCTTCACCATATCGACCAAAACGCTTACGCTGGTTCCCGGCAATATCTCTGTTTTTGGCTGTGGCATCGTCAAGTACATTTCGTAGGTTTGAGTTTCAGCGTTGGGTTCACTTGTGTGCTCTAAATAGTCCAAAGCAAATCTGCCATCGATGCCGGAAAAGGTTGCTCTAGGCTTGTAGCTCATGCTGTCTGAGTTTGGGTCTACCATCGCTAAAACATTGTCGGAAAGCTCAATACGCACGTAAACCAAATCGTTTTGGTATAGGTTTAACACGGGTTCACCAATTGCCACACGCTCAAAACGTTCTTTGAAAACATCAGATACTTTACCGGCGAAAGGGGCGAATAAACGGGTGTAATTCAATTGATTGGTCGCGTTATAGAAAGTAGCCTCAGCTAGCTCTTTATTGGCGGTTAGCTCATCAAGTTCCGCTTTTGAAATCATTTGACGTGCATGCAAGTCTTCACCGCGTTTAAGCTGACGAATTGCAAGTGTGTATTGTGCTTCTGCGTCATTCACGGCTTGCTTCTCTTTGCTATCATCTAGCTTTGCGATCATTTGCCCCTGCTTAACAACGTCACCCGCTTTAACCAATACGTGCTGAACTTCCCCAGCGCGGCGAAATGCCATTGGCGTTTGCTCTGCAGGCACTACTATGCCTTTGAACGCGCGATGTTGACTTTGTACTGGTGCATCCACCGAGATAGTCGACACAAAAAGTGGCTGCTCGACGATAGCTTGGTTTTCATTTTTGCACCCTGTTAAAACTGCAAGTGCAATCGCAGAGATCGTAAGTAGAGAATGTTTCATTAAATGCCTCCCTCACGAACCCAAGCTTTCACCACTTGTCCTTCAACCAGTCTCTCAACACCAGCAATAACAACGTAATCATTGTTATCAAGCCCGGCTTTCACACCACCTGCTGCATCAAGTGAAACTGTGACTTTATTGACCTGCTGCGTGTTTCTGTCCATTACCCAAACTTCACCTTGCGTCCCATTTTTGTTAACCCAAGCAGACTGAGGTAACGTCATCGCGTCCGATACATGTTGTTTAGCAATGTGTACCTGCCCTGTCATACCTGTCAGCAAATTGCGATCTTCTGGTCGAGTGATGGTCACGATCGCCTCATAACTATTGGTATCGATGTTTGGCTGCGTCGAAATTTCTTTAAATTGCCCAGGAATACGTTTTCCTGGCTCGCTATCCATCGTCACCCACATATCGGAGTTTTGCAGTGACTCAAGTGATACGGATTCCGCATAACTTACAGGCAAGGTGAACGACACATCCAACGTCGTGTTATCAATGAGATTCAAGATCTCCTGCTTCTCTGCTACTACTTGAAACGGGTTGACATAGGTATATGACACAATGCCATCAAACGGTGCGTGAATTTTGGTATAGCTCAAATCGGTTTTAGCTTGTTCGTAGTTCGCCAATGCCGCTTTATATTGAGTTTCTTTCTGATCGTACTCATCAGTACTAATGAGTTTTTTTCCGTAAAGGTTTTTCGCGCGGTCCCATTGTGTTTTCGCTAACGCGTACTGCGCTTGAGCGGCATCTAACGCAAGCTGAAGATCTTTAGGGTCTAACGTTGCGAGCACTTCACCTTTTTGGACTTTTTGACCCATGCGTACACGTAATTCATCAACCTCTCCACCAACCTGAAAAGAAAGCTGCGTGCGATGTGTTGCATCAATACGCGCTAAAAAGGCGTGCGAGTCTTCAAGTTCTAGGTCTTTCACCGCCAGTAATTTTACAGGTTTGATTAAAGGTTCAGACGGCTCAGAAATGGCTTTATTACACCCAGTTAGCATCCCAGAAAGACTTAATGTCACCACTGCGCCAACTAAAGTGCGCTTTAAATATTGTTTTCGCACCCGCTTTCTCCGTAGGTTTTATATATTACACAGCCGTGCAGTATAAGCAGAATTTGAAATTGATCAACATATTTTCCAGGTGGATAGCAAATTAATTAGTCAAAGCGTTCGGTTTCTGGTAAAAGTAAGCGCGTGATTAATATTCGGGAAAATTCGAACTATGAATGAAAGAAAGCAGGGGCGTAGAAGTGCTGAAGCAGCAGAACAAACTAAGTGTCTGATCCTTAAAGTGGCAGCAGATATGTTTTGTGAACTTGGTTACGAGCGTGTCTCGCTGCGCAATATCAGTGAAAAGGCTGGTGTTTCACATAGTTTGATCCGTCACCACTTCGGCAGCAAAGAGAAAATCTGGCAAGCGGTTAGCGATGCAATGGACGAGTTCATGCAGTGCTATATGGCTGAACTCATCAATGAAATGCCGGAGAACACACCTTCGAATAGAAAAATTTATCTGTTTATGGTTCGCATGCTAGCATTTGCTCTCGTCAATCCTCATCCAGTACAGATGATCGCCGATGCCATTCGACAAGGCGATGACGGTGCTCTACTGCAGTATTTCTTAAAGTCAAAAGATGAGTTCGCTGCAATATTTACCGGAATTTTCGAGCAGTACAACAGCGAAAACCCTAATGCACAATTTGATCAGTGGGAATCAAAGTGGCAAATGTTGATCTTCGCACATGGTGCTGTCAGTCTCGCGCCAATGATGCAAGAAACATGGCCGGATATTGCAGATAATCGCGAAAAACTGCTGATCAAGCATTGGGAATTGTTTAATACCATTATGGCCTCTCAATTTGGGATCCCAAAAGAAGAGATGATTCATCCGGAAAAGCTTGAAGATATCGTTATTGATATGTGCTGTACTATTGATGAAGCAGTAAACTAAAAGTAAACAAGCGAAAAGAAGACATAAAAAATGCCGAGCTACAAAGCTCGGCATTTTTGTTTCAATTCGTTTTAACCACGGTAGTAGCGTTGTGGTACGAACGGCATTTTTTCAACTGTCATTGGTAGCATTTTGCCACGCACTTCAGCGAACACTTCAGTACCAATCGCCGCCAAATCCGCACGAACATACCCCATTGAGACTGGCTTACCTGCATTCGGGCCCGCCGTACCGCTGGTTACAACGCCAATTTTAACGCCGTCAGCATCAAACAGTTCAACACCTTCACGCACTGGCGCTTTGGTTTGACCTACTAGACCCACACGCTTACGCGCCACATCTTTAGTCTCAATCTGCTTAAGAATAATGTCTGCGCCAGGGAAACCACCTTCACGTTCACCACCAATACGACGAACTTTTTGGATACCCCATAGCAAGCTCGCTTCAACAGGTGTTGTTGTTGTGTCTAGGTCATGACCGTATAGACAAAGGCCACACTCAAGACGAAGTGAATCACGAGCACCAAGGCCAATCCATTCAACTTCATCTTCCGCAGTCAGTTTACGTGCTAGCTCTTCCGCTTTGTCAGCAGGAACCGAGATTTCGTAACCGTCTTCGCCTGTATAACCACTACGAGAAACAATGCACTCGGCGCCTAAAACATCGACTTTACAAATATCCATGAACAGCATTTCAGAAACTTCTGGTGCAAAACGCGCCAATACAGCTGCCGCTTTAGGGCCTTGGATTGCAAGTAGAGCTCGGTCTTCGATAATTTCTAGCTCAACACCAGATGGTAAATGCGCTTGTAGGTGTGCGATATCTTGTGCTTTACATGCTGCGTTCACAACCACAAACAGATGATCGCCTAGGTTAGCCACCATCAAGTCGTCCATGATGCCGCCCTCTTCATTAGTGAAAAAAGCGTAACGCTGTTTACCAGACTCAAGATCCACAATATCCACTGGGACTAATGTTTCTAGGAACGCAGCTGCACCGTCACCAATTAGGCGAAGCTGTCCCATGTGAGAAACATCAAACAGACCTGCCGCATCACGAGTATGTAAGTGTTCCTTCTTTACGCCTAGAGGATACTGAACAGGCATATCGTAACCCGCGAACGGGACCATTTTGGCACCAACTTCAACGTGAAGTGCGTGTAGTGGTGTTTTCAGTAGTTCTTGAGTCATTTTCGTCTCCATTTAGATAGACCCGAGAATGCTATCGGCATTCGATGTGTTTCCAATAATAAACATGGCTCATTCTATTTTGCACGAACAAGACGTAGATCGACTTGCAAAAGTGTGACTCTTAACATTTTAATCACAACAAATCGTACAAAAAAAGCGCTTTAATGAGTAAGCTCTCATCAAAAAAGCGCTTT
This sequence comes from Vibrio sp. Vb0598, assembly GCF_033338935.1. Classification (NCBI taxonomy): domain Bacteria; kingdom Pseudomonadati; phylum Pseudomonadota; class Gammaproteobacteria; order Vibrionales; family Vibrionaceae; genus Vibrio; species Vibrio sp. Vb0598. The sequence continues at coordinate 117,334 of NZ_JAWOTP010000009.1, read as the reverse complement.
TTCATCATAACGACCACCAATAGCAATCGTTTGCTTTCACTATAGGAAATTTACAAGTATTTATCACTATTTGGCTGTCACCCACAAAATGAGCGCATCTTCCTCGCTAACACTGGTCAACATATGTCCCATATTTGCATCGTAATAAACGCTGTCTCCCTCGCTTAAAACAACAGGTTCGTAAAACTCAGAATAGAACATGACCTCACCAGATAAGATAAGTAAAAATTCTTCGCCGTCATGACGAACCCAGTCTTTATATTCATCAAAACTACGAGCTCGAATTTGGCTCTTAAACGGCATCATTTTCTTATTGGAAAGTTGTGTCGCGAGCAGTTCATGTTCATAGGTTTGTGTTGGGTGTGGTTTACCTTCATTCTTCTTGGTAACATCCCTGCGCCCTGTCGCTACCTTTTTTCTAGGTGGCTCAAAGAGTTGTGGCATGTCAATTTGTAAGCCTAGTGCCAATTTTTGCATCGCTTGAAACGTCGGGGAGATCTGCTCATTTTCTATTTTGCTCAGTGTAGATCGAGCAAGCCCGGTTCTCTGACTCGCTTCTTCTAATGTGATACCGAGTTTCGAGCGGATATCCTTAATACGCTGGCCCAGTTTTAACGGCTCGATATTTTGGTCATGTTGCTCTTTTGCCAACGTCATCGATGGGTATTCATCGTAAATACTTTCTGCCATAAATCCCTCTATAGATATCCATATTTTTTGTCTTACTCGCATTGTGCATGAAGCACATAGTGGATAGAAGTCCACCAAGTGAATTAAAGCGTGCTCTTGTTAACAAATTTTGAAATCTTGTTTCCTATAGGAAATTTTTGGTTGATTGTTCCCGCCACAGGCGCTATGTTACCAACTTGTTAGATGTAGAGATGCATATTTCCGTAAGAGATTGGTAAAAGAAACACGCAATCCAACGGAGTTTTTGCCCAAATTTAGGGCCGGATGTTCACTCTGTTCTGCTACGCAGTTCAGCTGTTTTTGAGGACAAATGAACCACAACCGCAAATCATAACTCATCTATTGCGGGTTCATTTTCAGATTTGGAAGGTCAACTACCATGAATAAGAGTTACCCTAACCACAGCTTGGAAAACTTTTTCTCTACCAACCTCTCTGCGACAGATGATGCTGTCTTTGCTGGAATTCAAGCGGAATCCGCTCGCCAAAACGAACAAATCGAACTTATCGCTTCTGAGAACATTGTTTCTAAAGCGGTAATGCAAGCTCAAGGCACATGCCTAACAAACAAATACGCTGAAGGGTACCCAGGTCGCCGTTACTATGGTGGTTGTGAGCACGTAGATACAGTGGAAGCCATTGCTATCGAACGCGCAAAAAAACTTTTCAATTGTGAATACGCAAACGTTCAACCACACTCAGGCGCACAAGCAAACGGCGCAGTAAAGCTGGCACTGCTTCAACCTGGTGACACCATTCTTGGTATGTCTTTAGACGCAGGTGGTCACCTGACGCACGGCGCACGCCCTGCACTTTCTGGTAAATGGTTTAATGCAGTTCAATACGGTGTTGATCGCGAAACACTAGAAATTAACTACGAAGATGTTCGTGAGCTAGCACTTGAGCACCAACCTAAAATGATCATCGCAGGTGGTAGCGCTATTCCACGTACTATCGACTTTGCAAAATTCCGTGAAATCGCAGACGAAGTAAATGCAATTCTTATGGTCGACATGGCGCACATCGCTGGTCTTATCGCAACAGGCGCACACCCTAGCCCACTGCCACACGCACACGTTGTTACGACTACAACACACAAAACATTGCGTGGCCCTCGCGGCGGTATGATTCTTACTAACCACGAAGACATCATTAAGAAAATCAACTCAGCCGTATTCCCTGGCCTACAAGGCGGCCCACTGATGCATGTTATCGCAGCCAAAGCGGTCGCATTTGGTGAAGCGCTTGGCCCTGAATTTAAAACTTATATTGATTCGGTGATCAATAACGCAAAAGTCCTAGCGGAAGTATTGCAAACTCGCGGTTGCGACATCGTAACTGGTGGTACAGACACGCACCTAATGCTGGTTGACCTTCGTCCGAAAGGGTTGAAAGGCAATAAAGCAGAAGAAGCTCTAGAGCGTGCTGGGATCACATGTAACAAAAATGGCATCCCATTCGATACAGAGAAGCCTATGATTACATCGGGCATCCGTTTAGGAACGCCTGCGGGTACAAGCCGCGGCTTTGGCGCTGAAGAATTCAAACTCATCGGTAATTGGATTGGTGACGTACTGGACGGTTTAGTGAACAACCCTGAAGGTGACGCAGAAGTTGAAAAACGCGTTCGCAAAGAAGTAAAAGAACTTTGCAGTCGCTTTCCTCTATACCAGTAAACGATTTTTTTGAAATCATAATAATTCCTGACAAGTTATTCGGAGATTAAGCAATGGACAAAACACTGAAGTTTGCAGATAGCCACGAGTGGGTACGTGATAACGGTGACGGCACAGTAACAATTGGTATTTCTGAGCATGCACAAGAAATGCTAGGTGACGTGGTATTCGTTGACCTACCAGACGTAGAAGACGAAGTTGAAGCAGGTGAAAGCTTCTCTCTCGTTGAATCTGTAAAAGCAGCGTCAGACATCTACGCACCAATCACTGGTGAAATCGTAGAAATCAATGAAGAACTAGAAGACAGCCCAGAGCTAATTAACGAAGAGCCGTACGAAGGTGGCTGGATCGTAAAAGTGAAGATGTCTGATGTATCTGAACTAGATAACCTGAAAGACGCAGACGAATACCTAAACTCTATCGAAGAAGAGTAATTAGGATGTGACGAAAGCTGTTCCCTAGCCTGTTTAGAGAACAGCTTTTTTTCTAGGTTCGGACGTATAATTTAATTTATCAGTAACGCAAATCCGTTACCCGAACCAAGGAGTAGGTAAAGGACAATGACTGAATTACTTCAAAGCCTCAGCACACAAAACGAGTTCGTTGCTCGCCACAATGGACCAAACAAATCTGACCAACAGAAAATGTTGGAAGCGATCAACGCAGTTAGCCTAGATTCGCTTATCGACGAAACCGTACCAGCACAAATTCGCCTAGAGCAACCAATGAGCTTGGCAGAAGCGAAAAGCGAAGCAGACATGCTGGCAGCCATGCGTAAGTTCGCCGATCAGAACCAAGTTAAACGTACATTCATTGGTCAGGGTTACTACAACACCTTCACGCCGAACGTGATTCTACGCAACGTGATGGAAAACCCGGGCTGGTACACTGCTTACACCCCTTACCAACCAGAGATCTCACAAGGTCGTTTAGAAGCACTTCTAAACTACCAACAAATGGTGATGGATCTTACTGGTATGGAAATCGCGAACGCGTCATTGCTTGATGAAGCAACGGCAGCAGCAGAAGCGATGACACTTTGTAAGCGTGCGGGTAAAAGCAAGAGCAACGTATTCTTCGTTGCTGACGACGTTCACCCACAAACCATCGAAGTGGTAAAAACTCGTGCGAAATTCATCGGCTTTGAAGTCTTGGTTGGTTCTTTAGAATCACTACCAGAGCAAGACGTGTTCGGCGCACTAGTTCAATACCCAAGTACAACAGGTGAAGTTCGTGACCTAACGGACATCATCGCTAAAGCGCAAGCAAACAAAACACTAGTGACTGTAGCAACGGACCTTCTTGCTTCTACCCTGCTTAAACCTGCAGGTGAAATGGGCGCAGACGTAGCAATCGGTTCAGCACAACGTTTTGGCGTGCCGATGGGTTACGGCGGTCCACACGCTGCTTTCATGGCAACTCGTGATAAGCACAAGCGTACAATGCCTGGGCGTGTTATCGGTGTTTCTATCGATACCAACGGTAACCAAGCACTGCGTATGGCAATGCAAACGCGTGAACAGCACATCCGTCGTGAAAAAGCGACTTCAAACATCTGTACTGCTCAAGCACTGCTAGCGAACATGGCGTCTTTCTACGCGGTTTACCACGGCGCAGAAGGTCTACGCACGATTGCTCGTCGTACGCACCACATGACAGCCATCCTAGCCGCTGGCCTAACTAAAGGCGGCTTCGAGCTTGCTCACAACAGCTTCTTCGACACCATCACTATCAACACAGGCGCACAAACTGAAGACCTATACGCGAAAGCACTAACCGCAGACATCAACCTACGTAAGTTGGATACTCAGCTAGGTGTAAGCTTCGACGAAACCACAACCGTGGCAGATGTAGAAGCCCTATTCGCAGTATTCGGTGTGAAAGAAGAAGTCGCAGCACTATCAACTGAAATCGCAGGCAACGAGTTTGCAGCCATTCCAGAAGCATTGCGCCGCACAACAGAATATCTAACACACCCTGTGTTTAACACGCACCACAGCGAAACACAGATGATGCGTTACCTAAAACAGCTAGAGAACAAAGACTTCTCACTCACGCACGGCATGATCCCACTGGGCAGCTGTACGATGAAGCTGAACGCAGCAGCAGAGATGATTCCAGTAACTTGGCCTGAGTTTGGTTCGATCCACCCGTTCGCACCAGCAGAACAAGCAGCTGGTTACGCAGCACTCGCAAAAGACCTTAAAGAAAAGCTATGTGAAATCACTGGCTATGACGCATTCTCACTACAACCAAACTCTGGTGCATCGGGTGAGTACGCAGGCCTTATCGCGATTCAACGCTACCACGAAAGCCGTGGCGAAGGTCACCGCAACGTATGTTTGATCCCAAGCTCTGCGCACGGTACTAACCCTGCGACAGCATCTATGGTGTCAATGAAAGTGGTTGTGGTTAAGTGTGATGAAGAAGGCAACATCGACATCGACGACCTAGCAGCGAAAATCGAGAAACACAAAGACAACCTATCAAGCATTATGATCACTTACCCTTCGACGCACGGCGTTTACGAAGAGAAAGTGAAAGAAGTGTGTGAAATGGTTCATGCCGCCGGTGGTCAGGTTTACCTAGACGGCGCTAACATGAACGCGCAGGTTGGTCTAACATCACCAGGCTTCATCGGTTCAGACGTTTCTCACCTAAACCTACACAAAACCTTCTGCATCCCGCACGGTGGTGGCGGTCCGGGTATGGGTCCTATCGGTGTGAAATCTCACCTAGCTCCTTTCTTGCCAGGGCATATTGAAGACGGTGTAGAAGGCGCAGATTTCGCAGTATCAGCAGCAGATATGGGTAGCGCTTCTATCCTGCCTATCTCTTGGGCTTACATCGCAATGATGGGCGAAGCTGGCCTAACAGATGCTACAAAAGTAGCAATTCTGAACGCAAACTACGTGATGGAAACACTTCGCCAACACTACCCTGTTCTTTACCGTGGCAAAAATGGCCGCGTAGCGCACGAATGTATTATCGACATTCGTCCGCTGAAAGAAGAAACAGGTATCAGCGAAGAAGACATCGCGAAGCGTCTAATGGACTACGGTTTCCACGCACCAACTATGTCGTTCCCTGTAGCGGGCACGCTAATGGTTGAGCCAACGGAATCGGAAGATCTAGAAGAGCTGGACCGCTTCTGTGATGCGATGATCGCTATCCGCGAAGAAATGGAGAAAGTGAAAAACGGTGAATGGCCACTGGATAACAACCCACTTGTTAACGCGCCACACACTCAAGTTGATCTTTCAGCTGAAGATTGGGACCGCCCTTACTCTCGCGAGATTGGCTGCTTCCCGTCTAAAGCGACCAAATCTTGGAAGTACTGGCCAACGGTAAGCCGCGTAGATAACGTATACGGCGACCGTAACCTAATCTGTTCATGCCCAAGCATCGATAACTACGAAGATTAATTTTTGTAGTCTCTAAATCGACAAAGGCGAACCGTTTGGTTCGCCTTTGTTTTTGGTGTGCCGCCCTAACATTTGTTGATACATCGAGAAGGAATGATGGCTAGTTATTGTTTGCACAAAAGTGATTTAGAAATACAGTGACTTCTGAGAACCTTTGAATTAGCACTAATATCTCAGAGCCTTAAAAGCTTGTTGGAAACTCCTCATGAACACTATGTTATGCAGGTGCTATGTAGTTTCTAGTTCAGTTGCAGTAAGTCCCATTTATTACCATAGAGATCTTGGAACACCACCACTGTCCCGTATTCTTCCACACGAGGCTCTTCATTAAATACAACACCATTTTTCTTCATCAACTCGTAGTCACGCCAAAAATCATTAGTTTGCAGAAACAGGAAAACACGACCACCTGTTTGATTTCCTACTGCATGCGTTTGCTCCGGTGTACTCGCTTGAGCTAAAAGTAGGTTTGTACCATTGGAGTTTGGAGGAGAAACTTGAACCCAGCGTTTACCACCACCTAGGTTGGTATCTTCAACCAGAGTGAATTGAAGTTTTTGAGTATAGAATTCGATAGCATCGTCGTAATTTTCAACGACTAGAGCAATGTTTCCGATTTGCTGCTGAACAGTTTTGGCCATGATGATTTCCGCTGTGTCAAAACGCTAATTGTACGCTATTTTGAGACTTTTCTAGAAAGCACGTAACGCCTTGCAAATGTTTAAGGCACACAATACGAATGTTTACGCACAGCGCCTTTGCCACTAGAACCTACAAACAATATAGCTACCACAAGTGTCGAATCTTGATTGAGCAACTCATCAAAGCCTTAGCTATAACTCAAGAGCAAATCTCTAACCTAATAACGAAGGCTGCTCGTATACCACGGTATTATAGTTCTTCTAGTTTTCCCTTAGCTAAATCTTCTTGTTGCTTAAGGAACATGAAGAAGTTTGCCTCACTGATAAACGGGTTACCGCTTGTACCGAGCTTCTTCCTATTTTCAAAAAGGAAATTTTTATGTGGATGGTTCGAAAGGTTAACGTTCACAATAGGTGCCTGTAGTGAAATTTTTCTAATTTTCTCCATGCTAGTCAGGAACTGGCCAATAACTTCTGGATCATTGCTACTTACGCTATGCCCACCAACGATAAAAGCACGATATTGTTCGCCATTATCTTCAACAGTGAAGTCTAAGGAATAATCACCTTCCGTGTGGCCAGGTGTGAGATAGAACTTAAACTCATGTCCACCAATAGCCATAGAGCTATCGCTTTTTATCTCTATGTCTAAATTTGGAGGAAGGAACTTGTTCTCACCTTCGCTTTTGTTTGATTGCTGTATAGATAGTTCATGAGCGCTTTTGGTCATCACGACTTTGGAACCATACTTCTCTTGAAGTAACTGGGCGCCCCCAACGTGGTCAGAATGCCCATGAGTTACCAATATGTGCGTTATTGGCTTATCTTTTAGCCCTAGCTTCTCTAGGTTGATAGGTATCCACTCAGAGTAAGGGAAGTCAAGCGTATCAATGATAACAAGTCCGTCGTCTGTAGCAATGGCATATGATGAGACCCACTTGTCTCCTACATAATAGACATTATCAAACATCTGAAATGGTTCTACATAACCGTTCTTATCATTCATTGCTGGAACATATTGACTTAAGGAAGCAAAAGACGAAGCACTGAAAAGTAAACCTACAATAATTTTTTTCACGAAATCACACACAAATATATCCTTAATAATTTCTTATAGAACCTCGCGGATGAGAAAGCTCTAAACGATTTTCAGAGGCAAATACAACTGCAAATACTTTCTACTTAGCTTGAGTTTTAGCTGACCGAATCACTTGTAAACTCGAATCCCATTAACTGCCTATGTATTCATGATTCTTTTAGAGGTTAAATAAATGAACTCAATTGAAGCAGAGTCATGAAGCTTCACTTGAGGTTACCGGCACAGCACAATGTGATAAACCTCTTTCAAGCAAACATTTGAATGCGATTTTTCCAATTTAAGACATGTTCAATAAATGCATCAACTCTTGCAGGCCTTTTATCGCGGTCTCGATACATAATGAATACTTCTTTACCCGAGCATTGCCATTCTGGCAACAAAGGCAGCAGGTTATGTTGATCATGATTTAGCTCATGAAAGTAATAGGTTGGAATCCACGCAATTCCTAAACCATGGATGACGGCGTCTCTAACTAGCAGTACATCATTTGAAGTGAATTGAAACTTTAGCGGATGATCAAATGTTTCATTGGTGATTTGATTAACTAATTTCCATTGGCTGTCGTTGTTTACCGTAATTAGGCGATGATGAACAAGTTGTTCTGGATGGGTAATCGGTTGGTGTTGTTCTAAATAGCTTCGTGATGCACAAAGCGCAAATGGAATCGACCATAATTTCTGAGCAATCCAGTCTTGTTCAATAAGATCACCAAGACGAAAACTAACATCGACACGGTTAGATACAAGATTGATTTTTTCATTCTGTACATCTAAATCGATACATATCTTCGGATGTTGCTCTGCAAATTCATAAACGCACCGCTTTAACCACATCTGTGTCATGTTAATTGGCGCTGATATTTTGATCGTTCCGCTTAAAGACTGACGCTCAGTCGCAATTCTCGATGTCACATTATTTAAGCTAAGAAGTAACGGCTCACAGAGTTGATAATATTTTTCGCCATCAGTTGTTAACGCAAAGTGGTGTGCACTGCGGTTAAATAGTCTGCAATTTAAGTTTATTTCCAGCCTTTTTAACTTCCGGCTTAGCGTGGCTAACGGGACATTAAGACGCTCAGATGCTTGTGTTAGGCTTTGATAGCGAGCAACAGAAACGAATAACAAAAGGTCATCCAAAGAGTGACGTTCCATATTTGGGATTAACCCTCTTAAATTTGGCTATTAAAAATCAAATATGAAATATATAGCATTATCGCGTCAAGTTAATTTTTATCAGGAAGATCTATGTCTAAGCATTTATCAATTTGGTGCGGTGTTGTTGTCGCTATCTTTTTCTTTTTTTGGTCTAGTAACTTTAACGTAATAAAGGCTATTAATAGCGATGTCTCTCCTTTGGATTCAGCGACGTTACGATTTTCCGTTGCAGCTTTAATACTCTTACTGATAAGAGGAACTAAACGCTCTCCATATGGAGCCAAACTCACACGAGAAAGTATGTTGTCGTTGTTTGTTATAGCAACCGTGGGTGTAACTATCCAAAACTTCTCTATTTTCTCTGCAATGAGCTTTACTACCCCAGTTAACGCAGCGGTTGTTCAGGCAAATCTACCACTTGTCACTATCTTGTTGTCGGGCTTTATTCTCAAAACTTCCATTTCGGTTAAAACTATTTTAGGTGCACTAATCAGTTTTTGTGGAGTGGTAATCGTCATTACAGGGGGAAATATTCATTCTATTAGCAGCAATAGTAATATTGGTGATCTATACATGTTATTTGCTTTAATTAGTGGGTGTTTATACACAATTCTAGCGAAGCGTTTAACATCTCATATCCCAGTAACTCAGCAGTTACGTTGGGTGTTAAGTATTGGTGCCATTCAAATGGTCGCTATAGCGATGTACCACGGCGACTTTAGCCGTAGCTTAAATGCCATAACATTTAAAGACTTATCACTAATAGCGTACATGAGCCTGTTTGGCACTTTGATCGCTTATTACTTTTGGATGAAAGGTGCTATCGTTCTTGGTCCAGATAAAATGTCTCCATTATTTAATATTATGCCGGTATTCACTCTACTGATTTCGTTCATTTCTGGTGAGCAGGCTCAATGGGAAAATGTTTTAGGCGTCTTTATCGTTGCGGCTGGCGTGTATATAGGTAACTCAGCACCTTTTGCTCGTTTACGGAAGGTGGTGGAGTAAAAATAGACGCCAACCTTAAGTCGCATTATTTAGAGCAATACTTTGTTAATTGGCATAAGTTTTCTTGGTTTCCAATAGGTACACTTTTCGCTTTCGTCGTTCACTCTTTTATCTAACTTTATTGAGTGCATGTCGAAAATCTTCAATCTTTTGCTAAGAGCGTTTTTTACTATGTAAAAAACAGAGGAGAATGACCATGAAAAAACGACTCAACTATATTGAAGTAGCGCCAAAAGCAATAGAAATCCTATACGCTCAGGAAGCTTACTTCCATGAACAATTTAGCCAATCAGAAACTATGAACATGATCATATGGGAACTGGTTAAGTTACGCATATCGCAAATCAATCAATGTGCATTTTGTATCGACATGCATAGTAAAGATGCGCTTAAGTTAGGTGAAAAGCCGGAACGCATATGGGGGCTTAGTGCATGGAAAGATATGCCATTCTACAGCGATGCAGAACACGTTGCACTAGGTTGGGCTGAATTACTAACTGCTGGCCTACCAGTAGATGATGATAGCTATCAGCTGACCTTGAATACCTTTGGAGAAGAAGCTATGGTCAACCTAACAATTGCGATCAACGCGATCAATAGTTGGAACCGAATAGTTAAGGCATTTAAGCCAAAGGTTGGAGTCTATAAACCTCGATAATTCTATTTGACGGTTCTTACTTGTAAGCCACTGCTTATACCTCAACTTAATAGGATGAAAAGTACATGTGTATCACTTTCTCATTTAAGTTGAGGTTAAATAGGATGATTCATTTGAACTTAGAATTTGATATTTTAAAACCTCAAAAGGCTTTAGCTGGCTATGTTCAAGCCATTTGGTCAGCATCCGTCAAACCTGATACGACGCAAACCGTACGTAAACAATTACTCAGTGATGCTGGTACAGGTGTGGTATTCATTTTACAGAATGAAGTACAAATAGATGGTGAGTGGCAGACGCCGGGGGTTGTCCTACTGCCTATAAGCATTCTGGCACATCAGGTCTGCCTACCGCCAGGCGCGGTGATGACTGGCGTACGCTTTCATCCTGCTGTTGGTTATCAACTATTTGGTAAACGTCTAGAACAGCTATTGCGGATTCAAGACGACCACCCTTTGGCTTCTTCTGCACTAGCAACATTTGAGTCTCTGCAAACAGCTCGTTCGCCATATGCAAGGATTTCTACGTTATATCGCTGGGTTCAAACACTGATTGAGGAATATGAACCGCAGTATGTCGGCCACATTATTGAACAACCTACAGGGACCATCAGTCAGCGCCAGAGAGAGCGCAATTTTCAGAAATGGTTGGGGATTACTCCTAAACATTACCAACGCATTAAACGAGTGAAGCACACTTTAGAGCAACTCCGAGCGCAACCCGATCTTACTTTATCGGAATTGGCGCTGGAGCAAGGCTTTTCCGATCAAGCACACATGACTAGAGAGTGTAAGCAGATTGCGCGCATGACACCGAAGCAGTATGTCCGAAAGAGAAACCTCTAAGCCTTATTAGCTTTCTACATCAAACCCAATTGATTCAGAATCGACGATATACTTGCTACAATGTTCGATCATATATCACCTACTTTTTAGAACGCTCATTCCAGCTTGATATGAGCTGGTTAGCTCGCTTTTGATGCCGCGTGCTGCTCTACCATAAACGCGATCACTTCTTCGTTTAAGCAAGATTTGCTGATGTATTGGCGTTGTTTACCAAGGTGAAGGATAAAGCCCAAATCAGTTTGTTCGAGTTGGTCGATTTCATTCCAAGCGAGGCTGCGGTCAACTTTACCGCTTTTGTAGCGCACGCCATCTGCATTCACTTCAAACACCACTTTACTGCCGCGGCTTGAGCTGATGGTTTGACGCCACAGCCACCAAGTTCTTTTGAAGTAAACGCTGCACGCTTCAATCACACTCAATACGATCAAGAACCAACCGACGTAACCGTTAGGTAGCAGTTCAAACTCCAATAAAACCACACCAAAAATTAGAAAGAGGATCCCTTTCAAATACGCTTGCGGGAACTTAACTGGCTGGCTAGTTTGATCATAACACTCAGCAAAAAATGGCTTGTCGAGTGTGTATTCTGTAGTGAATTCGAAATCTTTAGACATGTATGGTTACTTCAAGGCTTCTGTAAATGAGTATTCTTGGTTGCACTCTTGCAACGCGAGCATTGTAGCGCTTCTCTGGCTTTATCTTTAGCCCTTTTGATGCTGTTTTGTAAATCAATGATAACGAAACATTAGAAGACCTCGGTGCACTCGCCAAGATCAAACAAGGCGAACCATTTGGCTCGCCTTGTTAATTAATGACCTATATGACTTATGAGGTTTTCTACTTTAGAGGGTCGTTGTCTGGCAATGCACTGTGTATCCAGACTGCCAGTCGGTGTTTGATGCTTGCGCCGTCTAGCTTGCTTTCCGGTAATGGGGTGATCTGTTTGGCATCAACCAAGAATAGGTAAATCGCTTTTACTCTTAGAGGTTGTGGTGACTGAGGAAGGTCAAAGCCTTGTAGCTTCGCCATCTTCCCACCAATCTCTAGTGCCTTCTTAACCAGTTTGTCTTCATTGTGAAGTTTGGAGCTTTTTGACATTGATAAATCCTCTTCTTCGCTTCAATTAAGAATACATGAAGTGTCGCGTATGGCGTGTTAGTAAGCTCGCATATTGATAAGTTTATGCCTTCTTACCGAGTAACTGATTGAAAAACGACCTTAATTCGTCATCACCAAGATTGAGCAGGTAGTCACCAATATACCATTCAACAATCGATTGATTTGGATGTGCCGTGACTTGCGGGTTACCAAACCAAATGCCCTTTTCCGTGGCAAACGTGTGTTGGAGTTCTTTCAACTCTTCGCAGCTAAATGGCAGGATAAGGTGCAACATGTTTGCTCGAGGTGCTGCCGAACGGCATTGCTGCAGACACTACATAAGGTGTTCTATTAATGATTTATTTAGAACAAAGATCCTGTTCACCGTAAACGAGCCATTTCGGCAAATATGCGGTTTCTGGAATTGTCCAGCCATACTTATCGTATGCCAATGCAGCAAGACCAATCAGTTTCAAAGAAACATTCCCTTTTGGCGAATAACGAACATCTTCATTCATGTAGAACTGGTAATGCGCCTCTAACGCATCTCTCAGTGCTTCTTGATAATGCGCCTCATCGCCATCGATAATGGCAACAAACACATTCACAAATGGAATAAACAAAGAATGTACATAGGGCACTCTGGTTGATTCTAAGTATTGCGGAGAAGATTTCTCCATCACAGTTTGCAATAACTCAGGTAACGCTGATGAATTGCTAAATACACCGTTAACGAACTCGACTAGCGCAACATCGAATGGATCTTTTAAACGCACTAACGACTCATCCATGATGGTCATCAGCTCTACGCCGCGCCAATCTCTCGCGGCCATCGTTAAACAGATTTCATCCAACCAAGCATCCATCGTTCCCCCTGCAACAGAACGGTTACCTACTTCCGAAAAATGTCGGTGCCCAACGGAGAATTCAACAACTTGCTCTGAATGATTGGCCAGTAAGTACACGTTATTCAGTAACTCAAGCGCTCTTTTTATATAAGCTGGCGAGGCATGATGTTGTCCATATTTTGAAGCAGTGAAGAATGAGTGGAGCGAATGCCAAGCATCGCCTTTCATTCTTTTGAGAGGTTGCTGATAAAAAGATTGTTTTTCATCAAGCATTTTTTCCCAAAAACTATAGAAACGTTCGTCTTCTTCACGAAAAATACGCAATTTTCTTTCTTCAGGTATCTCTAAATAGTGATTTTTCATTGGTTCCATCGTTCCCTAGCCTCGCATTATAAGTTGTTCTAATTTTTGCCGTGATGATAATCATCCTCAAAATCAAGCATTGAATGATGCCGAAGTTGTTTTATGAAATCAATTTATAATCAGTATCTTATATCGAAAAGCAATACTTAATTGAAATGAATCGAAAAGCCGCCTGTGTCCAGTTAGTTGTTTTGTAACAAGGTTTCGGCATAAGGCTACGATGATTAACTGATGTAGCCGATCAGATCGTAACTTCCTGATTTAGTTCCATCGAATTACGCAACAAAGCCCAATGATCTTGTAGATTTGTTTTGTTCGCTCAAACAGAGCCCGCAGCTGAGCCAACCTTTCATCGAACGGCATTGCTTCAGACACTGCATAAGGTGTTCTATTAATGATTTATTTAGAACAAAGATCATGCTCACCGTAAACAAGCCATTTAGGTAAATATGCGGCTTCTGGAATCGTCCAGCCATACTTATCGTATGCTAATGCAGCAAGACCAGTCAGTTTCAGAGAAACATTTCCTTTTGGCGAATAGCGAACATCTTCATTTATGTAGAACTGGTAATGCGCCTCTAACGCATCCCTCAGTGCCTCTTGATAATGTGCCTCATCGCCATCGATAATGGCAACAAACACATTCACAAATGGAATAAACAAAGAGTGTACATATGGCACTCTGGTTGATTCTAAGTATTGCGGAGAAGATTTCTCCATCACCGTTTGCAATAACTCAGGTAATGCTGATGAATTGCTAAATACACCGTTAACAAACTCGACCAGCGCAACATCGAAAGGATCTTTTAAACGCACTAACGACTCATCCATGATGGTCATCAGCTCTACGCAGCGCCAATCTCTCGCGGCCATCGCTAAACAGATTTCATCCAACCAAGCATCCATCGTTCCCCCTGCAATAGAACGGTTACCTACTTCCGAAAAATGTCGGTGCCCAACGGAGAATTCAACAACTTGCTCTGAATGATTGGCCAGTAAGTACACGTTATTCAATAACTCAAGCGCTCTTTTTATATAAGCTGGCGAGGCCTGATGTTGTCCATATTTTGAAGCAGTAAAAAATGCCTGAAGCGAATCCCAAGCATCGCCTTTCATTCTTTTAAGAGGTTGCTTATAAAAAGATTGTTTTTCATCAAGCATTCTTTCCCAGAAGCTGTAGAAATCTTCATCTTCTTCACGAAAAATACGCAATTTTCTTTCTTCAGGTATCTCTAAATAATGATTCTTCATTGGTTCCATCGTTCCCTAGCCTCGCATTATAAGTTGTTCTAATTTTTTGCTGTGATGATATTCATCCTCAAAATCAAGCCGTGAATGATGCCGAAGTTGATTTATAAAATCAATTTATAATCAGTATGTTGTATCGAAAGTTAATGCTTAATTGAAATGAATCGAAAAGCCGAAAAACATTTGAAATATAAGGCTACCGCACAAGCCGCGATGGGTAAGCCAGAACGTACCTGTCCATAAACAGTGGACGACGAACACTGACTTTGTGGAGTAAAGATAGACAGATATTCACCATTGTGTTCGCCTTTCTTTTTCTGTCGCTTTCGATAATACTCTTGCGCAATATTACTCAGCTGGAAAATTTTATGCCTCAAGCAAACTCTGTGGTCGTACTCGACTTTGAAACCACAGGTCTCTCTCCTACTTTAGGTGATCGCGCAATAGAAATTGGTGCAGTAAAGTTAGTCAATGGCGAGGTTGTCGATAGTTTTCAGCAACTCATGAATCCCAGTTTCAGAGTGAGTTCTTTCATTGAGAACTACACCGGCATTACCAACAATATGTTGCGATCGGCACCAAGCTGCGAAGAGGTAATGGCGTCATTTAGTGAGTTCATTGCTGGCGAGAACCTTATCGCTCACAACGCGTCCTTCGATAAACGATTTTTAGATGCAGAGCTTGAACGAATCAACTGTGGTTATTCGGGTGAGTTTGCTTGCTCCTTACTGGTGGCAAGACGGCTCATTCAAGATGCCCCATCACATAAGCTAAGTGAACTTGTTCGCTATAAAAATATCGACAACGACGGCGTTTTCCACCGTGCACTAGCCGATGCGCAAATGACAGCCAAGCTTTGGCTCTTAATGGTCGAAGGGATAGAAAACTCAGGCGTCGAAAAACCAAGTTTTCAGTTGATGCAAACGGTCAGTAAAACAGCCAAAGGAAAAGTCGACCTGCTACTCGCCAAAAGCCGTGCGTAACACCCTCCGAACTAAAAGCTGATTCTAGTCTCTTCGACGTTTAAGTGATTTTCGATATACATGCGATATTGGCTATATCTGTCAATATCGCAGTGCTTCTTATTCAAAACAAAGATCGCCTGGGTCACTCTATCCTCCAAAACTTCTAAAAAATCGTGAATTATGTCTCACCGATTTAGATACTCGCTATAGTCACTCGAGACAATACGCAACAATTCGAGGTGTATTCACTGACTACTGATTTGTAAGCGATGATCAACAATGTTTTTCTGTTCTTAGAACAGTTTGCAGCTTTACTCATACTCGTACTGATTTCTGTTTTTGCTGTTGGCTTTTTATTTTTTGGTAAGGAAGCTCAAGTGTTTACACCAAGCATAAAAGGACGTATTACGAAGAACGATACTCCCATAAAGAATGCAAATGTAGTACTTAACATTCGGTCAGCAAATAGTTCTTTCGAAC
The DNA here is from genome assembly GCF_033338935.1 of Vibrio sp. Vb0598. Classification (NCBI taxonomy): domain Bacteria; kingdom Pseudomonadati; phylum Pseudomonadota; class Gammaproteobacteria; order Vibrionales; family Vibrionaceae; genus Vibrio; species Vibrio sp. Vb0598. The sequence goes on along the minus strand of NZ_JAWOTP010000009.1, from coordinate 101,137 downwards.
GTAGCTTCACCACGAATACAAATGGGGAATTCAAGTTTGATCCTGTTTTCAGAAAAAGGAACAAAGTTCTAAGTATTTTCGATGGCCTATTTCAAACAATATGCAGTGTAGAAGTGACCACAACCGTTGCCAATCAAAAGGTTGTTATTTGGAAAGGAATTTTCAGGCATCATGTCATCGGTATGAAGGAAAGAGTAAATATGTCTAATTTAAACTGCGAAGCCACCACCCCCATCAGAAAGTTTGAATTTCAATCCCATGGGGATTCCGTAAGTAGTCAATGTGACTTAAGTGATTACTTAAAAGTAAACAGATAGAGTAATGTTTACTCTATCAAACTCCTCAACTTCCTGATCCGAACGCGGTAGTTCGCTGGTCTCACCAACCAAACTGGCTTACTATGCCAGGTACCTAAAACGCTTTGTGAGTCACTCATGAGCAGAAAAAATAACAAAAATCTCAGCATTCTTCTTAAACTCACCACCTTTATTGCACCTTATAAATGGCGGGTTGCGGCGGCCTTAGTTGCCCTTGTCGCGACAGCAAGTTTGACGTTATCCGTTGGCTATGGAGTACGCATACTTATCGACCAAGGCTTTGCTCAGCAATCATTGCAAGAGCTTACCAATGCGATTCAGTTTATTGTCGGTGTCACATTGTGTATTGCCATTGGGACTTTCTTTCGCTTTTACCTTGTCTCTTCCGTAGGTGAGCGCGTTAGTGCGGATATTCGCCTTGCGGTGTTTAACCATGTGATTACGCTGCATCCGAGCTATTTTGAGACCAACAGTAGTGGCGACATTATGTCGCGCCTGACTACCGATACCACATTGCTGCAAAGCATTATTGGTTCATCGTTCTCGATGGCGATGCGTAGCGCTTTGATGTGCTTTGGGGCCATCATAATGTTGTTTGCCACCAACGTTAAGCTCACGCTGATTGTGCTTGCTTCTGTGCCTTTGGTTTTGGTTCCGATTTTGTTTTATGGACGACGCGTGCGTGCGCTCTCTCGCCAAAGTCAAGACTCAATGGCCGATGTCGGCAGCTACGCAGGTGAAGCGATAGAACATATTAAAACCGTGCAAAGTTTTAGCTCAGAGTCGCATGAACGAGCGGCTTTCGCTGTCGAGGTGGAAAAAGCTTATGAAATAGGTAGACAGAGAGTAAAGCAGCGAGCGATCCTGATATCAGGCGTTATTGTGATTGTGTTCAGCGCGATTGCAGGCATGCTTTGGGTAGGCGGCAGCGATGTGATTCACGGAAAAATGTCTGCGGGTGACCTAGCCGCATTTGTGTTTTATGCCATTATGGTTGCCTCATCGACTGCAACCATTTCCGAAGTCATGGGTGAATTGCAAAGAGCCGCAGGTGCTACCGAACGGCTGATTGAGATCCTTCAAGTAGACAGTGATATTAAAGCGCCAAGCAACCATTTGCCTGTCCGTTCCGACATGCGTGCTGAGGTTAACTTTAAATCGGTGAGTTTCAACTACCCTTCTCGCCCAAATCAACCAGCTATCAAAGAGTTAAACCTAACCGCTGATCAAGGAAAAGTGTTGGCGTTGGTCGGCCCTTCTGGTGCAGGTAAAACAACACTATTCGAACTGCTGCAACGATTTTATGACCCACAGCAAGGGCAAGTGTTGTTTGGTGGTGAAGATATTCGACAGTTCGACCCAAACGAGCTTCGACGTCAAATGGCGCTCGTACCACAACAACCAGCGCTGTTTAGCCATGATGTTTTTCATAATATTCGCTACGGTAATCCTGAAGCGACGGATGAACAAGTTATCGAAGCCGCGAAAAAAGCCCATGCCCATGAGTTTATTGAGAAGCTTCCCGAAGGCTATCACAGCTTTTTAGGCGAGCGCGGCGTTAGGCTATCGGGCGGACAAAAGCAGCGCATTGCGATTGCTCGCGCGATTCTAAAAGATCCAAAAGTCTTACTGCTAGACGAAGCTACCAGCGCCCTTGATAGTGAAAGTGAACATCACGTTCAGCAAGCACTTGAAGCTCTAATGAAAGGACGCACAACGCTGATTATTGCTCATCGTCTTTCGACTATCCAACATGCGGATAAAATTGCGGTGCTCGACAATGGCGAATTAGTCGATGTTGGTAACCACCAATCATTAATGCAAAGCTGTGAGTTGTATCAGCGACTTGTGGCATTGCAATTTAAGCACTTGGAGTAACGTCTAGTTAAGCGTTCAAAAGTAAGTAAAGGCGAACAAAGTAATTTAATAACAATAGCTTAACGATGTTTTTGTATCAGTCCCGTGAGCCCTGGCGAGACTAGGGATCTGATAGCAGTGCGCTGAGTGGTTAATGAGATAATTTAGACCATGAAGAGCTAGGATAGAAGATCCCACATCATGTCCCATCGTCGCTGTACAAGGTGACGAAATACAAAAGATGCCACTCGCAGTTAAACGAGCGGCATTAAACCAAGCAGCTCGCCTTTTAACAAAGGAATTCCAGTAAGAATCCAGTAACCAGCGTATTCTCCCTTCAACTAGAAACACTCGTTCACAACTACCATATAAAACCCAATCAACTTCATTTGTAACAATTAAGGTTTCAAAAATAGGAAATCATTACTGAAAAAGTTTACCGCGTTTTGTGTTGCTATCTATGGTTACAATGTTTGAGACATCAATGCCTTCAAACCAAGCAACACAAAAGCGGCACCGATATGAACAGCGAAGCGAAACAACTATTTTCTTATCTATGTCAGCGATACGATGCGCTTTCTCAAGAGCTTGAGTCTCGCCCTTTTCCTGAATTTTCTGAGACTATTACTCATCCTCTTGGGCACTGTTTAGTCCGTTGCCCAGCAGGTAGCCAACGCTTTTCTATTGTAGCAGTCAACTTTGCACCCTCCGTTCGCGGGCAAGGCGTGCTTACTGCATTTATCGACTACATCAAAAGCAATCCTTACCACTACCAAGGTGTTGAGGTTGCAATCATTGAAAACAAGAACTTAGCTAAACGGCTTTTGTCTCTTGGCTGGAAGTACAAGTCCCTGTTTGGCAAGATTTTCTTCGCTAGCAAGCCGACCCTAGTAAAGGACTTTCAGTCTGCGTAATAGTTATTACGAAACCGCATCGACATCCAAAGTAAAACCATCACTCAAAATCCGTAAGCATGTTGAAAAAAACTTGGCGATCTTCTGCAGTACTTCCTCGATGAGCAGTGTATTCAACGTGCGCGTCTGCGCTGGCTTTTGGGGATAGATTGATGCCCCATAACGCATTAATTTGGTTTGGTACGATGGAATAACGCATATCAACAATTCGCATTTCATTATTCGGATCCGTCGCTACAAAACCGTTTGAAAACCAACGGAAACGTTCGATGTCTCTTGCTTGTTGCGATTGCGGGTTTAGCCACGGAAATTGCTCTTTTATATTTAACTTTGGAGTTGATTCGCCAGGGTAAATTTTTATTGAACGCCCCACCCTTACGGCATCTACATAGTAGCTCTCTTCCGTTTCATAAATTAGTTTCCAAACCAAAAGATTGCTGAAACTTGGTTTGGCTTTTAATTGTATAGCGTTGTGTTGTCGCTCTTTGACGATTTCCCAACCAGCTACTTCTGCTCTATCTCGTTGTATCGTTCCAAGACTTAGGTAAGCCAGGCACCATAAAAATGCAATGCGGGCATAGTTTGGGCTTCGCTTCAGTGCAACAAACAAAAGCAATATTAAAATAGGGAGTGTGAACGCGGGGTCGATTACCGAAATAGTGTTCCAAGCATAACGCGTGTTGCTTATCGGCCATAGAAGCTGTGTTCCATAACTGGTGCATGCGTCTAATAACGCATGGGTACTATAACCAAGCGCGCAGTAAAACCAACTCTGCCGGAAGCTTAGTCCTCGCTTTTTTGCGAACAATGGATACAACAACAAAGCACAAATGAAACTACCAAACGGGATAAACAAGAGCGAGTGAGTAAATTGGCGATGGTATTCCAAATACAGCAAAGGATCAGTTGAAGAACGGATTAGCACATCTAAATCCGGAGCCATCCCAGAGACCACGCCCAACACGCCAACAACTGCAAGGTTTCGCTTGTTGCTCACCGCCAGTGGCAAAGCTGCACCCAATAAACCTTGCGTTAACGGATCCATCGTTCACTTCCTTTAGATAGATGAAGCTCAGCTGGAAAGCGTACACGCTCAATAGTCGGTTCCAATTTAAAAACCAGAAGGTTCTTCGACATAAATTATCCGCATTTAAGTGGAAAATAATACACGACTTAGTCATGCATTTGCTTGTTTAGCAACAAACACCTTGATTTAGTGTAAGAAGGAATCACGCCGTTCGCTAGTGAACGAACAAATCTGAGTCTAGGCTTGTTTGGTATTTCAAACCCGAAGGTTTATCTGACGCGAAAAAACAAGGCGATCCAAATGGCTCGCCTTGTTTCTAATTTACTGAACGATAAACGACAGGTGTTTAGTCTTGAGGATTCTCTTTCGCGTTGATTTCAGCGTAAGTGTGCAGCAGCTCCGTCAATGTTTTTACCCACGCAAAAACATCCGAAGGTGCATTTTCGATTAGTTTTTCCACTAGCGCACAGTGTGTTTCTAGCGTGATGGCCTCTTCCAAACGGAATGAGATCGCGTAGAAATGCCAAAGCACCAATCGCGTCATTCGCTCGCTATTTTGCTTTGCGTTGTCTGAGTCATCAAACGCTTGTTGAATTTCACTCAGTGCGATTGCTGTCATGCGTAGCATTGCATCAAGACGTGCAGACAACATGCGGTCTTCACTATCCACTTCTTCTTGATCAAAAGTGAACAGCTCATTCATCACGTCTTCTGGCACCATTTTACTGATCATACGAGCACTAAACTCTTCCAGCTCATGGCGAGACATAGTTACAAGACAATCGAAGGTGTAATCACGAAGCATAAAATCACTCTAGGTTAGAAATCAATTTCAGCCTCGCATTCTAAATATTGAAATTTCAATTGCCAGTGTTAATTTCTATCCATCTACGAAAAACTACAAAACACCGTTGATTGCAATACCAACACCAATCCGCTGCTGATTATGATCATAGTCGATCAAGCTCTTACCATAACCCGCTGAGTATTGTGCGTACCCCTGAACTTTGCCCCAAATCGGAAATGACACACCCAGTTCTGCAAAACCCTTATGTGTTTGAAAGTTCTGGCGACCTAAAAAGGTAAACTCGTAACCATTCCACTTGTAAGCACTCGATAGCTCAAAGTGTCCCATATAGTCTTCGATATCCGGGTTATCATCACCTTTGGGATCATTAGGCGATGTCTTTTCATCTTCAGGTATACGCCACCAAGGCTGGATAGAAACCGCAAAATTGTCTTTTGCAAAGGTTAAGTTGGCATAGACACGGTTCCAACTGCGCGATAGCTCCTGTCTCTGACCGTTAGACTCATGTTCAATACCAAAACCTAACCAAGTCGAACCATCAAGTGGTTTCCAGTCTGTTGGGGTGTAGTAAAAAAGCTCTGGACGATAATTGGTTTCACGGAATGGACGAGATGCTGCACCCGTGTATACCTGCCAAAATGATTTAAGAGTCATTCCAAAAAACAGACCATCTCCATCAAACAACAAGTCATCATAGTTCATTGGTACTTTAAAACTGATTTGGAACTCCGCCTCTTCCTTACGCAGTTCATCGCCGTATTTGGTGTCGGCATACGCGCGTTTATTTACACGATCACTGTATGTAAACGGAAGAATATAGTTAACGCGATGCGCGACTAGGCTAAACGGTTCGAACGCGTTTTCTCGTTCTGATTCCAAACGCTTGTCGACCAAACTTTCCTGAAGTTCTTCAGGCTCTTCAATTTCTGGATCTGCGGGCACTGTGCTGGTTACTGTGTCAAGCTCACACTGCGCGCGAATGCTCTTTATGGTTTCTTCACCTTTGCTTTGCTTTATTTTGTCTAGCAAACATAAATCATAAGCACTGGCTGTTTCTCCCATCGCAACTGGCGCTGCCAATAAACTCAGTATTGATATCCCTGCCACTTTTGAAGCCATCTGAAACCCTTAATATTCTTTATGTCAAACCAGATAATTTTAGTTTTTCTTGGTAAACCGCTTGCCATTCTGACGTTAAGGCAATGTTAAATGTCCGCCGACTTTACGTCTTGGATAAATGCAACAGACTTTAGACATATCGGTCAACTATGATCAAAGCGCAAAAAACAACCAAGAGTTGAGCATCATAGATAAAAACCACTCGTTTGCATGATGCTCATTTTATCTATGCAAAATACTGGCTCGTAACTTTGATTGCAAACCCGGCTATGAATAAACCCAAACCATAACCCAAATGCGCCAATGTGCTAAGAAAACGGGCTTTCCAAGGTGTTGGGGTTTTACTCGCAGCAAAACCAAATCCTAGACAAGGTTGAATGACCAAAAATGGGAAGATCAACGTTACCACGCCTGTAATTAAGCTGGGCATTAGACTGGGCTCTACCAACCAATGATGACCAAAAACAGTAACGTGAGCCAAAGCGAAAGTAACGCCGATGGCATAATGCAAAAACCAGCCAAGTGACTTTTCTCCCGGCATCGCCTCTGACGCCATAATTGGCGCATGCATAAGCTTTCCTTGGGGCATGTACAAAACCCAGCGCGCAACCAACGCATAGTTTAATGAAGGAATACCAAACACTCTCCTTTGTAACCATGCCCATAAATCCATTATCAAAGTGGCACCAATCCCTATTAGCACCGCTTGCAATCCCATTAAAAGCAGCATTTTTCTCTCCTCAAGTTTTTGATTTGTTAAGGTCTTAGTTGCATGCTACAACTTAAAGCCAACTTGAAGTCAATGGGGAATAATATGGATATTGCAGAAGTGGTTAGAAAATCAGGATTGCCGACTTCAACGCTCAGGTACTACGAACAGCTGGGGTTAATTCGCTCGATAGGAAGGAATGGATTGAGACGCCAATATTCACCAGAGGTACTCAATACACTCAATTTAATTAGTTTGGGGCGTATCGCTGGAATATCGCTTAACGAAATGGCAGAAATGTTGAATCAATCAGAAGTTTCAAAGCCATATATCGATCGTGACTTACTAACGAAAAAGGCACTTGAGATTGATGAGCAAATAAAACGTTTGAAAGCGGTGCGAGACAGCCTAAACCATGTTGCCACCTGCCCTCATGAGTCACATATGGACTGTTCTTCATTTCAAAGGCTTATGAAGGTCGTAAAGCGTTATGTCCCCCAAAAGCAGAGATAAACCGCTCTCCCTACCGTCCTATTCTTGATTTACAAGGAAGTAACTCGCGGTTGTGAGTTACTTCCTTTCATATTACTTAGCTTGCGATTTTACGTACTTCTTCACTTTTTTCATCGCCATTTTTTGCTTTAACGGTGAAAGGTAATCAATGAACAAGTTACCAGATAGGTGATCAATTTCGTGCTGCATCACAATCGCCAAGAACTCATCGCTCTCGATTGTAATCGGGTTGCCATCACGGTCTAGTGCAGAAACAACAACTGACGTGTAACGCTCTACATCTGCGTAGTACTCAGGAACAGATAGGCACCCTTCTTGACCAAGTGCTTTGTTTTCTCCGCTCACCACTTCTGGGTTAACCAAGATTAAAGGATCATTGCGTTCGTCAGAGATATCGATGACAACAACCGCCTCTTTTCTGCCTACTTGGGTTGAAGCTAAACCGATACCATTGCCCGTTGCGTAAAGTGTTTCTAGCATATCGTCTATCAGCGTTTGTACTGTCGATACATCAGTGACTTTTTCTGCTTTTACTTTAAGCCTTGGGTCTGGAATGGAGAGAATTTCGAGGACTGCCATACTTACCTTTCATATCTATAAATCGTAATTCGTGGCGAATTATACACACGTTTCTCGATACATAAACCTGCTAAGCTATCTTGCGCACAAGGCATAAACCATTAACTCAAACTACAACACAATAAATGGGTTTGCCTTTTAGATAAAAATCCTACAAACAGGAAACTAAAACGCCAGCACATTATGGCTGACGTCTTGTCATGATCCTAATTGAATCGTTTGTTGTATTTTATCTACTGACTTTCCTTGGCTTTGAGTAATACTCTAATCGCCATTTTCTCACCACTTTTTAAAATTAAGTAGGCGATGCCAATCGTTATTAGCATTATGATAGCAATAAAAATACTTACCCCACCGAGCTCAGATAATAAATAAAACGGAGAAATATCTAACGACATTAAGATAAGAGAGAACACTACCAAACTTGCTAAAGTCCACAGTAAAACAGCATACCATCTTGTTTTTGATGGCATTACATCTCCAGTCTTGTAGCCGAAGTAATAACCAACACTCATGGCTGGGATTAACGTGCTAAGAAAGCCTGTACCACTCATTTCTATCCCAACAATATATTCAATGGCCAACAGCAATGCAGCCCAACAAACGGACGCCAGACACAACAGAGACGTAACAAGAAGTACCGATGGTGGCTGGTTTATTTCTGATTCTGAATAGTTATTTTTTAATTCCACTTTCATTTCCTTCCATTTATTTGAATAAAATAAGCGTTTTAGATCATGCTTCCGCTTGGACAACCTAGAGAAACAACACCACAAGAAATACAACTTGTAGCTTTTTAAATAGTTTTATTTTCATTTAACCTAGATTCCAACTAACTGTTATTTTTTAAAACTAAACCCTCTCTCTCAAATTGTATATTCAATAAGTTTACTCATATGGGCCCAGTGCAACCATGTTAATACGTTCTATGTATCAGAAACAATTCATTTATTTCCAATGACACTAGTGAGACTATGCGACGTGATTGGAATCTCACTTAAGTTTTCATGGACCTATCGCGCTGAAAATTGAATCCTCTACCTGTCATAAAATAAAAAGCCGTCAAAACCAGTGGTTCTGACGGCTTTTTATAAGCGCCCAGGGGTCATTACCTACACAATTACTGCTTGAAGCTTATCTAGTGACAGACCTAGATAGCTAATAGTCATCCTTGCTATCGGAGGACTTTATTGGCTTTTACGCGGACTTTAACTAACACATCACCATCGACCAACCTAAGGTCGAATATTGGTGAATGTCGCGGTGGCGACTCCATCACTTTGTGACGACAACGATTTTACGTCTGCGCTAAAGTAATACGGATTAAGTGGCATTTTATTCTCTGCTGGTCGCGCGTAGTAAAGCTTGGCGGGCTGTTTTGCCATTTGTTGCGCGTACAAATACCCGACCAACGCATGTTCAAACTGGTGGTAACCATTTCCCCAATGGAACGCTTTGGTTGATTTAGGACTCAGACCGACTCCTCCATATTGATGATCCACCCATACGTCCATAAAAGTGGGTAACGTGTATTGAAGCGTTTCTTTCATCGAACCATCGACAAGAGAAACTGTCATCGCCGCTTGATCGAGTTCTGCCCATTCCCAAGACGAGCTATAGTGCTTGTATGGTCTTGATTGCCAAGCAGGAATGCTCTCTTGTGCCCATTTACTCTGCCATTCTGGTGAGAAAAGTGCTTTGACTTGCTCAAAGTTTTGCTGATATTGCGCTTGCTTAAGCGTGTGTTTCATTCCTTTGAAACCAAACTCTGTCCAATTGGAATTTTCCAACAACTGACCAGTGAGATACGTCATCCAATACGCTTTGATGGTGTGTCCAAAATCATTGTGTTTCGCATCTGGCATCATTACTGCTTTGTGGTGTATCGCGCCATAAAAGCGCTGCTCTTTGTCGGAGTGGTAGTTATCCAGCATCACTTGCGTCAGCCATTGTAGATCTTGCTTCCACTTGGCTTGCGCTGGCTCTGGTAAAAGTGGCGCCGTTAACAACAAGTAGCCATTAATTTGGTCAAGTTGAGCGACTAACTCTTGCTGCTTCTCACTTTCTCCATCACCATCTTTCAAAACCCACGCCAAACCGCGATCATCGCTTCGTCGGTATTGTTTAAATATAAACGCTTGCTGGTCGATAAGTGCTTGTTCAACCTTTGGATCTTGCGTCAAGTAGTAGTACATCGCCAAGCCCACCAAGGCGTAAGCTTGGTCTTGAGAAGTTCGCTGTTGCCACTCCATCCCCGGTTTTCCACTACGCGTAAAGCTCACGAAACCGCCGTTTTTCTCATCTTGTAGATGATCAATCAGGTAATAAGTCCCTTTCTTTGCCAGCTCTAATGCTTGTTTGTCACCCGTAAGATGAAAAAGCACGCCATAAGCGTAAGTTTGACGCGATTTCATGCGTGTGTATTCGCGATCGAAGTGCGGGCTAATCCACCCTTTGTTTAATTCTTCACACGGCTTTTGTGGGTCGAGAATGACACCGTTATCACAACGAAATGTCGGAAAATTCCCCACAGGTTGCCCATGCGCACTTTCCATCATCCAATATGGAGCTAGGCCATTTGTCACATGGTTTAACCAATCATCCCCCGAAGGCAGGTCCACATCAGCAAAGCTGTTCATGCTCGTCGTTGCGAGCAATAAGGTAAGATATTTAAAAGACATAATACTCAATTAAGTTATTGAATTTTATCCAGTATAAATAACTCCCTTTACACATATTGTCGTCGTGGTCACAATCGCCTTACGCATTTGTTTGCATTATTCATCTGTCTGCCTTATTCGATGACTGAGTCGAGAATAAACGCCACTCTGTCTTCGACTGACATTTTGGGCACTTCGATCAATTGATAACCAAACTTGTGGTATGCATCGACCATCTGTTGATATGTGGCGACCGCTTCAGAAAAATCTTGCTTTCGCTCTTCATCGTTGCTGAATATCGATGCCCATGGTGGAAAAATGAATACTTGAGGATGATAACGAAGCGTCTGGCAATGCGTGATGAGCTCATGCGAAATTGGCAGTTGTTCCAACTTGCTGTAGCCATATACATCCACAATACTGCGATCAAAAAACACCTCTGCTTGGTGCACATTGAAAGCTCGGTAATTGCCCACTTCTTCTTTTGTCATTTCGTCTCGAAAGGCTTGTTTGTCATTCCAAGGTAATGCTGAACCGTGATTCGCAACCTGCGTTTGTATCACGTGACGACCTGTTTCTGGCGCGCAGATAAAGCCTTGTATTTTTAGTTGTTCGATAACCGAGGTTTTTCCTGCACCGGGACCACCAGTGAATACGATGAGTTTGTTCAAAATCTTTTCCTTATTTTTTTGTTTGAGCGAAGTAATGCGTGTACAGCCAAGAAAATTGGCATCATTTGGCGTTTGAAATTGGCATGGCATTTGGCACACCAGCGTTAAGCGAGATCGGCAATGGAAAGTTTTGGGATAGAAATGAGCAGTGAAAAATATTGATGAAATGAAAGCTTAAACGGCGTGTTCAGCGTTTATGAAAAACGGAGGAATTTTGAGCGAAGCAAACTTGCCCAAAATATTGGGTTGGGAAATGGAGAGATTGGATCAGCGGGTTAGCGCGTCAATTAGCTTTCTATATCAAGAAAATGGCACCTAAGCCTAAGAACGCAAAGAAACCGACGACATCGGTAACGGTCGTCAATACTACCGAGCCAGCCACGGCGGGGTCAATGTTAAACTTTTTCAACGTGAATGGTATCAACGTACCCGATGCCGCGGCCGCCAAACTATTGAGGAAAATGGCACAGCAAATAATAAGCGCCAATGGCAAAGAGTCAAACACCATGTAAACGACACCCGCGATCACCAATCCCATAATTAAACCATTAATGGTGGCGATTTTTAATTCCTTATTCACCAATAGCTTCAAGTTACTTTGGTGCAAGTGGTTTAGTGCGATACCTCGAATGGCCACCGCTAAGGTTTGGCTACCCGCGATACCGCCCATGCTCGCCACGACAGGCATTAAGATCGCAAGCGCAACGACTTGCTCGACCACATTATCAAAAAGCCCAATGATGGCGGAGGCTACGAAAGCGGTCAGCAAGTTAATCACCAACCAAAGTGCTCTTAGCCTTGTCGCCACGCTTAATGGTGTGAACAAATCTTCTTCGCTTCGTACGTTTTCTGCCACTACAGCTTGTAGGCTGAGTTCGCGCAACGTAATCGCGATGGTCGCCATCGACAAGACGCCCATAATTTTGCCACCAGCCATGATAGGAAACCAATGTGCTCCACCATCAATCGAGACTTGTTTGCTGACGCTTTGAATCGTTTGAATATCTTCTAGAATTGGCGTAACTACGGTCAAGTCGGTAAGTTTGATATGATTTTCGTGCAGCAACAGGGTTTGCGGCTCTATCGTACCAATCACACCACTTGCATCACGCACAATAATCAACCGCACTGGACTTTGCCCACGTTTTAGCAGCTCGGTTTTGATGCCTCCTACGCTGTTTTTAGGGTTTGCGACCAGAAAGTGAGGCTCGGCATAACGTCCAACTTTGTTGTCTTCATACGACAATGCTTGTTGGATATGCGCGACAGACTCTTCACTTTGATCAATAAGGTATTCATCTACAAATTCGGTCGGTAGAAAGTCCGCAAAGATGATCAGTTCAGAATCCGTTATGTACGCCAAGCGTTCATGTTGTAAGTCTTTATTGAGTGATTGATGAATGTGCTTGGCGGTGTCGTATCGGAGCAAATTTAGTACCGTCCAATACTTCTCAGGCGGCACTGCTTCTATGACACGCTTACGGTAAGCAATGTTGACCGATTCCAAAATGTTCGCAATCTGTGCTTCTTGATAGTCTTTCAAAAAGCTCAAGTCTTCGGTCGATTCTATCGCTTTAATGATCTCAGCAAGCAAATGTGGCACTTTGCGGTTAATTTGCAATTGGTTGGAATCTATCATTACTTTTACCTATAGCTTTCACTACCACATTCGCCGTATTGACGATATGTGCTATCCGAAGGCATGAATTCTTGATGTTAAAATTCTAGGCGATAGTTGACTTAATTGCGGAATTTATATTTCGCTCGCAGAAACAAAACGCCTCTGCATCAGTTCATGGTATAGACTTGAATGTGTGTCAGGCTCATTCGCCTTGTTTGATAATGGAGTAATCAATGGCACCTGTATTTTTTCTGACTCAGCAGGCCGCCTTACCAAGTCGTAAGGTGCTTCGTAAAGTGATTCAATTTTCGACAGCGCTGGCTCAGCCTATTGTAATTTTAGTGGAAGACCATCGCCGAAGTGAAGATCACGCATTCGCTCATTTTCTCAGTTTCAACTCTGACCATATAGAAAAAAGACAAGCTGAGTTTGAAGCTTGGACCTTAAAGTTCAACGCATTAATTGTCGAACTTTGTGAAGAAGAAGAGCTTGAAACACCAACGCTCTCTTACGAGCATTTCAAAGGGAGCCATTGGGTTGAGCAAGTTGCGAAACGACTTGTTGACCACACTGACTTACTGCTCGTGGGACACTTTAACAAACACGAGATTCAAACGATGCTCACAGAACTAGCACAACAAGATTGCGACTTGTTGCTACTGAGTGAGCGTTCATGGCCTTCTCACGCCAACATGCTTTGTGCAATCGACCCACTTCATCGAGGGGATGAAAAGTCGATAGTAGATAAAGCCATCGTCTCGCGAGGCTCAAAATTAGAACAAACCTTAAGCGGGAAAATGACGCTCGTTTACTGCCGATACGTCGCGCCATACCTCTCTCGCTATCGTGCAGAGATATTAAGCAATCAAAAAGCAGGCATTACAGATTTTATTAGTGCGCAAAAGTTAACGCGAGTTCCATTACTATTACCGGAAGGAAACCCTGAAACGGCGTTACCAAAAGCAGTTAAGCAATCACAAGCAGCGATTTTGATTATGGGGGCATGTAAACGAAGCATGTCATCTCAATTTTGGTCTGGCAGCACTGTAGACACGTTACTTGATCAACCACCTTGTGACCTACTGTTGGTCAACAGTTCCAAGGGCTGACTAGGTATTCCCTATTAACCAACCCTTTCAATACCAAGCGCAGTTATTGGCTCTTTACATCTTCTAACTGCGCGGCTTCATGCTCTGCGTTCAAGGCTTGTTTCTGCTGCTGTTTTATCTCATCCCAACTGCGTCCCGACTCAATCGCAGATACACGCTGATCGTATTTGTTGCAGGCTCTTTCGAGTACTTTCTCAGGATCTATGCCCTTTTCTCTTTCCAGCGCTTTTAATACGTTAAGATAGTTCCACAACACATCGCCTAACTCGTCTTCCAAATGACAAAGGCGATCCTCACGAATCTCTTCGCGGACTTCATCAACTTCTTTGCCAATGGCCTCCAGATAAGTCTCTACGCCTTTAAACCAAGTGTTGGTTTGGTCATATTGAGATTTTCTCGTCGCAATTGCATACAGCTCATCAAATTTCTTCATTGCCTCTCCGTAGAACACGTTTTTATTTATGCCTTTTTAGGACGAATAAACTTCCCTTTAGCCGTCACTCTAACTTCGCTATTGACCCGCAATTGAGCCACCAGTTGATATATACCGCGTCGTTCACCTTCACAGTGTGCAGTAATCGTGACTCGATCATCTAACTGAATAGGTGCATGGTAGCGCACATCCAACTGCGCCGTAAGGGCTTGAATGTCTCTAGATAACAAACAATGCGTCATTGCACCATCGAGAAGCGAACTGGCAATACCACCATGCAACAGGTCTGTGTAACCTTGATGACGCGGTAAAACGTGAAACTCTCCGACAACAGAACCATCGGCTAGGTATTGGTAGTTCACGGCCAAAGAGTTCGGATTCACATTAATTGAAGAACAAACCGCACATTGATGATGAGACTCGTGAGTGTAATGACAGTAGCTGTTTGTGGACATGATAGTTACTCGGTTTCTCAAAAGAGTAACTAGCATATGCCAATAATTAAAAAGAAACGGCGAGTAATCTTTGTTTGCATGTTGCAGGGCCAGCAACCTCGCTTTTCATAACAATAAATAATCATTTTAATAATTAACGATAATTTCCAGTTTATTTAGAGTGGCGATATGGTTTGCATAGTGATTACGCAACGTTATGAAAAGGCGACTTATGAAGTTTCTCCACACGATGATCCGTGTAGCTGACCTAGACAAATCTATCGAATTTTATACAAAAGTTCTGGGAATGAGCGTTTTGGATCGTTTTGAAAACCAAGAATACCGTTACTCACTGGTGTTTGTTGGTAACCCTGATCAACCAGATGGCGCGACCATCGAGCTAACTTATAACTGGGATACCGACAGTTACGACTTGGGTAACGCATTCGGACACATGGCACTGGGGTCTGAAGATATTTACGCCGCTTGCGAAAAAATCAAAGCGCTTGGTGGCAACGTTACTCGCGAGCCAGGTCCAATGAAAGGCGGAGAAACTCACATCGCGTTCATTAAAGATCCCGATGGTTACCAAATCGAACTCATCCAAACTCACAAATAACGAGGTTTCCTATGACAGACGCATTATTTCAACCCATTCAACTTGGCTCTCTCTCATTAAAAAACCGTATCGTTATGCCTCCGATGACGCGCTCTCGTGCTTCTCAACCAGGTAATATCGCTAACGATATGATGGCGACCTACTATGCTCAACGTGCTGAAGCGGGCCTAATCGTTGCTGAAGGCACACAAATTTCGCCAATGGGTCAAGGCTATGCATGGACACCAGGCATTTACAGCCCAGAGCAAATTGCTGGCTGGAAAAAGGTAACTAATGCGGTGCACGAGAATGGCGGCACTATCTTCGCGCAATTGTGGCACGTTGGTCGCGTGACTCACCCTGATAACATTGGCGGTGAGCAACCTATTTCTTCTTCTGCGCTAAAAGCAGAAAACGTGAAAGTATTTGTCGATAACGGCACAGACGAACCGGGTTTTGTCGATGTGGTTGAGCCACGTGAAATGACCAAACAAGACATCAAGAACGTTATTGAAGAGTACCGCCAAGCCGCACTAAACGCGATAGAAGCCGGATTCGATGGTATCGAGCTTCATGCAGCGAATGGCTACTTGGTTAACCAGTTTATCGATTCTGAAGCGAATAACCGCACCGATGAATACGGTGGTTCCATTGAAAACCGTCTGCGTTTTCTTGGTGAAGTGGTAGAGGCGATGACGCAAGCTATTGGCGCAGAGCGTGTTGGTGTTCGTCTTGCACCATTCACTTCGTTAAATGGCACCGTTGATAGTACGCCAGTAGAAACCTACACCGCCGCTGCAGCGCTGCTTGATAAACTCAATGTGGTTTACATTCACATTGCAGAAGTGGATTGGGACGACGCGCCAGACACTCCGCACGACTTTAAAACCGCAGTTCGTGAGGCGTATAAAGGCACACTGATCTATGCCGGTCGTTACAACGCAGAAAAGGCGCAACACGCGATTGAAAGTGGTTTAGCCGACATGATTGGCTTTGGCCGTCCGTTTGTTGCAAACCCAGACTTACCAAGCCGCATCAAGCATGGCTATCCACTGGCAGAACATGACCCTGCCACATTGTTCGGCGGCGGTGAAAAAGGCTTAGTGGACTACCCTGCGTACCACGCGGGTTAATTCATCTACGTAAAGCTGATTCGCAACTCGCGACAAACCAATAGCGAAACCAAAAGAACCTTGCTCTTCCCCCTGTAACGCCAAGATGCAGGGTTCTTTTTAGGCAAGCCACCAGAATTAACGTCTTTGACAAGATGTACAACCTCGACACGCAGAGCGCGTCGTTTTACTGAGCAAACTGCGTTGTACTTTACAGTAAGCATTCTTTAAAGCACGACGACCTGAAAACCAATCATCCGGTTTAGTGAGGATTAAGTAGCCGTTAAACCTCTTAACCAACTCGGTTCGATTGTTTTCGATAAATCGGCTATCAAACTCGATGTCGAAGTAATTCAAAGCCTCTTCGATACAAGTAAAGCTGGCAATTTTTTCCTGAATCGTATTCTCTGTCATCGTTTCTTTAGCGTAATCATTTTCAATGAAGTCTAAGTGCCTCGCGCTTTACGTTCTTTGATTTAGCGCTTCTTAAGATCATTCTTTATGGGGTTTCCATATTGAAATTCAATTTAGGAATTCGTTAACCCACCTAGCATTTTCATTTTGAAAATCACTTTAAGACACTGATTTAAATAAACATTATTTCTGGTTCATATTTTGCTCTACTTCATTAAACGGAATGTTGGAGCAACACGATATGACTTACAGAGCAGAAGTAGACGGATTAAGGGCGATTGCTGTCACGTTGGTGATTTTGTTTCATGCAGGAGTTGAGCAATTCGCTGGTGGCTTTATTGGCGTCGACGTGTTTTTTGTGATCAGCGGCTATTTGATCACCACCATCGTGATTAACGACTTAGAAAACCAGAAGTTCAGCCTTGGTGATTTTTATGAGCGACGCATTCGTCGCATACTCCCCCTCTTACTGGTGGTGATCGCCGTCAGCTATTTGATGTCTTGGTGGCTATTTTTGCCGCAAGCACACAAAGACGTTGGTCAGTTTGCAGTATCTTCCATTCTTTCCTCATCCAACATTCTTCTGTATTTAAAAGGCCACAATTACTTCGGTTTAGAAGATCAAGCCAACCCGCTGTTCCACACATGGAGCTTGGGCGTTGAAGAACAATACTACATTGTCATTCCTTTGCTACTCATGCTACTCGCTCGTAGTAAAAACGCGTTTTACCTGACTTTTTTTATCACGGTATTTGTGCTGAGTTTGATGACTATTGTCTACGCGAGCAACGATCCTGATTTCGCTTTTTACATGATCTTCTCTCGCGCTTGGGAGCTGGCAACCGGTTCATTACTCGCATTAGTGATGAGAAAAGTCCAAATTCAATCTAACGATACTCTAGCAACCATTGGCATCGTTTTGATATTGGCTTCCGCGCTTTTGTTTGAAAAATCGCAAGATGGCGCGGGCATTACGCTGCTGGTGCCGGTCATCGGTAGCGCGTTGGTGATTTTGTTTGCCTCTAAAGGCAATGTCTGCGGTAGATTACTGAGCCTAAAGTGGGTCGTGTTCGTCGGCTTAATCAGCTACAGCTTATACTTGTGGCACATTCCATTATTTGTCTTTTACCGCTACGTGTTGGACACAACACAAGACGTCAATATCCCGCTTTACGTTATCGCTCTTTTTGTACTGTCTTACTTCACTTGGCGCTTTATTGAAAAGCCGTTCCGTAGCCGAAAAGCCATGAGCATGCGCACTGTGTCCGCGGTTATTGTGTTGTTGACGTTGCCCTTGCTAACGCTCGGCGTTATTGGTCATCAAAACGGTGGTTTTCCAGAAAGAAGCGCATTTTTCGAGGCCATGCGCGTTAACAACGGTTATGGTTTAGATTGCAACGGCAACACCAACGTTAACGATGTGTGCTCGTCTGCGCCGCAGCCCACCATCGCTGTGTTAGGCAATAGTCACAGCATGGTTTACGTGAAGCGTCTATCTGAAGTAACACCAACTGGCGTGGTGCAACTTACTCAAGATTCCTGTGCAGTCGGTTATGTCGACATCCTAGAAGCTGCTGGCTCAATTTCTTGCCGACAGTTCTTCAATGAGGCTGTCGATACCATTCTAAGTACCCCTTCCATTCGTCGCGTTGTTATCTCTTCTAATTTCAATAAAGAGCTTTCACAAGCCGATTATGAAGCATCATTAACCAAATTATTGAATGAACTGAAAGGAAAGGAAGTGGTCGTTTTCGGTCCAACCCCTTCTGCACCGTTTGCGGTAGGAGAATGCCTTTGGAAAGCGCGTTTGTTTGGCGAGACAGAAGAGTCTACCTGCGACTTTTCTCCCAAACAACATCACCCTCAAAACGTGGCGAAGTTAGTGAACTACTTTGAGCAATTTGAGCACGTTGAGTTTGTCGACTTGACCGATGCCATTTGCAGAAATGGCGTATGTCGAATGAGAGTTGGAGCAAACAATGCGATGTATACGGATGACAGCCATTTATCTTACAAAGGTGCTGAGTTGGTGCTTGGGCATTACCACAACAGTACAAATGAAGCGCAACAGTTCACTTACGACCGACAATAACCAAGGGAATAAACTTTTATGCTTCAGCGCTTATCTCAGGTAAGCGCTGAATGCTTTAAAGCAAGACAAAGCTAGGCGTCTATTTGAAAATGCGCGGATCAAACGCGAAATCGAGCTTTTCGGCTTTCTTGATGATCTCTTTCATTTTGGGATGATTTGGATTCACCACGTAGTTTTTATCACGAGGTGAAATCGTTGAAGGCACTTGCAGCGCGGCAAACTCTGGATGAGGATCATTGAGAAACTGATCACCAATGTACTGCGTAGACTCGCTCGCCGGTATTGCTCGCCACGTCACAGGGAGATCTTCTTCATCTAAGGTGGCGATGAGGTATTCTGGCATTTCAATACGATATAAATCGTAAAGTTTGGTGATAGCAGGATCGTTGTTTACGTGAACAAATACTTCCAACGAGCAAAGGGATTCCGATTCAGAGAAGTAGAGGGCTTCGGTTCCTTTTGAATTCCATCGCCCTCCAAACAACTTTGCGCCAACGGGGCTGAATGGCGTGTCAGCGAATTTCTTTTGTGTGAGACGATAGAGCTTCATATTACGAGAATACCCCGTGCTCTAAACGGCCGATCAAATCTTTTACGATTTCAAAATCCACCGTGGTCGAGACCATATCAAGTGGACGTTTTCCACCTAAGCCATACACATTCTCTCTCATCCATTTTAACGCGCGCTCTTCGTCGTCAAACAGTTCTGTCGCGAGTTTCAATAACATCGCTAATCGATAGATTGCATCACTTTCTTGCGTATTGAAGCGTTCATCGTTTTTTAGACGACGCTTGACCGTGCTGACAGGTATCAATGTGACGTTTTGAAACTCACTCTGAGAAAGCTTCACACGCTCAACAATATTGCGATACACCTTTGGCTCAAAGCCTTTGTGAACCGCATCAGTGCGACCTGTTTCAGCGTCTTCAATACCCAACATAAACCAGAAATTGGCTTTATGAGGTTGTTTCGGTTTGAAGCTTTTTAATGCTGCAGTTGCCATATCAAGCTCCTATGGTTCATATGGTCCAGTTATTATGGTTCAAATGAGCTTAACTTTCAATCAAAGTAACAATCAAAGTAAAAAGATAGGTAAAGAAAAAGGCGAGCTTTTCGCCCGCCTCTCTTACTTATTCATCAACCCATCTACCGACGGGCATCGTTTCACTTATTGCAAGTCAAAACGATCCGCGTTCATGACTTTCGTCCATGCGGCGATGAAGTCATGGATGAATTTTTCCTGATTATCATCTTGCGCATACACTTCCGCATACGAACGCAGGATCGAGTTTGAACCAAAGACAAGATCCACTCGAGTAGCCGTCCACTTCACAGCGTCGGTTTTACGATCACGGATTTCATATTGATTAGCACTCACTGGTTTCCACGTATATGCCATGTCAGTAAGGTTCACGAAGAAATCATTCGACAAAGTGCCTACTCGGTCAGTAAATACGCCCTCTTTTCCACCGCCGTAGTTACTGCCTAGAACGCGCATACCACCGATAAGTACCGTCATTTCTGGCGCCGTTAGCCCCATAAGCTGAGCACGATCTAATAAAAGCTCTTCTGGCTTAACCGCGTAGTCTTTCTTCAACCAATTTCGGAAACCGTCAGCAACAGGCTCAAGTACTTCGAACGATTCCACATCCGTCATCTCTTGGGTGGCATCACCTCGGCCTGGCGCGAATGGTACGGAAACATTATGACCTGCGGCACGCGCAGCCAGTTCAATACCTACGTTCCCAGCAAGCACGATAGCGTCTGCAACACTACAGCCCTCTTCTGCTGCTATTTTTTCTAGCACCGCAAGAACACGGCTTAGACGTTCAGGTTCGTTCCCTTGCCAATCTTTTTGCGGAGCCAAGCGAATTCTCGCGCCATTTGCACCGCCTCGGCGGTCAGAGCCACGGTAAGTACGCGCACTATCCCACGCCGTACTTACTAACTCACTAATGGATAGGCCACTTGCTTCAATTTTTGTTTTCACTAAATCGACATCGTAGTCTGTCTTACCTGCGGGCGTTGGGTCTTGCCAAATAAGATCTTCGCTTGGCACATCAGGGCCGAAATAACATGATTTTGGTCCTAGATCGCGGTGTGTCAACTTAAACCAGGCACGAGCAAAAACGTCATCAAAGTACGCAGGGTCATTTTGGAACTTTTCTGCAATCTTACGATATTCAGGGTCCATTTTGAGCGCCATATCGGCGTCGGTCATGATTGGATTGTAGCGCTTAGAACCGTCTTCAACATCGACAGGCTTGTCTTCTTCTTCAATGTCGATTGGCTCCCATTGCCATGCACCTGCTGGGCTCTTTTTCAGTTCCCAGTCATACTTAAATAGTAGGTGGAAGTATCCGTAGTCCCATTGTGTAGGGTGTGTTGTCCAAGCACCTTCAATGCCACTCGTTACCGCGTCACGGCCAATGCCACGTGTTTTGTGGTTAATCCAGCCAAGACCTTGCTCATGAACGTCTGCTGCTTCGGGCTCTGGGCCAAGGTTTGCGGCATCACCATTACCATGACACTTACCCACCGTGTGACCACCAGCTGTGAGCGCGACGGTTTCTTCATCGTTCATTGCCATTCGCGCAAAGGTCACTCGCATGTCATGTGCTGTTTTGAGAGGATCTGGGTTACCGTCTACCCCTTCAGGGTTCACATAGATAAGACCCATCATTACCGCAGCAAGCGGGTTTTCTAAATCTCGCTCACCAGAGTAGCGGCTGTTATCAGCGTCACTTGTGGCTAACCATTCTTGCTCAGCCCCCCAGTAAGTGTCTTTTTCTGGGTGCCAAATGTCCTCTCGTCCAAACGCAAAGCCAAAGGTCTTAAAGCCCATGGATTCGTACGCCATGTTACCGGCAAGGACAATCAGGTCTGCCCAACTTAGTTTGTTGCCATATTTTTTCTTGATTGGCCATAAAAGGCGTCGAGCCTTATCGAGGTTGGCGTTATCTGGCCAAGAGTTGAGAGGAGCAAAGCGTTGGTTGCCTGTAGCAGCACCGCCACGGCCATCCGCAATACGATAACTGCCCGCTGCATGCCATGCCATTCGGATCATTAAACCACCGTAGTGTCCCCAGTCGGCAGGCCACCAGTCTTGGCTATCAGTCATTAAATCTTTTAAATCTTTTTTAAGTGCTTCGACATCTAGCTTTTTCAGTTCTTCTTTGTAATTAAAGTCCTGACCAAATGGGTTGGTTTTGGAGTCGTGTTGATGCAGGATGTCTAAGTTCAAGGCATTCGGCCACCAATCCATCACCGACTTATCTGTAGATGTTTGCCCACCATGCATAACTGGACATTTACCTACCGAACCGCCGTTTGCTTTGCTCATATAATGCTCCTTCGTGTCGTGGTTGTGGTAACCACTCTTTGTTATTCAATAAATCGAATATCCACCTCAAACAGCGTAGTTCATACACTGTTTTTTTAGTTAACGCCAAGTCAAAATTTCAAACATTTCAGCGAATAAATAATTGTTATCAAACATGTACCTATATGCAGAAAATATGGATAGAGATCAGTTTAAGTCCATACCTGAATACTTAATCCCAGACAGCCTCGCCATGTTGTGATCCCAGGTCGCTAAATCATGATGACTAAATTCACTCAGAGCGTGATGACCACAAGCCCTCGCCATGACTTTCATGAGCTCGACCGAGGATTCGAAGAAATTTTTCAGTTGCTGGGATGACTTTTCAACGTCGAGACGCTGCCTCAAATCGGCATTTTGTGTCGCAATGCCTGCAGGGCAATTATTGGTGTTGCAGATGCGAGCCGCGACACAACCGATCGATTGCATTGCACTGTTTGCTATCGCTACTCCGTCTGCTCCAAGTGCCAACGCTTTGACAAAATCCGTAGGAACTCGCAACCCACCAGTGATGATTAATGTGACGCTGTCACTTACACCTTTTTCATCTAAGTACTTACGTGCACGAGCTAATGCAGGGATGGTGGGCACACTAATATGATCACGGAACATAGTTGGCGCCGCACCCGTGCCACCACCGCGACCGTCTAAGATGATGTAATCAGCCCCAGCATCAAGCGCAAACTGAATGTCTTGCTCAATATGGTTGGCACTGAGTTTAAATCCAATTGGAATTCCGCCTGTGATGCCACGAACTCTGTCAGCAAACTTTCTGAAATCGTGAGTAGTGTGAAGATCTTTGAACGTTGGTGGTGATATCGCTGGTTGTCCCTCGGGGATGCCTCTCACCTGAGAGATCTTACCTACATTTTTATTTGCAGGCAGATGACCACCCGTGCCCGTTTTTGCTCCTTGCCCGCCTTTGAAGTGAAACGCCTGAACATTAAGAAGCTTAGATTCGTCGTAGCCAAATTGAGCACTAGCAAGCTCATAGAAATACCGTGAATTGGCGGCTTGCTCTTCCGGTAACATGCCACCCTCACCAGAGCAAATCCCAGTCCCTGCCAACTCTGCACCTTTTGCTAGTGCAATTTTCGCCTCTTCAGAAAGTGCGCCAAAACTCATGTCCGACACCAACAAAGGAATGGCGAGTCTGAGCGGCTTACGCGCGTTTGGTCCCACAATCAACTCGGTAGACACAGGAACGTCTTCCAACAACGGTTGTGTCGCCATTTGCGCCACCATGATTTGTATAGCATCCCAATGTGGTAGCAAATGCCTAGGAACCCCCATTGCAGCCATCGGACCATGATGACCGAGTTTAGAGAGTCCCTCTCTCGCTAATTGGTGGATAAACTCGAGGGTTGGTTCTTCTTGAGTAGCAGACGCCGTTGGTTTGTCTCTTTTCTCTCGCTTTTGTTCCGGTCCCTCTTTACCGACTTGCTCTGCGGTAAATCGCTTGTGTGTACCATCACAAAAAGGAGCATTGGCGGTATGCTTACATTGGCAGAGATAGGCATCTTCGTCTTTTTCCGCACTAAAGCTCATTGGCTTTAAGCCGGTTCCCGAATGAGACCCATCGCAGTAAGGTTGATTTTTAGAACGCCCACATCGGCAGAAGTAATATTCTTGCCCAGCTTTCAACTCTACTTTGATCGGCTTGTTATCAGCGATGATTGGCTTGCTCATGTTGCCCCCTATTTATTATTGTTAACCATGCTTTCTCGCTGGCTTGCAATAAGCGTAGAACAGGAGCGTAAAGAGCGTCAGTGTCGTCGAGTAAAATGCGCGATTGTCGCCCGACTAACCTATACTTTTTATGGGTCTCATACACGTGGAGGCTATATGACGATTGCAACCCGATTAGATGAATATTTGACTGAGCATAACATTCACTTTCAAACCGTGAATCACAGCCACAGTCATAGCTCGCTACAAAGTGGTGTTGCAGCAGGTGTGCCTTTAATGAATATCGCAAAAGGTGTGATTCTAGAGGATCATGAAGGGCGTCATATGATGGCGGTCTTACCTGCCAACAACAAAATCAGTTTGTCGAGATTAAACGACGAATTTAATGCCACCTTCCACTTGGTGAAAGAGCGTATGGTTTACCGACTCTTCACCGATTGTGAACACGGCGCTATTCCACCGATTGGTAGTCCTTACCACATGTCGACAGTTTGCGATGAAAGACTAGCAAACTTGGAACATGTCTACCTTGAAGCTGGCGATCATGAAACTCTGATTAAGCTGGACCGAAAGGCGTTTAAAGAACTGATGAACGACTGTAGATATCTAAGATTCAGCAGTGAAGTTCTGCATTAAACTTGCCAAGATCTCTCGACATTTCCTGAACAAGGCTCTTTCAACAAGAGCCTTTCTTTGTTTTGTTGGTAGCACGCGATGGAAGTTTCTCGGACTTTGGTGCTCAGCGTTTCAGAGCACATAGAAACAAAAAACCGCCTATTCGGGCGGTTTTTTATCAATCAAATCATAATTATTATCGAACAAAGATCTTTTGGATCGCTTTTATCGCCATAGCCCTACGGCGCATTAATACGCTCGTTCTTGGCAACCATTTCGGTGTGTGAAGAATGGTTTTCGCATGACTAAAAGTTCTGAATCCTTCCTCTCCGTGATAATGCCCAATACCCGATTCACCAACGCCACCAAAAGGCGCATCTTCAGCGCCAACATGTAAAACCGTATCATTAACGCCGACGCCACCACTGTGGGTGTTGCGTACAATATGTTTGATGGTCGATTTGTCGTCCGACATAACATACAGCGCAAGTGGTCTTTGGCGCTGATTAATGTAATCAATCGCTTCATCAACCGCATTGTAGGGCTTAACAGGTAGAAATGGCCCGAAGATCTCCTCTTGCATGATTCGCATATTCGGCGACACATCCGTGACCAAATGAGGATACAGAAGTCGTTCCTCTTGGGGCGACGCTTCAACAGTGTGAAGGTTAGCACCTTGCGCTTTTGCATCCTCAAGTAGTGCAGTCAAACGATCATATTGTCGTTGGTTGACAATATGGGTCAGCTTTTGATTCTTGTTGGATTTTAAATAGAGCTTTTCAAAACGTTTTAAGAATAGCGAAATGAACTCTTCGACACGTTCTTGCGCTACAAATGCGTAGTCAGGCGCGACACAAATCTGACCTGCATTAATGCATTTACCAAACAAGATAGCATCAACGGCTTTCTTCATGTCTGCATCTTTTGCAATGATCACCGGGGACTTTCCACCCAACTCTAACGTCACCGGGGTAAGGTTTTCCGCTGCCGCTTTTGCCACTGCGCGACCAACACTCGTAGAACCCGTGAACAAAAGGTGATCGAATGGCAGTTGGCTGAATGCTTGTGCGACGTCTGCTTCACCCTCAAAAACTTCGACATACTCAGACAACCCACGGCAAATATCGACGATGACTTTATTGGTTTTTGGCGTAAATTCGCTGAGCTTCATCATCACGCGGTTGCCAGCAGCCAATGCTGTCACTAAAGGCGCAAGGCTCAAAATCACAGGAAAGTTCCACGGTGAAATGATCCCGACGACACCTAACGGTTGATACTGAACGGTGACTTTAGAAGGTGCGAGCAATAAGCCGGATTCGCGCTTGCTGGGTTTGCACCATTTTTTTAGTCGTTTGAGGGTATAATTAATATGCGAGACCGTTGGCAAAACGTCGGTCATGGCGGTATCAAATTCTGAACGATAGCCAAAATCGTCACTTAACGCTTCAACCAAAGCTTGTTTGTTCTCAAGCAGCGATTTTTTTAACAAAACGAGGCGCTGTTTACGTTCATCCAAACTAGGATAAGGCTCGGCTGCATATGCCGCTTTTAAGCGTTCGAGGCTTTGCTGTAACAAGTTATCTACTTCAACCTCTGTGATTGCGTTCATGATGCTTCTCCTAGCCTAGTTTCTGCCAATGACGCCCCAAGTTAACACGAGCGCAACAATGTTACTATTGTAGCGCTCGTGAAGTTAGAGTTCGAACTCTGATTAAAATATTTCTGGGGTGGATACTACATCAAATGTAGTTCATAAATGCCTAGTCGTTGAGAGCGGTCAAGCATATCGAACTCATGATCAACGTATTCTTTTAATGTGGCGCCTGCACGCTCAGCAATATTGATGCTAGCGATGTTATCTTCCATACAATGGAACTGAATGAATTGTGCGTGCCCTTTCTGCTTCAAAAAAGGGATCAATACTGCGAGTACTTGATCAATCACACGATGGCCTCGCCCATTGTTGGCAAGCCAGTAGCCAATTTCAGTAACACGTGTATGTAAATCCACACCTTTAATGCCAATAACACCCGTCAGCTGCTCATCAAAATAAATCGCACACCAATGGGAATCCAGCGCGTTACTGTTCACTCGCTGGGAAATGTAGTTCACGGCCTCTCTGTGATTCGTGACAGAGTCCGTCCAAGGTAGATAACCCTCAAGGCTCTCTCGGTGAGTGTTCACAACCTCTAGTAAAGCGGACGCGTGTTTCGTGTTGAGGGGCTCAATTGAGACCCTTTGCGAGACGGAAAAACGCTTCTGTAAGTGATTTCCTTGATACGTCTCTTGGCATGTGACTTCATCCATAGATGTTATTCCTTTTTATTGTGAACGCTCAGCGCAACTCCTAACGCTTCATTTTATGAGAACAAACCTCTCTATAAAAACTAATCAAAGCCGTTGCCGTTCATTTAGCCCTTTTGATCGATCAGCGTAAATGGCGTTAGTGATGCCACATCTACATAATGTTTCCATACATGTTCATAGAGGTGATGCTGATTGGCAAACGGAGCCAGCTGCTTAGCTTCTTCAAGCGTACACCAGCGATACTCTGTATGCTCTTCGTTAAGAGCAACTGATTGGTTAGGCGGACAAAATAGCACAAAACATGGGATAACCATGATACGGTTATTTTTTGCTTCGTAGAACTGCTCTAGAAAGTCTGCTGTATGTAACTCAACTTGGTCAATTAGTGTCTCTTCTTTTAACTCTCTTAAAATGGTTTGCCACCCGGCTTCACCCGCTTCGATACCACCTGCAACATGGCACCAATAGCCACCTTTTACGCGTTTGAGTAACAGCATTTTTTCTATGCCATCAATTTTTGAAATGACAACGCCTGAAACATGCGTTGCTTTTATCGGGATCATGTAAGCTCCTTAAATATCGAGTTTTTTATTGTTACGCTGAAGAGAGGCAGATTAATTGCTACGTATTCTACTGTTTATTCATCTTGTCGACAGAAGTGTTTGAGTTGAGAGGATTTAATCGCTAACTAAGTATGCTAAAGTGAGATCTGTCGCAACAAATGAGCAGTAAAATGTCCAATTCATTCAACACTATGATTCCCATCGGTGTGCGCTTTATGGTGCTTTCCGCGTTCGGCTTTGCTCTGATGTCGGCTACAGTAAAGCACGTCGGCAACTACGGTATCCCCGTTTTTGAAATCGTTGCAGCAAGAGCGCTCGTTTCACTTATCATTAGTTATTTCGATGTAAAGCGAAAACGAATTTCTGTATGGGGCAATAATAAGCCATTACTATTTGCACGCGGTGCTGTGGGTACGATGGCTCTGATGTGTGTATATTATTCAGTGACCACCTTACCTTTGGCAGAAGCGACGATATTCCAATATATTCATCCGGTATTTACTGCACTACTCGCCGTATTTTTCTTGAAAGAGCGCATCCAGCCGTCAACTTTCCTTTGTATTGCGTTGTGCTTACTCGGCATCTATATCATGGTAAGCCCAGAAACTGGGCAAGGCTCAGATAGCGCTTTACCAATGTTTAGCGTCATGATTGCGATCTTAGGCGCATTTGGTAGCTCAATTGCCTACGTCATTGTCAGAAAACTGAGTCAGACAGAAGACAGCTCAGTGATCATTTTCTATTTCCCGTTGGTTGCTCTCCCCGCTTCACTCTTACTGATTGGCGACGATTTTGTAATGCCCGATCTATATCTGACTTTCATGTTGGTTCTAGTTGGTGTCTTTACCCAAATTGGACAATTGGGGTTAACCAAAGCGATGCAAACTCAACAAGCGGGTAAAGCCTCCGCTTATTCGTATATCCAGATCGTATTTTCTGTGTTGTTGGGCATCATTTTCTTTGGCGAGGTTCCGATCATTTGGACGTACGTCGGTGGCGGTCTGATTGTTACAGGCGCATTAATTAATGCGTTTGGTCATCACTTACGGTTACCTTTTATTAAGCGCAACGCTTGATATACCTACCCAGAACCGTAAACACGACATTTAGAAAAACAGCCAGAGTGACTCTGGCTGTTTTGTGTTTAGCCTAACGTTAAGCTGATATTTTTAACCCTGCGATACCAGCGACAATCATTAGCAAGCTTAAGGCTTTGATAAGTGTTGCTGGCTCATTGAACAGATAAATACTCACGACTGCCGTGCCTATTGCGCCAATCCCTACCCATACGCCATAAGCAATGCCTAAAGGCAAGGTTCTTAACGCAATGCCAAGCAACCAAAAGCTCAATAACATAAAGACAATAGTGAATGCCGAAGCACCGAATTTGGTAAACCCTTGTGAATATTTAAGACCGACAGCCCATGCGATTTCACACAAGCCCGCAATGAAGAGAATTCCCCAAGCCATGTCACATTTCCCAACGAGATGGGGTCGTCCCCGAGAAAAGATAGAGCGGTGAGGTCGTCCTCACTTCTGATTGACTGCTTATTATATACAGAAATTTAAACATAAAAAATAAAACACGGCGATAAACATACAACTCAAACATCTCATGTACGCTTAAATTCTACGCTTTTCTTTTTAACGGTGGCGGACTCTCTATTTCGCATCAATAACGACACCGTTTTTTAACAATTTACATATAACCTTCTGGTGTTGAAAGTGTTGCATTTATTGCACAAATCACACAAAAACTAATTGAACATGTAAATATGAAAACGTTTGTGTGACTAATATCGCTTAAAACAATGACTGATGACTTTAATATTCAGCCGAATTAATTATAAGGTATGACGTACCCATGAAAGCAATCAAAACCTCTATCGCTATCCTTGTTGGCGCCGCTCTACTATCTGGATGTAATGACGATACTGAATACGTCAATGTTCAGCCTAAAGAAGTAAAAATAGCGACTTACAACCTCTCTTTTGACCGCGCTACCTTCGAAACTTTGGTAGATGAAATGCAAATTGAACCAACGCAGCAAACTGCGTTGGTCACCTCTTATTTAGACGGTTCAATCGCAGCCGAAGACAAAACCACTGCGGAAAAAGTCATTCAAATTCGTAACGTTGCAGCAATCATTCAAAAGAATCGTCCTGATGTTCTTATGATGGCGGAATACAACAACGAGGGAACAGGCGAAAACAAAGCAGCCATTGAAGGATTCCAGAAGAACTACTTGTCTGTCGCGCAAAGCATCAATGGCGCGGGCGGTGAAGCAAACCTTGAGCCTATTGAATACCCTTATGCTGAATCTTACTCAACTAATACAGGGTTGTTGAGTGAGTTTGATCTCGACAACAACGGAACCGCAGGTCAAATGCCAGGTGATGCATGG
Organism: Vibrio sp. Vb0598; assembly: GCF_033338935.1. Lineage (NCBI taxonomy): Bacteria > Pseudomonadati > Pseudomonadota > Gammaproteobacteria > Vibrionales > Vibrionaceae > Vibrio > Vibrio sp. Vb0598. The sequence continues at coordinate 71,189 of NZ_JAWOTP010000009.1, read as the reverse complement.
GGCTTTGGCATGTACCATGGTCAATATGCATTTGCCCTTATGTCTAAGTATAAAATTGACACAGCAAACACACGTACATTCCAAGCATTTAAATGGAAAGATATGGAAGGTGCGAAAATTCCAACCATTACTATCTGCGATGGTTCGCAAAAGATTCCAGACGGCATGAAGTGTGGTGATGAATGGTACTCAGCGGAAGAATGGGATCAAGTGCGTCTATCTTCGAAAAACCACGTTGACGCACCAATCATCATTCCAACTCGCAACGGCGAAGAAGTTGTACACTTGTTGATGTCTCATCCTACTCCACCAGTATTCGACACCGGTAAAAACAAAGCGCAAAACGCAGCAGAAGTGGAGTTTTGGCATCATTACATTCAAGGCAAAGACTATTTTTACGACGATGCGGGTAAAACAGGTGGCTTAACGAACGGCGCTAAATTCGTAATGATGGGTGATCAAAACCTTGATCCAGTGTCTGGTGACGGTATTAGCTCTGTAATGCAAGAGCTGCACAACGATCCATTGGTTAATCAAACCGTGATGAATGGTGAGCTTTACCCAACAAGCTTTGGTGCAGCCGAACACGCTGTTGACCGCAGCTCAACTCACCCATATCCGAATCGCATCACTTCAACGTTTGGCTTAGGGGTAGACTATGCCTTGCCTTCAGCAAATTTGAATGTAATAGACTCTGGTGTGTACTGGTCAGCGTCTTATGAAGAAGGGCGTAAACTATTTAACGATGCACGTATCGGTAAGTATGGTGATGGTAAAGATGTATCTTCTGACCATCGCATGATCTGGATTAAAGCACAGTTCTAGATTGCATAAAAAAAAGCCAACCACAAGGAGTCGTGATTGGCTGTATATATTTGTGAACAAGATGGTTCACTAACAACGTCAGTTGGCTAGGTGACCCTCGGCTTAGAAAGGGTCACTCATACTAAAGCATGAGGCGTGCCAACTTTTCAGCGCACAAAAACAGGTTGTTATTTAATCACTTTCATTAAAACTTAACCAATAGCTACTGTTTGCTCACAGAATAAATTGCAATTTGCAAACTACCATTGGCATTTCGCAATAAACCTGATCTTTAGCTCTTGCTTTTATTGCTTCCTAGCTAAGTCGCGTGCAAGGATTAACGCAAGTCCGAATACTTGCAAGAAGAGTCCGATATTCTTGTACCAAGCGATCTTTTCATCCTGCTTTGCCATTACCTCATTGAGCCCTACATTCTCAATGTAGTAATTATCGATGCGGTCTCTATACGAAGCTTGTGCCTGATTTATCTTTGACATTAGTTGAGGAAGTTGATCAATTTTTATTTCATCCGACTCGTTATGAACCCAAGAAGATAAATGCCCTGCTAATACCTCTTCTAGCTCTAAAGGTATCGCTACGCTCTGACTTATGTGCACATGCAGCAGTAAAGCTTCTCTTTTCCTTTCTAGGGTTTCCACACTGTTCCATGCGAGTTGGATGGAATACAAGTTTTCTGCTGTTTGCTCTGCGAGCTGCGAGTGCTGTTTACCCAACTTATCAAGGACTAAGCTAGTAACGATGATCGCGCCAATATTCAGTACTAATCCAATCAGAACGAGTACCCAAGGTGGTGGAATGTAACGTCGCAGACTTACCATAACTTATCGTATGGCAGGTAAATCATATTTAACACAACCAATGAAAGTATCACCAGAAATGTCACCTGCATCCCTCTAATGCGTTTTTTCAAGTCTTTTTTCAATATGCCTTTAGCATGAATAACTCGACCAATTACAAAAATAATACCGGTGAGATGTATCCATGTTGGGTAAGCACTGTTAAATTCTAAAAGTGCCATTAAAATCAGGGTAATGGGGATATATTCTGTCGCATTACTCTGGGCACTACGAGCAATTTGTAGAGCCTCTACCCCACCATCGGCATAAGCAATTTGATTTAAGCGACGTTGCTTAATTACTTGAACAGCCAACCAAATAATGAGTATTGCGAGAATGTTGGCATACAGAGCAGTGATCATATGTCGTCCTTCTTGATCTGGTTTTCACTTATATAAGCGTGTCACTTGGCTATAACTATAGCGGTATCATTATGATAATGCGTCAAATAATCTCAAGTTATGATTTCTATTCGGGCAAAAAACGAAAGCCAATGCTTCATGACATTAAAAATGCCCTCGAATGGAGGGCATAAGAATAAAGAAGCTAATATGTGAGAATATTGAAACCACTATAAGGGGTGTTTGACCAGCTTTTTGCGCCGATGCCCTTTGATAATACTTTCAAAAATTGTGAACAACAGCCCTACCCAAATAAATGCAAAGGTCACCGCTTTCACTTCGTCAAACAACTCGCCAAAAAACATAACTGCCAACACAAACTGCAAGCTTGGCTCGATGTATTGCATTAGACCGACGGTTGATAAATTAGTTATACGTATTGCGATAGAATAAAATACGAGTGGCAAAAGTGTGATAGGCGCACTGCCAAAATACAAAAACAATGTTGTGGTATCTGTGCCCGAAGCCAGTTCACCAGTTGCCCATTGTTTATAGAGCAAATATGCGAGTGCAACTGGAGTCAGTAACAACGCCTCAACAAACAAGGTTGTACTCCAGTCATAATTTATCTTCTTCTTGTACAGCCCATACAAAGCAAAGAACAACCCCATCGTTAGTGCGATAACGGGCAGCTGACCATAGTGAATCACTTGATACATAACACCAATTGTTGCCAGCACGATTGCAATAAGTTTGCCTTTTGAGAGCCTATCCCCAAGAATAAATACGCCCAGCGCAACAGATACTAATGGCCCAATAAAGAAGCCTAAGCTGGCATCGATGACCCGATGATGGGTCAAAGCCCAAGTGAACGCACTCCAAGAAATACACATCAAACTGCTCGCCACAAACGTGTACCACAAGGATTTTTTATCAAGCCAGATTTCTTTCCAATTCAGCCCTCGACGGGTTATCCCAAGTACAATTAGAAACCCGACAGGTACAGACCCAATGATTCGCCATGCTAGCAACTCATCCATAGAAGCATTTGGTAAATAACGATAATAAATTGGTAGCAATCCCCAGATCACAAAGGAGAATGCTGCCATAAAAGTGCCATAACGAGTGTTATTCATAAAACTATCGCCCATCTAAACGACCAATTTGGCGTAAGTAAACAAGTCCGCCATACATAAAAAGGAATGCAATCCCGCAGTGACTTTATGATGCAGATGGCATTATTGGCTCAACGCTTGTACGACGGCGGTAAAGCCACTCACAAAACACAACATAAGTGCCCCAAACCGAATCTTTTCTTTTGGTAACGACTGGGTAGTTTTCATTGCTAGCCAGTAACCAAGCGACGCAGCAGGTAATAGAGGAATAGTAATGACCAAATGATGCAATGTGAAGAAGCCCACTGGGATTTGTACTATTAGTGAAATAATCGAACTGAAAACAAAAAAAGCCGATAAGTTGCCGCGTAACTGATTTGCTTCTTGATGCTGCAACAATAACGCCATCGGAGGACCTCCAATCGCAGAACTGGTACCAAACAACCCAGAAAAGAAACCAGCACATGTCATACGCGAAGGCGTAGGCTCAACCCGAAACGGTAAAACACTCACCACGACTGCAAACAGCACCAACAAACCAATCCAAAGCGTGAGAGTTTGTGTAGATACAAAAAAGAGTAGCAAGCCACCAGCAATTGATCCCGGCACTCGCCCAATCAACGCCATCTTTAAGCCGCCGATTTCAACACTACTGCGGTGCTTCATCGCATTCATCAACGAAATAAATAACGCGACTAAACAGATTGGCGCAGGAACATATTCTGGCGCCCAAAGAATCAGTAAAGGTGCGGCAACAATAGCCAAGCCAAAACCGATTGCGGTCTGGACATAAGAGCCAAGAAATATCAAACCTATTGCAAGGAAGTTTATCGAATCGAATTCCATTTAGATTATTCTTATATTTGAAAAATAAACACAAAACCAAAGCACATTCGCATGATGAATACCTCAGGCATACTGCGATATGAATTCCGCGTAGCATTCATCAAAGTGAATAAAAAGACAATCCATTTGTGCGGTTCGCCCTCATTTGCATTTTGTATTTCATTCCGCTGATGTACATGTTTGCTTACATCGAAGAGGATTCATGCTCGCCTGTTCACGCAGCCTTTCTTCAGCGGAATTAATGACCTCTTAAAATCTAGCCGAATTAGACCCGTGAATTCTCCATTGCATTTAATGGATTCAGTCAATTAGTGCGGCGTCGGTATAGCACTTTACAACTCACCTCTTTATACTACTGATCGATTTATCATTACCGTACTTATTTACACAATAAACAAGTGTACGGTCAGTGTTTTTCTACCTTTAACTTGCTGTGAAAATAATATGAAAAAACAAACGGGATTTACTCTAATAGAGTTAGTCGTAGTTATTGTCGTGCTCGGTATTCTTGCTGTCACTGCCGCGCCACGCTTTTTAAACCTTCAAAGCGATGCACGTGAAGCACGTTTGGAAGGAATGAAAGGCGCTATTGCGTCAGCATTAGGCGTGGGTTATGGGAAAATGGCGATTGCGGGATTGGAAAGCAAGCCTTACGTTTCAAACTTCGTAGACAGTGCTTTAATGGCAGATTTACCATTTGACGGCTGTAATATTGGTGGTTCAAAGCGCTGTGTTTTTTTATATGGATATCCTGATTCTGATAGCGAATCGATGAAGTTACTCGTGCAAGGACTGAACGAAGAAGACTCGGATTGGAAAATATTTCATCACCCGGCTGGTTCAACAACTCGCGAAATGGTCATTGCTGCAGCCGACGAAAAAAGAGCTAGCCTTACACAATGCGGAATTTTATATGGGCCACCGCAGACTCCAAACGAGAGTTACACCTTAGATATTCTTCCCTGCCCTCAATAAAAATAAGGCTGCCAATCGGCAGCCTTATTTGTTTCATCTGATCGGTTTTTTACGCAAAGTTAAACACGTATTTATCCATCATATTCACCATGCGGCCAATCTCTGGCTTGGTAATCGTATCATTTGCGCCAAGAGATAGTGCTTTCGCTCGGTTATCCTCACTCATCAATGACGAGAACATAATGATCGGCATTTCATGAAACGCTTCGGTATCGCGTAGTCTCTTCACTAAGTGCATACCATCCATTCGAGGCATTTCTACGTCCGTAACCACCGCATCTAATAGCTCTTTAACTGGCAAGTTTTCTTCTTTCGCAACCTCGATCAAGCTCATCAACTTCTCATGCGCCTCACCACCGTCTTTACATGTGATCACATTGTAGCCTGAAGAAGCTAATGTATCTTGGATCAAAGAGCGAATAAATGCTGAGTCATCCACCACCATGATCGTTTTAGCATTACGCTTACCGACCATTCTCTGGTTGAGATCCACCGACTTGTCCCCTTTCACATCGTACTTTTCCATACTCAGTTCTGGGTTGATGTCTGCGATGATTTTTTCAAAGTCGAGAATCATGATCAGGTTGCCTTCTTTACGGACAACGGCCACTACACAGTCTTGTTCGCCCGCTTCCAAAAACTGACTTGGTGATTCCACATCATTCCAAGAGATACGATGAATACGCGAAATGCTGTCAATTAAGAAGCCATTGGTCATTTTGTTGAAATCCGTAACGATTACAAACTTGCGCTCCAGATCTTGTCGTGTTGGCACACCTAACCAACCAGCTAAATCCACTAAAGGCGTCAGTACATCTCTGGATGAGAACACACCAATCATATGAGGTTGTGCGTTTGGATAATCGGTTGTTTCTGGCACGCGAATCACTTCTCGTACTTTCGCAACGTTAATGCCGTAATAACAAGTTTTTGTGCTGCCATCTGGCAATGTTTTTTCTAAATGAAACTCGATGATTTCAAGCTCATTGGTACCACTTTCTGTCAAAATGGTGCTGGTTACGTTACTCATAAAGCCAATTATCCAACCAAAAATACGCATCAGAAAAAGTTTGATGCAAACGCCATGAGAAGCCATTCTCTGGCTAAAAATCCAAAAGTCCTTTTTAGTCGTTACAACAAAATTTGTAAACCATCAAAAGGACGGCTAACGCACATTTCCATACCAAACCATGTAAAATTGTCTCATTTTTGAACACGACATTATGAGTGGCCAAAGTGCGAATTAACACCTCCACTTTTAGCGGCCGAGTCAATGAAAAGTTTAGAAATAATTTGAAGTGATGTTCAGCGTCAATAGCCAAACCTATCCAACAGATATCAGTGCAAAGTTGGCTACCGTGCTCATGCCTGGTGTAGAACAAGCTCTCTTCAAGTGGCTTGGTATAAAACTGCGCTTGCTAACACACGGGTTTAAATCGAAGCGCTAGAAACATCACAAGAAAATCTGAAGGCATAGAACACTGAAAGAATACTTTCAGTTTGTTAGTTTTCTGTCAGCGTAAGTTTTAAGTAATCATCCTATCACTAGGTATTTCAATACCTGACATCGCTATTCCCATAATCAAGACACTGATTTTCACTTTTGGAAAGAGTCATTTTCCTTCCTCTTAGCAAGGTTTTTCCTACAATCCTATTCATCCAATTGCGCTGTCGCCTGACAGCACACTAGTTGATGTATTAGGTGAGGTTAACTTTGAATAATGTTCTTATTATCGACGCTCAACCATTGTATAGCGAAGCACTTGCTTCTCTAGTTGAATCCGTAATCAACGCAGCTGAAGTGATTCAAACCACTGACAGTGCGGAAGTGATGGATCTTGTTCGAGGCCAAAAGATTGATTTGATTATTCTAGACGTAGTGCTTGGCGACCGCGATGGTATGCGTTTAGCCAAAAACATTTTAGCGACGGGATATCGTGGCCGACTGTTATTTGTTTCTTCACGCGACTACTCGAGTCTTTCTAAAGCAGCGTACGAAATGGGCGCAAACGGCTTCTTAAGCAAACATGAAACAAGAGAGACCATTATCGACGCAATTGTGAGTGTTTCACGCGGTTACTCAATGTTTAAGTCGACTCACACACCATCGTCGGGTAACGTAACACTTTCAAATCGCGAAGCCATGGTGTTCCATTATCTTGTACAAGGCTACTCAAATAAGAAGATTTCTGAACAACTTTCACTCAGCGCTAAAACAATCAGCACCTACAAAACGCGTATTCTGAAAAAGTACCATGCGGACACGTTGATTGAACTTCTGCATACTATTCCTCAGTCAGAAAACATTGAGTTTTGCCGCTAAGCGCTCATGTATTTTGCAATAGCACCGATTAACAACTGGTGCATTGCATCATGTCTTAAGCTTTGCTTCACCTGTACAACCACTTTTGGCCAGCCATCTGGGTAAAAATGCTCTGGCACTCTTATAAATTTATATCCATCAATTGGCGCCTGATATTCAAGTAGCACGGTTGCGGCGCTTTTTTGCTTAATTAGCTTCAATACGCTGCTTACGTTGTCTAGAGCCGCAATACGGTTGATGACCATACCGTGGCTTTCCATTGCACGCTTAACGAGCTGCTCTTTCTCTTTCCAACCGATAATCTCTAACATGATAAAGGGAAGTTTGGCCGCTTCTTCCAGAGTGGTAATTCCCAGCTCTTCAGGGACAACTACCACAGCAGGCGCATAGCCGATGAACTTCTGATAAACAGATTTCGGAACATCCTCGTTGAAGTAATGTAATTGCGCATCCACTTTGCCTAGGATTATCTCTTCTATCGTATACTCTGTAATCGTTGCTATCGAAATGTGCGCCTTGGGAAACAGCGCCATTAAATCCATTGCAAGTAAATGCCCAAATGAGTATTGAGCGGTTTGCGGTAAACAAATGGTGATGTCTTTTTCGTAATTTTCCGGTTCAAACTCATCTCTAATTAGACAAGTTTCAAGCTTCTCGAGTGCATCGGAAATTTTAGGTAATTGACGTTTTAAATAGTCCGTCGGTTCCATGTGGTGAGGATGCCGAATAAACAATTCATCGTTTAGCTGGAGTCGCAATCGGGCAAGGTATTTGCTAATTGACGCTTCGCTCTTCCCCATCGCTTTCGCAACGGGCTTGAGCTGACGGTGCTTATCCAGTAAGACAAGTATTTTAAGTAAGTTTAAGTCGAGATCTTTGTTCACGTGCGACACCAGATGTAAGGTCGAGAATAAATAGAGCAATCACTATTTGTTGACTGCTCTAATATAAAAGACCACTCATTCTGTTTGGTCAAATTAATCAAACAGTTATGTCATGGTTATGTTCCGTAACTTAACATTGAGTCAATACCAGACCTGCTTAATGGGACTTTTGTCTGTGTTTTTTCATCTCATAGAGATCTTCATCTGCACGTACAATAACGTCCTGAAGCGTTTCGTGTAATTCATTCGCCGCGATACCAGTACTCACACTAACCTCGATATCCAAGGTCTTTAGTCGGTTATCTTTAACGACACTACGAAGCTTCTTCGCCAATATTGAAGATTGACTGATACTGCAACCCGGCAGAATCGCAACAAACTCATCACCACCAGTTCGAACTAGATAATCACTATTTCGAAACACTTTAGACATAGCATCAGCAATAATTCCAATAACTTCGTCCCCTACATGGTGACCGTAATGGTCATTGATTCGCTTGATCCTATCGCCATCTATTGCAATGACGGAATATGGCGCGGTTTCCAAACGACGTTTGAACTCGCTATCTTGAAAAACTCTGCGGTTAAACAATCCCGTTAAATCATCTTTCGTCACGTTCGTCAGTGCTTTCGCGAGGCGAAGTTTGCTCTCTTTAGATTCATAAGCTTTGTTGTAATACGCTAAGGTTACGAAAAAGAAGATGATAAACAAGAACACGTAATCCAATACAATTTTACTGAATGGGTACATGTAAACGATAAGATTGTTGTTGTCTGCGACATATGATTGGGTGTACGCGAATGATGGAAAGGGGTAGCCAGCGAAATAAATCACCATTTGCTTGTTCCCATTCGCTATTTGAACATCTACCGCTTTCCCATCATTGTAAAGCGGCGAGAGGTACAATTGTTCCGAGAACTCCCCCACTAACTCACCTTGAAAGTAAACCGGACTCATGATGCTTATCGCCATGTCATCGGAGTATGTCGTTTTAAATGGTAGGGAAAACAATACCCGGTCCGTCAGTTGCTCTTTCCACGCAGCTAACACACAAGAATAATTACTTTTACACCAATCAACATCAAATGTGGCTTTCACTCCCTCTAACGCTTCAATCGGTCTCTCTAAGATGAGTTTGTTTCCAGTATAAGAACGAAAATACATAACGGCATTTTGTCGATTGAACGCATTTGATAAATACGCTTCAGCCTGATGAAGCGATTTCCGTGCAACAGCTTCAACGTAATTAAGTTTTTCATAACGTGACAGGGAGTAAATCGCATCTTGAAAGCTCAGCTCTGTTTGCGCTTCTACTTCACTCACGCTCATACCTTTGTATTGCTCGAGCTGCGCTTCCGTCAATAGCCCCATGAGAATTACTTTTTGTTTTATTTTGGCTAAATTATTCGCGTAAGTGTTGAACTGCTTTACTTCATAAGAAATTAACACCGCACCAATCATTGTGACAGAAGTGACGAATAGTAATGTTGCGATGAAAAGAGACAACGCGATACTTTTAAGTGTCATGATGCGGTCTTACGCCCCCGCCACTCTTGTTAGCTCAACAATGTTCTTTACGTTAAATTTATCCAATAGACGACGTTTATATGTGCTGACTGTTTTGTCACTTATTGATAGCACTGAAGCGATTTCTCGATTGGACTTTCCTTGTAATAAATACTTCATTACTGCGCTTTCTCTGCTTGAAAGTTGTGGCATTTCTCGAACGCTGTTAACAACTTGCTTAAATTTGAAGAAGGTATACCCCTTCTCTACCGCTTCTATCGCGTCTTTAAGAATGTCGTGATTTTCCGATTTACACACATAGCCATCAGCGCCAGAACGAAAAGCCATTTGGCTGTACATTTGGCTAGTTTCAGCGGAGAAGAAAATGACTTTGCCTTCATAACCATGGGATTTGATACGTTTGTAGAAATCAAACCCATCGCAATCTGCCAAGTTCACATCTAAGATCAACAGTTGAATTTCTTCCTTTTTCAATATTTGTAATGCCATCTTCGCTGATGTTGCAGTAAATGCCCCATTTGTTTTACCTAACTCTTCCAACAACGACTTGATTGCAACACAAACGAGAGGATGATCGTCAAAGATCAAGTAATTCAATTTATTCATATCTTTCATTTAGTATGGTTATGGCTTCTAGTGGCATGGGTTTATCAATGTAGAAGCCTTGGCAAAGATCAATGCCATACTCACGTATCGCTTGCAATGTGACTTCGTCTTCAATACCTTCCGCGACCAGTCGTATATTCAAACTTTTCGCTAACGCGCAAATAGCAACAACGATGTTGCGTTTTTTGATGTCGCATTCGACACCTTGTACAAACGAACGATCGATTTTTAACTCGTTGAATGGCAGTTGAGCCAGTTTTTCAAACGTCGATGACCCCGTGCCAAAATCATCTATTGAGACAGTGACACCGTTCATCCTCAACTTGAGTAAATTCTTGTACAGGGACGCGCTAGTCTGAAATGTATCTCGCTCTGTAATTTCAATGGTGATTTGTGATGGGTCAATCTCGCTCTCTAAACATTGCTGTAAAAAGTAATGAGAGAACGCCGTATCTTCTAAATTTTCATGGTCTACATTGATGGATACGTTTTGCGTCAATCCGCGGTGTTTCATGTCATAGATAACATTACTCAATACAGCTTGAAACAACTCTCCAGAAAGGCGGCAACGCTCTACAATTGGCAAAAAATAATGAGGGGGTAACACACCATAAATAGGATGATTCCAACGCGCGAGCGCTTCATACCCAAGCACTTCCCCACTTTGCACATCGACTAAAGGCTGGTAATAATTTTTCACTCGCCCTTCAGCCAGAGCAAACAGGAATTCTTGATCTTCCACTTCAATAGGTTGAGCAAAGCTGACTTGTTTCGCTTTTTCATCTTTTATTTTACCCAACAAATCAACGACTTCATTTTCATCGTATGGCTTAGGCAGCTTCCCTAATACTTCAAAGCTAAATCCCTCGCACATGGCTCTTACCGCAGAAATAATGGTCAACTCCATTGCACTGACCAGTACAACTTGCCCCTGGTACTGGACTTTATCGAGCATTTCCATCATATCGATGCCGTCTTTTCCGGGCATTTGGATATCACAAAAAATTACGTCAAAATGTTGTTCCTGCACACTCTGAATAGCGGCATCCACACAGTTAAAAGGGATGACTTGCGCGCAATAGCGATCCAATATTTGCGTAAGTATTGTGGTTTGTAGCGGATGGTCATCAATCACCATCACATTAAATTGTGTATTCATTTGTCTCTACCCAATAGTTTATGTTTTCGATCTCCTGCTCGATTCGTAAAATTAGCTCCGCTGTTCGCCTGTCAAACTCCGCAGCAGTAACTCGTTCTGCCTCAATGCAAAGCTCAGTCAGCATGCTTACCCCTATCGCCCCAACCGCTCCTTTGATGCCATGAATGACCCGTTTTTTGTCTCGCTCAGTCGATGCGGCGTTTAAGTTTTTTATATCTGTAGACATTGATTGACTAAACACGCGCGCAATCTCTTTTGCGTCCTGTGCTTTGAACCGTTTAATCCAGCCGGGCAGCCTACCCCTCTCTTTTTCGCCAATAAATGGAATCAAAACGGTTTTTAATTGATTAAGGTCATAGGGCTTGTAGAGCACATCATCAATGCCGATATCCTGTGTGCGCTCAATGGCAAGACGAGCATCTTCTGCTGTCACACCGATGATTGGAATTGCTTTAAATTCGGAGTTTTTCACGTGCCTAACAAGCTCATAGCCATCCATTTCTGGCATATGAAAATCGGTCAGCAGCAACACAACGTTTTCATCTTGGCTGATGTATTCCCATGCTTCGCGGCCGTTATTCACAATGACAGGTTCGATTCCAAGTTCATGAAGCTGCATTGCTATCACACTTTGGTTAATGGGATTATCTTCTGCGACCAGTACCGTGCCGAGAACCCAAGAAACCACTTCTTGATTTGCGTCACTAAGCTTGGTTTCTTGCTGCGTTTGGCTGAGCAAATTGAACAATGTATCTGGATATTGAATCTCTCTTAGCGTAAGACTGCCAAGTACCCTTTGTTCGTCACGCAGCATTAGGCCATTAAAACTGGCATCGCTGTCGTGTATAGGGTGAAGGTTCGCCACCATTGTTTTTAACGTCGCTGGACGCATTTTCCACGCGTCACACCACTGGCGAATATTAAGTGGTAAGCTCTCGCTATACGTCCAGTTCAAACAAACGTCTGGCTCAGAGTCGCAATGCTCAATTGGCAGTTTGACGGTAATCGTCGTGCCTAAGCCAAATTGTGAATCGATGCAGAGCACGCCGCCCATGCAGTCGATCAATCGGTCAACAATGCTCAGCCCCAATCCAGTGCCGCCATATTTACGCGTAATAGTGTCATCCGCTTGAACAAAAGGATTGAGAATACCTTCGAGTTGGTCATCCGTCATGCCGATACCTGAATCCGCCACTTTCAAAATAAGCTGCTTTTCATGAAGAATGACACTGATTCCAACCTCGCCTTCCGCAGTGAATTTCACCGCATTGGAGAGTAGATTGGTGGTAATTTGCACCAATCGCAGCGCGTCGATTTCAATGAAAGCATTCGAAAATGGTTTGATTGTCACTTTGTAATCCAAACCTTTCGCGAGCGCTCGTGGTTCAAAGCTTCGAAACACATCGCACAAGGTTTTAAGCAAGTCGGTCTTAACTGGGGCGACGGTTAAGTGCCCTGCCTCTAACTTTGAATAATCCAGTACTTCGTCTACTAGCGTATTCAAATGATTGAGCGAGCGTATGGCTTGGGCAATTAACTCGCGATTTGAATCTGCCGTCACTTGGCGATTTAGCAAATCGAGGATGCCGTGTGCTGCCGACAATGGCGTTCTTAATTCGTGACTCATGGTTGCCAAAAAGTTTTCGCGCGCACGTACCGCGGTTTGCGCTTCTTTTTGCGCATCGATTAACGCCTGTTCACGTTCTTTTTGCTGGGTAATATCTTGAATCACAGTCAGTACAAACTTGTTCTTACCGCTAGGAGAAGCGATGACTTTGCGTTCTCGATATACATGTTTAATATCAAGTTCACAGCCCGACGAGGCAACCTCTTCTGAAATACGCTTTCCAGCAATAACAGTGGTCAGTTCATCAAAATTATTCACCAGAGGAACGTGCGCAGAATCACTTTTCAAACTACATTGTTGGCACTGTTTACTGTTGTAGTTCGCACAATTGCTCATCTCCATATGGTTATTTTCACTATGGATAAAAACCAAGCTATTGATCTCTTTGATGATGTCCATCAGCCATTGCTTTTCCGCTTCCTCATTGTCAGCATTAAATTCGGCTAACCTCACTTTAAGTCGCATGTGAGATAAGATGAAATACGCCGCAATCAACATGAGACAGAATATGAATGAACCAGCAACAACAAATGTAGCGATCTGCTCCGCGTCATAGCCATAAGTCAGTTTGAAGCTTCGGTGAGAACGCAGCAGTTTTTCGATCTCGTTAGAATCAATGGTTTCGATGATGCTGTTCAACATGTGTTGCAGTTGTGTATTGTGGTTTGCAACCGCAAATGCATTAGAGAACGTCAAAACGTCCTCCGCATTGATCACCAAGCCATCGACTTGATCTTGTGCAATCATGTTGTGAACGATGTCGTCAGGAATATAAGCCACATCCAAAACGCCCGATTTCAAATCGGTAAGCAGCTTCTTCAAATCATTATAATGATCAACTTGGCCTTGCTGCAAAGTGCCCAAATGAACTAACCCTTGCTTTTTCAAAGTGAGCAGAATACCCGCTTCTTTCAGTGCAGATTTATCGCGCTTGCTCTGCTCCGCTTGGATAGCCACGTAATTACTGTGCATGAATGGTTTAGTGAACAACCAATCTGACTTAGGTAGCTCACCCACATAAGAAACGGGGACTATATCGGCATCAAATGCCGTTAATCCATTAGAAAGGCTCGACGTCGGCTTCACATACTTAAAGCTCAAGCCAGTACGAGACTGCAATAAGTCGACAAAATCTGGAAAGAAACCGTCTAACTCGCCCGTTTGCGAATCTCGGTAGAGAAACGGATAAGCTTCGTCACTGCTGCTGTAAGTTATCACTAGTTTGTTTTGATGATTACGTCGGTAATCTACCAATAACTTATCACTGATATGGTAAGGATTTTTCGAGGCGACGGAGCGAATGTTTTTTCCATTTTGCTCCCAGTGAAGGATTTTGTTGATGTCATCGATCAGACTCTGTTTGTCCAACGAAGCGATAAAACTCACCTCTTCGTCTTTCAACCAACTGGGAATATCGACAACCCCTTTTACAATGTCATTTAAATCCAAATATTGGGTAATACCAACATAAGTGTAAATCAGCGCGTTCGCTTTACCTCGCTTAACTTCATTAAACGCCTCTAAACGTGTTTTAACATAATGTATCTTATCGATACCACGTTCAGTGAGGTTGTCACAATACACACTGCCCTCAACACACACCCATTTAAGATCACGCGCATCACTATCTCGGTAAGTGGCATTCCGATACCAAACAGCGATAGTGCTCGAAAAGAAAGGCATCGAAAACAAGAAACGCTTTTCTCTTGCTGCTGTTTTACTAAATCCAACCGCACCATCAATCTTCTTGCTTTCGACATCCGCAAGTAAAGACGGAATATGCTTGTAAGTCCGAAGTTCTAACTCATAATCCAAAGCTTTAGTAATGTTAGACAAATACTCAAGACTAATTCCGTACGAAGGACCAACGCTACCGTCAAACGAGTCTTTAGCTTCGTCTTGCGCAATAACACCAACGATGACCTTCGGTTTAGGACTCTGTTTGGCAGTTGAGCAAAAAGAACTCGCTAAAAAAATTAAGGCGACGGACGATACCGTAATACTTCTAAGAATACTGAGCATGACTGCTTCCTCTGAATGGAAGCTCAGACTAGTTTTTGTCAGATAAAAGTCAAACTTCGCTCAATAGCGAAATAAAAATAAAGCTTTGATATAAAATCAAAAAACCAAAATCCGTCAGAACAATCTGACAACACAATCCACCTTTGACTACACAGCGTTTGCGTTCGGTCTCTCACCCAGACGGATATTCACTGCGAGTCGGTATATATAAGAGATGTGTGCTTTTAGGTTTGCACGCCATAGCTTTTTACTTTCATCTTGAATGATTCATCATCATTCCATGATAAACTGACGTATTAACATGAAAGAAAGCTCAACTCCGCGGTTTCGAGCAGCTTGAAGTAAACACAGTTTTAGAAAATGCATTCTAGTATTGTATTACTCAAGACTCACATTGCTACTTTTACAACCGCTGGAGCATTAGAAAAATTAAGGTATTAAATTCAAATGGTTAATAACTCAATCCAGTGGTTTCCTGGCCACATGCACAAAGCACGTAAAGAGATCGAAGAAGCAATCCCTCAAGTGGATGTGATCATCGAAGTACTGGATGCTCGTATTCCTTTCAGTAGTGAAAACCCTTTGATTTCTCAAATCCGTGGTGACAAACCTGTCGTTAAAGTTTTGAACAAACGTGATTTGGCCGATCCAGAGTTAACTCAACTGTGGATTGAGCACTTGGAGCAAGAGCAACATGTAAAAGCAATGGCGATCACGACTTCTGAACCACAAGAAGTGCATCGAATCATGGAGCTTTGCCGCAAACTTGCCCCACACCGAGAAGAGATTGGTAAAAACATTCGCACCATGATCATGGGCATCCCAAACGTTGGAAAGTCGACGATCATTAACACCCTCGCAGGTCGAACAATCGCTGTAACAGGTAACCAACCCGCGGTTACACGTCGTCAACAACGTATCAACCTGCAAAATGGCATCGTATTATCTGATACTCCAGGGATTTTATGGCCAAAAGTGGAAAATCCACACAGTGGCTTCCGCCTTGCGGCTACTGGCGCGGTAAAAGATACAGCGATGGAATATGACGAAGTCGCATTCTATACCATTGAATACCTAGCAGCTCATTATGCAGACAAGCTTAAAGAGCGTTATCAAATTGAAGAGCTTCCAGAATCAGATATCGAGATCATGGAAGAAATTGGTCGTCGCCGCGGTGCACTACGTGCAGGTGGACGTGTTGACTTGCACAAAGTATCAGAGATCTTATTGCACGAACTTCGTCAAGGCACTTTGGGCCAAATTACATTAGAACGCCCAGAAATGATCACTCAAGAGCTGATTGAAGTCGAGATTGAGACCGCCCGTAAAGAAGAAGAAAAAGCGAAGCGTAAAGAAGAGCGTCGTAAGCGCTATTTACGTAATAAGCGATAAGCTTGTCTCTTATCTACTCATGTTTCAAGGCGCGATTTTCGCGCCTTTTTTGTTATCTAATGCGCCCATTTTTTTCACTTTTCAAACTTTATATTCCTCATCCAAAGCCCCAGATATGAAGCACGAAAAAACACCGCAAAATCGCCGTATAAACTTTAATCACAAACTAGTTTAGACCCCGGGCCCCTATAGAGTTACAGCCACCATCCAACCCTCAAATGTCGAGTTTGCAAGGGTCTGCAAACTTATGCAACCTGGTTAGTGACACTCTCCCCAAAATCCGCAATATGAATAAGTGTCAGCGCTGGCGTTTTTCCATATGAAGAAGAGATTTATTATGAGTGAAACTATACAAAGCAAACCACTTCCCTCCTTTATCGAGGAACGCCTAGATTTTTATATTCAAGATCTAATCGAACCGAATGAGAACAAAAAACACCTTGTTCTTGGTAAACGCCCACCGTGTAATGCCGTTGTCCTGCAAAGCAATGATTACCTTGCACTGTCTCATAACAAGGAGATTCAAAACGCGCATCGTGATGCGATTTCCCAGCACGATGACAACGTCGTGATGTCCGCGATTTTCTTACAAGATGATGAATCGAAACCTGCATTTGAAACGCAACTAGCCAGTTTCGTTGGTATGCCTAGTTGTCTACTTTCTCAATCTGGTTGGGCTGCGAATGTCGGTTTATTGCAGACTATTTGTGCACCGAACATACCTGTGTACATTGATTTCTTTGCACATATGTCTTTGTGGGAAGGCGCACGTATTGCCGGAGCACAAATTCATCCGTTCATGCATAACAACACCAGTCACCTAAGAAAACAAATTTCACGTCACGGTTCAGGGATCATTGTTGTGGATTCGGTTTACAGCACTATCGGGACCATCGCTCCTCTACGTGATATCTACGAAATAGCACAGGAGTTTGACTGCGGCCTGGTTGTAGATGAATCACACTCTTTAGGTACACACGGTCCACAAGGTGCGGGGATACTGCAGGGTCTTGGCTTAACTCATAATGTAGATTTTATTACCGTTAGTCTTGCCAAGACATTTGCTTATCGTGCTGGCGCGATTTTAGGCCCAGAAAAACTGGCGAAGACGCTTCCGTTTGTGGCGTACCCTGCAATATTTAGTTCTACCGTATTACCGCAAGAGATCATTCGGCTAGAGAAAACACTGGACGTCATAAGAAAATCAGATGATAAGCGAGATATTCTGTTTGAAAGAGCCAAGTCTTTAGCCGTTGGTTTAAAACGCATTGGATTTACTATTCGCAGTGAATCACAAATTATCGCATTAGAATGCGGCAACGAGAGAAACACTGAGCGAGTCCGCGATTTTCTCGAAGAGCGAAATGTTTACGGCGCAGTGTTTTGCCGCCCTGCAACTGGAAGGAACAAAAACATCATCCGTTTTTCAGTCAATGCCGACATGACAGCTGCTGAAGTTGATCATGTACTCACTGTCTGCCAACAAGCATTTGCACACCCTGACTTAGAGTTTGTGTAAGTTAGTGTGTAGATAAAACTAAAGAGCTCAACAGTTTTGCTGAGCTCTTTATTCGTGTTATTCGTTGTGAGCAACTCGCCTCAAGAAAACAAGCCGCGAATGATTAGATCCAGTTTGCGATTTTATCGAACAAGCGATTTTTATCCGCCGGTTTTACGATGAAGTCAGACATACCCGAAGACCCAATTTTGTCCAACGTGACAGGTGAACTATCCCCTGTATGTGCAATAATAGGTACCGACGCATAGTTTTTATCCGAGCTTCTAATTCGCCTAGACGCTTCTACACCATCCATAATTGGCATTTCGATATCCATCAGAATGAGATCAACATCTTCTTGCTCTAGTGTATCCAGAGCCTGCTGCCCGTCTTCTTTCTGAATCACTTCAAAGCCTTGCTTTTCAAGTAACATTGCCGTGAATTTACGCAAAGATTCATTATCATCCACGACCATAATTGTACGCTTATTTGAATTATCTAACGTCACCGAGGCCGTTGGTGTCGATACATAGCTTGAATCATATAAGAGACGCTCAATAGTTGGTTTAGTATTCAATAACCAGGCTTGCGTTTCGATCCAAATAGGTTCATATGCAGCCTTACGTGCTCTCTGAGTCGGATGATGCTCAAAAAGATAAACGATGCGTGCTTCAGTGAAAGACAAGAGAGATTCTAATCTATCCAATTGGTTTGCTCTTGGATCTAAGCTCTCAAGATCGATAAAAATCAGATCGAATTCGAACTCGTACTCTTTCTTTTTGAGTACTTGGTTGGCATCTAAAATCGTCGAGTCAAAGCCCATAAAACGGCTAATATCTGTTACTTTAGACACCAAGATATCTTGGCTAGTCACCGTTAGAATGGTTTTGAGTTTAGTCAGATCGTTTTTGATTTCATTAACGGTATCAGATGTCGTTAGTGGGAAAGTTAATGTAAATTGAGACCACTCCCCTAACTGAGATTGACACTCAATGTTCCCCCCAAATGAACGCATGACTTTTTTACAAAACGGTAGACCCAAACCATAACTTCCTGATTTGCCAGTGGTGTAAAAGTCTTGAAAGATATTGCGTAGAACATCAGGAGCAATGCCAGCACCATTATCGGTTACAACAATTTGATTAAAGCGTTCTGAACTTATCATGGATACATGTATGTGAAAATCTTCAGATTTACGGTGATGGAAGGCATTCTTGAAGAGGTTATACATAACGTATTTAAGTAACGTATCACTACCTAGAAACTCAAACTCACTTCTCGCATCCAGCGATATGGCAAATCGATCAGTGGCACGTTTATAACTGAAGCTTTCAATTGCCTGTTCAACGACCGAGTGAACTGAATATTTTTTGAAGCTAGAACGAGAAACTCGATTTTCATCAATCGAAGTTAGCAATAAATCGATGGTTTCATTACCCGATTGGATAATGTTCATTGCATCCTGACTCACTTCACGTAATAAGGTGACATCCTCTACACTCATGACGTACTGCTCTTTTCCTGCCTCTTTCATGTTGGGCAAGATCGACTGGATAACATCTATTGAAGTGCAAAGCCCACTCAACGGGTTACGCATTTCATGTGCAATCCCTGCCCCGAATGATTTTGCCAGCGAGACTTTCGCTTCATGTTCAACTTGGTTACGAAAATAGAACAAATTACCGAAGACATAAATAAACAGAAAGATTGGCACATGAGTCCAATCCATGGTCAAGTCAAGATGGAACCCTTTTGCAACCCAAGCGAAGAATGTTGCTAAACCTATCCCAGCAAAGGTTTGAGCAAACATGACCCTAGTAACATGAACCAGTAAAATGTGTAAGAAAATTGCAGACATAAACGACATAACCCATACATTGGACCAGTCATTCATCAGTAACATATAAAAAAAGAAAAACGGTAAGCACAGCGTTATCGTCACTTGGTAGTAAATAGGAACATAATCTCTCCAAGTCGATGATAAGCGGTTTCTAAAAATGATGCCGAAAAACAATAACGAGCAAAACAATCTAAGAGGTAAATTTTCATAAGCCTGTGGAAAGGCAAACTCCCAGACAAAGTAGTACAGCGGAAAGCCAAGAAACCCCATCCAGCCAACGAGAGTTAGGTTTGGTTCTGCATATTGATAAACCTTACGTATCGAGTCCATATAATCTGTTTTGCTTACTCCGCCTGACGCACAACAATGTGATTTTGATTCACTTTTATCATTTTATTATTAACTAATTATATATTAATCATCATTTATAAGCAGCGCGAAATGACGTAAATAGCTCGCAATACTTATCTTTAGTTTCAATCTTTTAAGACAGCTGCACTTGATTTACAACCAAATAAACAAAGTTGCATATAGTTTAGTGTAATTTTGCGATAATCGCTCTGTATCCAATTGGATGTTAATCTCATTTTGTTCTAGAAACTTAAGTCGCGCCTTTGGCACGGCTTTCCAACGATTTAAAAACAGCACTCACCGCATATACCGCGGTGACAAACAATTGGCTTGGGGTGTGTCATGAATTCTTTCCAGATAAAAAATGTCATTTTTGATGTAGGTAATGTATTGGTACGCTGGTCTCCAGTAGAAATCGTTCGCTTAACATTTGGTGGTTCCGTAGAGTCAGAGAAAATGGCTCAGATGCTATTTTCATCACAAATCTGGAAAGATTTAAATAAAGGGACGATCTCCGAAAGGGAAGCAAAACAGCGTTATCAACGTGAACACCAAGTAACGACGGAAGAAATGGACCGCTTCTTTTATTATGTAAAACACACTCAAATACTACTTTACGGCAGTATAGAGCTGTTAAAACGAGTAAAAAGTGCCGGATATGGCGTATATGCGCTCACAGACAACATCAACGAAATTGTGGAACATCTTCGTACTACCTATGAGTTTTGGCCACTGTTTGATGGAGCAATCATCTCTTCTGAAGTTCAATTACTAAAACCACAAGCGGAGATCTACCAAACTCTACTTTCAAAGTATCAGCTTAACCCCGAAGAGACAGTATTTATTGATGACATGCCTTACAATGTTGAAGGTGCCCGAGCAGTTGGCATGGCTGCTATTCAGTTTGAAAATGCTCAGCAATGTGAGCTCGAACTAAAAGCCATGGGGGTTAACTTCTAGAAAGCTTGTAATAAAACATAACGTTAGGGTGCATAAACAAAAAAGAGCAGTGTTGAGACTGCTCTTATCTAATGTTTTAGAACGCTAGGTTAGGAGTAAATCACGTTTTCCTCAATACCACTAACTAATGACTGGGCGTTCTTCCAACGGAATACTTTTTCTAACACCTCTTTGCCATCAGGTGCGCGCCAAGTTCGCTCTTGATCCTCTTGTCCACCAATGTGGCGATAGAATTCAATCGCAGAAATGTTTTGCGACACAACTTCTAAATAAAGACCTGTGTCTTTAAAGTACTGCTGTTGCCATTCTGCGACAGCAAGTAATAGCTGCTTACCAATCCCACGACCACGGTAACTGTCATCAACATGCAATGCGTCAATAAAGGTTCCACGCTCGAAATCATGGTTGCCGAACACACAAACAAAGCCAAGTAGCAAACCTCCCTCCTCCGCCAAGACAATGTGCTGATTGAATGGTGGGTTGGTCAAACGGGTTTGCCAAATCAGTAGTTTGTCGTCAATCGCTTCTTTCTCAAGATAGTTATCACTAAGAATGCCACGGTAATGACGCTTCCAGCTATCCGCATGAAGATGCGCAATGCGCTCGTAGTCCTTATATTCCGCTAATCGTAAATCCATTACGTATTCCTATTTTCTTACATTTTTGCTTCTTTATAGAGTCTCGGTATATTCCACCTTTATAACACTTGTTTCTTGGCAGATTTTATACACCTTAAGCCAGAGCTCATTTTTTAATACTACTCATTATTCAATTAAAAGCAAAATATCCCATCAAGTTCCTTAATCTACACCCAAAGGAATCATCACATTTGTCTAACTTTAATTTGACTTACATGTGTACGCTGATATTCTGGCGAACACTTGTTAGCTCAAAGTTAGGGATACACCTGTGACTCAAAACAAACCACCTGTTATCTGGTTGAATACATTAATATTTTCTGCCAGTTTTGTTCTAACTTTTATTGTAATGCCTTGGTATGCATATCATTTTGGACTG
Source organism: Vibrio sp. Vb0598 (assembly GCF_033338935.1). Classification (NCBI taxonomy): domain Bacteria; kingdom Pseudomonadati; phylum Pseudomonadota; class Gammaproteobacteria; order Vibrionales; family Vibrionaceae; genus Vibrio; species Vibrio sp. Vb0598. The sequence goes on along the minus strand of NZ_JAWOTP010000009.1, from coordinate 49,044 downwards.
GGTTGGGAACATCTAATTTGGGGAGTGATTGCATTTAGTTTTACTAACCTTTCTATTACAGCAGGCTATCATCGTCTCTGGAGCCACAAAACATACGAAGCTCATCCTATTTTGCGCGCCATTTTTGCGATTGGAGGAGCATTTTCTTTGCAAAATAGTGCATTACATTGGTCTTCTGATCATCGTGTGCATCACAAACATGTCGACAATAACGATAAAGATCCGTACTCAGCCAAGCGGGGTTTTTGGTATTCTCACATTGGGTGGATGTTACGTGATTACAATAAATCAAAGGAAAACGAATATACAAACTGCCGTGACCTAAAGCGCGACAAAATCGTCATGTGGCAGCATAAGTATTATGTTCCACTTGCCCTACTGACTAATATTGGTTTCCCAGTCATGCTCGGACTGATCTACGGTGATATCTGGGGGATGTTATTGGTCGTTGGTGCGGCTCGACTCTTTATGAGTCACCATACGACTTTTTTCATTAACTCCCTCGCACATATTTGGGGTAAGCAAACTTTCACAGACAAAAACACTGCTCGCGATAATGGTGTACTCGCCTTTTTCACATTTGGAGAGGGTTACCATAATTTCCATCATATTTTCGAGAATGACTATCGCAATGGCGTGTATTGGTGGCATTACGACCCAACGAAGTGGTTGATAAAGTCATGTTCTTGGCTAGGACTCACATCTAAGTTGCGCACAACGCCTACATTTAGAATTGAAAAGGCCCGTGCGAGTCAACTTTTGAAGAAAGCAAGAGAAAAGCTAGAATCGAAACCGAACACGCAAACGATCCTCGATCAGCTACAGCACGAGTTTGATACTCTAGTTCATCACATGCAGGAATACTACGAGATGCGCAAAGAAGTACTCGGTGCCAAAACTGCCAGTGTGGTAAAGAAATACGAATGTTCTGTAACGAAAATGAAGTACCAGCAAATTAAAGCAGAGTTCGAACGGCAGCAACGTAGTTGGAACCTTATGGTTCGTCGATACGCATAGTTTATCCTCATTCTTACGATTACTTAGCTTCGCTTCGGCGAAGCTTTTTTGTTGTGAAGAGTGTTTTCCAATAATTGCTTATTGAGTAAAGTCTTTTTCCTATTGTGAATCAATTCACTCATTATTCATTCACTTTCCTAGTCATATTTTCCTTCCTATAAATAGCTTCAAACCAGCACATAACACTTAGAAAACCAAATTCCAACAATACAATCTAACGAAATTATTTATTAAATTATTATTTGTCTCAGATCATGCAAGCCCCATATTTGTCTCGTGCCACAGCTAAGAATTCTGTAAATTCCTTGTCATAAACTGAAACAGTTTCTTTCTTTTTTACATAACATTCGGAGATCCCTATGTTAGAGCTCTTAATTGGCTTAGTGGTTACCATTGCGGTGGGTTACTTTATTGTCAAAGGCTATAAAGCTGCGGGCGTGTTACTGACCGCTGGTATTGCTTTACTTCTTATGACTGGCGTTTTGGGGCACGACGTGCTGCCGTCAAAAATCACCTCAACTGGTAACATGGTGACAGATGCGCTTGAATACGTGAAATACATGCTTCAATACCGCGGTGGCGGTCTTGGTATGCAAATCATGCTGCTTTGTGGTTTTGCGTCATACATGACTCATATCGGCGCGAACAACGTGGTAGTGAAACAGTTCTCTAAACCGCTTTCTGTCATCAAGTCTCCTTACGTCCTTTTGGTAGCGGCTTACATTGTGGCGTGTTTAATGTCTCTTGCGGTAAGTTCTGCAACAGGCCTTGGCGTACTATTAATGGCGACATTATTCCCAATGATGGTCGCGATGGGCATTTCTCGTCCAGCAGCCGTTGCAGTGTGTGCCTCTCCAGCGGCAATCATCCTTTCTCCTACTTCTGGTGATGTTGTTATCGCAGCAGAAAAGTCTGGTTTAGAGCTTGATGTGTTTGCGGTACAAACTGTGTTGCCTGTTTCTATTTGCGCAATCATCGTCATGGCAGCGGCAGCGTTCTTCTGGAACAAATACTTAGATAAGAAAGAAAATACACCAATGGAAAAAATTGATGTATCAGAGATCAAAGCTGACGCACCAGCGTTTTATGCAGCTCTTCCATTTCTACCTATCATCGGCGTTTTCCTATTCAACGGTCGTACCATTCCAGGACTTAGTCTAGACATCTACACTATTGTGGTTGGTTCGATTTTCCTTGGAGCTCTGATCCATTATGTTGTAAATAAGTTCGATGGTAAAAAATCACTAGAAGATTTAGATTCTTGCTACGCAGGCATGGCTGACGCGTTCAAAGGCGTTGTGATGCTTTTGGTTGCCGCAGGGGTTTTTGCACAAGGTCTGATGTCTATCGGTGCTATCGATAACCTACTTCATCTAGCAGATAATGCTGGTGCAGGCGGCGTTGCTTTAATGCTTATTCTAACTGCATTGACAGTTGCAGCAGCAATTGCAACGGGTTCGGGTAACGCGCCTTTCTATGCGTTCGTGGAGTTAGCACCATCTTTGGCTGCTAAAATGGGATTAAACCCTGCTTTCCTAATTATCCCGATGCTTCAAGCATCAAACCTAGGCCGTACTATCTCACCAGTATCTGGCGTAATCGTTGCGACATCAGGTATGGCAAACATCAGCCCGTTTGAGGTTGTAAAACGCACATCCGTTCCAGTTCTAGCAGGCCTTATCACGGTGATTATTGGTACTATGGTGCTTGTTCCAATGAGTGCCTAACGGTATTGCCACGATCAAACTAAAAGCAATATCCGAACAAAATTACGTTTAATTAAAAACGCCAGCAAATGTGCTGGCGTTTTTTTTATTCTAATGTGTTGATTTACGCTGACTTAAATCGGTCAGGAATCTTAGTGATGCTCTCTCTGTAGCTAAACCATAAGTAGGTAACGGCAAGCGAAAAGAATAAATATGAAAGTGCGAATACGATTGGAGACGTGATTAATTCCGCGGACATTCCCCACATCACACCGACTACGGTTATCGTCAACTTAGAAAGCATACCGCAAATGAGTAGGAATAAAGCAAGCTGTGGAAAGCGCGAGCTGCGAAATGCGAAGAAATAACAGCTACCTACCGCTAAAGAAGCAATAGATAAGCCCAACATAAATGAATGGATGTGGTCTGCTGATGCGATACCAGCGGATACCGAAGCCATGAGTAATAGGAACAGTTTCATAAGTCACCTCACAACAAATCTAAAAAGCATCCCTTCATAAATGAAAACTCATTTTTCACTATATTCTGCGCCTAAAATCAGCAATTACAAGTTACTTTTTTGCTCACTTAATGAACATAAAAGCTAATCAGCTTCAATTATTACAAAAGGTTAACAATGAAAAATTAAGAAACCCTTTGCATCTGATACTTACGACAGTTAGATGATAAATTCGCCATTTTTGTTACAGATGGTTAACATGGAAACATTTTGAAATTTTTTATTTGAAATGTGAACTGTGCACTCAACAGCGTAAAACCTCTCTGTCTTGACTCATCATTCGTTATTAGCGAACAAAAAATATCACTTTTTTACAACGTTCTTACTACATACAAAACCATGAATTCACATCCACTTTTAATGTTGCAAATTATTTTATCAGTAACCGTAAAAAGAGATTCCAATCACATATTTATTGGTTATAATCCGCGCTCATTGCGTTAAACGTTGAAAAACGCAAACTAATTTTGAGAAAAAACATCTTTAAACCAACCTTCTTTGCGGCATTGCCAATAAGAGGAAAAACTGAGAATAAAAATGAGCAAGATTGATAAAGCTATGCGCATCCTGTTAGCAGGGTTCTGTATCAACCTTTGTCTTGGCATCCTGTATGCTTGGAGTGTATTCAACAAGGCACTGGTAACTGAATCAGGCTGGAGTGCTGCAGAAGCTTCTGCACCTTACGCAACTGCAACCATCACTTTCTCTATCTGTCTTCTTATTGCAGGTATTCTTCAAGACCGCATGGGCCCTCGAATGATCCTTATCCTAGGTACTGTTCTTACAGGTCTGGGCATGATCGCGTCTGGCTTTGTTGACACTCCACTCATGCTGAACATTACCTTCGGTGTGATCACAGGTGCAGGTATCGGTTTTGGTTACGCATGCCTATCACCTTCTGCGATGAAGTGGTTCCACGCTTCGAAGAAAGGTATGGTTAACGGCATTATTGCGGCAGGTTTTGGTCTAGCGGCTATTTACCTTGCGCCAGTAACTTCTGCGCTAATAGACAGCATGGGCATTCAAACTAGCTTTATGGTTCTTGGTGTTGGTATCCTAGCGATTGCGGTTCCTCTTGCAGCAACCATCAACAACCCACCAGCAGACTACACACCTGCGGAGCCTAAAGTAAAAGAAGGCCAAGCACCTAAAGCGGTGAAAAAGTCAGATGACTTAACTTGGAAAGCAATGTTGAAAACGCCACAGTTCTACTCTCTATGGATCATGTACGCGTTTGCAGCTTCTGTTGGTCTAATGATCATTGGTAACATCACGACAATCGCAAGCGTTCAAGCAAACTTGCCAAACGCGGTTTACCTAGCGTCTATTCTTGCTGTATTTAACTCTGGCGGTCGTGTTGCCGCGGGTATGCTTGCAGATAAAATCGGCGGTGTTCGTACGCTTCTACTCGCGTTCGTTCTACAAGGCGTAAACATGGTGCTGTTCGCGACGTTCGACTCTGAGTTTACACTGATCATCGGTACAGCAATCGCAGCGGTAGGTTACGGCACACTTCTAGCGGTATTCCCTACTCTAACGGCTGAGTTCTACGGTCTGAAAAACTACGGCACTAACTACGGTGTGCTTTACACAGCATGGGGTATCGGTGGTGCAATCGGCGCAGCGGTTGTTGGTTTCTCGATGACAAATGGCGACGGCTACACCTTGGCTTACACAATTTCTTCGGCAATGATGGCAGTATGTATCGTACTTGCGTTCATCACTAAGCCATTGTCTGATGCGAAAGTAGCACAGCTAAAAAACGCATAATTGCGAATTGATTTGATAGCAAAAAGGCTTAACCTATGGGTTAAGCCTTTTTTGTTATCGGTCGTTTATGGAAAGCCCTATCGAACTTGCACCAGACTACTATCTAGAGAACTTCTTTAAGCTGACTCATCACGCAGTAACTTGGTACAGCGATTTACTGACCAAGGAAGAACACGCATGGCTTTGCTCGTTTGATTCTTTGAGCAAACACGCCCAGTGCCTTTTGGTACGTTTATACAGCCGAAAGGGATGTTGGTTTCGAAGTGATAAACTGAGTTATCAAGAAATACCTTCTATCAATGAAGCGCTGGCGGAATTGAGTCAACATGAGTTTGTAGCCCTTTCCCCACCCCTTTCTCATCAAGAGTTAGCGGCCAATTTACTGACCAAACCAGAAATCTCTGCGCTTTATCCCGAACTGCCGAAATCACTCAAGAAAGACGCCCTTGTCGAACGTTTGAGTAATGCGGAATTTGATCGTATAGAGAAGCTTGAGTTTACGATCGTCAAACTCAATTCAGCTCATATGATCGACGTGTTGCTCACTCTGTTTTTTGCCAACACCCATCAAGACTTAAGTCAGTTTGTGCTTGATGACTTAGGTTTGCATCAGTTCGAGCAATATCAATTGAGTAAAGTGCGCCGTTTCTTTGATTCACGTGAGCAAATAGACCGTTTAATTGAACTGAGCCAGTTGGCCAACCTGTACTGGCAATTTGACCGAAAAGACAAAGCCAATCTCGACTTATTAATTGAGGCAATGCCTCAGCCCGTTAAACACCGTTACGTAGATCGTAAACGCGAGCACATGTTGAATGACATAGCACGTGATTACGAACGGCTTAATGATCTAGAGACCGCCCTGTCTCTATTTGGCCAAACTCAACTCACACCGAGCCGAGAACGACGCGCACGTATCTATGACAAATTAAACCATGATGATTTATTTGGTGACATTGTCACAGATATGCTTAACTCACCGATCGATGTGTCTGAGCTCGAAGTTGCACAAAAACTTGAGCAACGGTTAAAACGAAAACAAGGCGAGAAAGTGCCAAGAGTGACGAAGCCAACCTGTACGGAATACCGCCTTGAACTGGATTTATCTCAACAGAGAGTCGAACTCGCCAGCAAAGCGTATTTTGAGTCCTTAGGCTGGACTGTATTTTACGCCGAAAATGCACTGCTTAATGCATTACTTGGTCTCACTTTTTGGGATGCGATTTTCGCTCCCATCGAAGGCGCATTCATCAATGCCTATCAACATCGTCCTCTGGATTTGTACCATTCTGATTTTGTTACCAAACGCCAAGCTTTGATAGATGCGACGTTTGATATGTTGGAAACGGGCAATACTTATACGTTGTTAACTAGATACGATGAGAAGTTTGGTATCAGCAATCCATTTGTGCATTGGAGCTTAATAAGTAAAGAGCTACTCGAAATGGCACTCGATACAATCCCAACTAACATGTTGATGGCGCTATTTAAAATACAATTGAGTGACCTAAAGCTTTACCGCAATGGGATGCCTGATCTGATTGCTTTTAAAGGAAACGAGTTCGAATGGATTGAAGTAAAAGGGCCAGGCGATAAACTCCAGGATAACCAATGGCGTTGGATCAAAGAGTTTACTCGCCTTAATGTCCCGTTTGCGGTGTGTTACGTCGCAGCAACTTAACTTACTCTATATAAAGAGCTTGGTGTTTGTTCACTCAAACCGCCCCTCGGTTATCGCCCCTTGCTCTTTTTTCTAAACATTTTTTCGTTTCTTCACGATCGCTTCACGCTTCTTCACACAAAATGCGCTTCTACTCACTAAGTTGATTTGAAGAGGCAAAATAAAATGAACAAAACACTTCTTGCGTTACTTGTTACCTGCTCAGTTTCGGTATCTGCGGCTCCTTATGTAGGTCTGGAATATGGACTAGGCACCACTGACCATGATTTGGAACCTCACTTTTCAACTGACAACGTAACACTCAACCCTGAGCTTGAAGACGGTATTTTCTCAGGCTTTGTCGGTTACGCATTTAATGACAACTGGGCATTGGAACTGGGTTACAGCCAGTTTGACCTTGATGATAGTCGTTCAAAAAACCTAGGTATCAAGTCAATCGATGGCAAAGATTACCATCATGAAATGGATTGGGATGCGTCAATCAAAGCCAAGCAAGTGTCGTTGGCTCCTGTGTTTAACTATGCATTAAATGATAAATGGACAACAAAATTCAAAGCGGGTCTAACGTACACGGAATACAACGCCAAGGTTTCTAAACATCAAGAATACGAACTTGTCACGAACGACGATGTGGAAATGACCAACACGCTTTTCCATAGCGCGGAGAAAAACAACGAGCTAGGCGCAATGTTCTCAGTGGGTGCGGAATACAGAATTTTCCCGCAGCTCACCATAGGTGTAAACGCAAAATATCAACTAGACCGATACGCGAACACTGCATCCTTTAACGTAGGCACAACTTATTACTTCTAATATAAGGAGATGATAATGAAAAGAGTATTGTTAACATCCATGCTTGCCCTACTTTCAAGCTCGGTTTTCGCCGCGTTTAATGGTCCAGAAGTCAGTGCAATCAATACGGTGAAAGAGGCGCGCAACGCAACCGACGACAGCGCTGTAGTGCTAACCGGGCATATTGTTCAATCATTTGGTAACGAGACTTACTTGTTCAAAGACAACACTGGTGAGATCGAAGTAGAGATCGACAACGAAGATTGGATGGGTCAAGAAGTGACACCAAAAGATACCGTAATGATTCGAGGAGAGGTTGATTCAGATTGGACAACTACGCAAATAGACGTTGAGACCATTCAAAAACGTTAAGAAGTTGACTAATACCTCAACACAAATAACACAGCCACATTTTAGTGGCTGTGTTACGCAATAATCATGGAAAACGCTCGTTTAGCTAGTCAAGCAAGGGCAATCTTGCGGTACGACTAATCGTATACTCTTAGGCTGAACATCAAATCTAATGGTTCTCGAATGATAAGGTTCTCCATCTAAATTAAGAGGCAATGGATTCGGAAAATCTATCTCCAACCAGCTTGCTTTAGTGTACTTCACAAACTCTCCTTTCTCACTCGGGTTATTGATCTCGTCGATTACTTTAGGCAGCTCATGAGGTAAAAATGGGCGCACCAATGTTAGATCCATCATCCCATCATTAATCATCGCTTTTGGAGCTAACTCTTGCCCACCTCCAGCAAGGCGCCCATTACAAAACGCACCGAGCAACATTTCTCCCTGATACGCGCCACCTTCAATCTTTATTGTTCCGTCATATGGTTTAAAGCCAAGTGCTTTTATAACACCAGTTAACGTGTAAGCTCCGCCGCCAAGAAAGTTTTTGAGTTCAACAGGCGTTTCTGCTGTAACTTCTGCACCAAACCCTGCTGTTGCCACGTTAATAAAGCAGCGATCGTTCGCTTTGACGCAATCGACCAAAGCGGACTGCCCCTCAACAGCAAGAGATAAAGACGCCTTAATGGAATTAGGTACTTGAATAGCGGTAGCAAAGTCATTGGCGGTACCAAGGGGAATAATGGCTAACTCAGGGCGTTTTTCTTTGTCAATTTGAATAATCGCAGAAGCCGCCTCATTGACGGTCCCATCGCCACCAGCGACAACAATACGTTCAATGCCTTCATCAACCGCTTCTTTAACTAGCCGCGGCATGTCTTGAGATTCCCACGTCACACGCACCTGTACGTCGATGCCTTTTTCTCTCATTTTCATGATTGCATCTCTTAACTCTGGATTCCCAGCTTTTTTTCCGTTAAGGATGGCACGTATTGTCTTTTTCATTGCACTTCCTATTGGTTGATGACTTTTCCTGCTTGCTTAATCTGTGAACGTAACCACTGATGGGCGCTGTCGTTTGTGCGACTAGGATGCCAGATTGTACAAAGCTCATACATTTGTTCATCAAATGGCATTGATAAAGATTTAACATGATAGGTGTTATTGAACAAGTTGATCATCGACTCTGGCATTAAACCAATGTATTCACTACCACAAATAATTGGGAGCATTTCTAGTACGCCTGAGGCTCGATACTTAATCTTTCTCTTATCCAAGTCGACAATGTCATCGGCGTTTAACAAGCTCTTACGACTCTGCCACTGCGAAACCACTACGTGTTCTTCTTCAAAAAATTGTTCAGCCGTAATCTCGTCATTCAGGCGTGGATGCGCTTCGCTACATACCACCACCAAACGCTCCGTAAGTACAGTTTCCAGTTTTAACACCGTTCTTGCTCTTGGTGTGATATCAATGATCAAATCGTATCGTTGTAACCGCAGATCACTTTCAAAATCTTCCGTAAAAAGCGGATGTACTTCTAATGCAACATTTGGCGCCGACACACGGATTTGTTTCATGACTTGAGGTAGCAACTCAAAGCTTGCAACGGACACACAGGCAATAGAAAACACTCTATTCGACACTTTAGGGTCAAACTCACTAGAGGCCGATAATGTCGAAGTGAAATTTTGTACTGAAGCTAGAAGAGCAGGATAAATATCCATCGCAAACGAGGTAGGCTCGACACCTTTAACGCAACGATGAAACAATGGGTCATCGTAGATATCACGTAGCCTTGCTAGCGCTTTACTCACCGCAGGCTGGGTGATGTTTAAACGCGCCGCCGCCCGAGACAAGTTACGCTCTTCATAGATGGCAGTGAAAATGGGAATAAGATTAAGGTCGGTCGGTTTCATGCTATTAAATTTTTCAAAAGTCACTTTCTCTATTTTAATCTAACAGCATGATCCTTCACGTAGCCAAGTGCAATAAATGGGCGGTATCGCTTGTTTTAATGAGTTTTAACTCAATTTTGACGCACTTCATTCACCACATAAACTGGCACCATAGTGCAACGTAAAGCTTGACTTAGGCTTTGCCTAGGTAAGGGGTAAGAAACTCGCTGACTTCCTCGCCGCACAAACCCGTTTCTACCTCTATACCTGCTTGTTTTAGAATCTCGATACCTCGACCACTGTTGCGCGGGTCGGGGTCCAATATGGCTACGACGACTTTGCTTATGCCGGATTTGACTAATGTCACCGCGCAAGCTGGCGTGCGACCAACAAACGAACACGGTTCCAGCGTAACGTATGCCGTCACCGATTCTAACGAGCCTTGATACGCATTCAGCGCTTCCACTTCCGCGTGATTGCCACCAATCGCTTGAGTATGACCTTCAGAAACGATTTGATTGTCTTTCACTAACACGCAGCCAACCGGCGGGTTGGGTTGACATTCAGGAAGCGCATTTTTGGACACTTCCAATGCGCGGCGCATAAACTCTTGGCTCATTTGAACTCTATTCTCTAATAAAAACGAGGCGCTATATTAGCGCCCCGTTTTATTCATTGCCATCTCTTCCAATGACTTTGTCCAGTTCTGGTAACGCTCGCGGAATACGGAATTTAAAGCGTTTTTGTTTGGTCTGGACTTTGCGCCACATCGACTTCAGTAAATGAGCGCTATTTTCACCATTTTGCATTCGCGACGCACTTTTTTGCCACGATTCACTCGTATCGGCTTTGGTCATTTCTAGCTCGGCCGTATTTAAACGCAATTGTTTGTACAATATGGTCCTTGCTTCAGACCAACGTTTAGCCTTTAACAAACGGTGGAACGTCAGCCATGCTGGTGTCGGTCTGTTGCGGTAGTAACGTTTAATGGCTACCAATGAAATAATCACAAAACCCAGAAATACAAGCGTGGATACAATCCATGCAAAGTACGTTTTGATGAAGGATTTCAACGTGTGCTTCGCAGCAAATGTTTTGCCCTCTAACACCACCGTTTCCACTTGTTGAGTCTTACTATTCCACCAACGGAACTCATAATCTGGCAGGGTTAATTCACCACCTTGTTGAATCACGTACACACTCTCTTCTGTGCGTGTTGACTGGTAGTCACCACGTGTTTGCGTATCTGTCAAACGGTGCGGTTGAGGATACGCTTGGTAACGGGTTGTTGATTCTCCTTTCAACAAGTCTGGTAGCAACACAGATAGCGAATCATGAGCCAAAATGGTGATTTTACGCGTGATTGCATCCCCAACTTTGAGTGACTCAGTGGAGGTTTCCCACTCTTGTTTTACGTCTACGTGCGTTGCAGAAAACCAAGGCGTATCACCGCTCAACAATCCCGATGGCAAGACAGTTTTGAACTTAATCGGCTGCGTATAAAGTGTGCCTGACACCTTCTCGCCATCCGGCGCCGACACCTGAACGCCCACAGCGACAGGTGGAATCACAAAATCACCAGATGCTTGTGGATACAAAGTCACTTCCCAGCGTTGACGCGACCAAGTTTGTCCCTCTTTTTGCTCAGTAAAGTTGGTTGCTAGTTGATTACGCTGTTTGGCGATAACATTGGGTATTTCAATATTGCCAATTCTCGTACCACCCGTAAACCAACGCGGCGTTGCCACTTCGATGGTTAAAATAACTTGCTCATTGACGCTAAAACTTGGTGTTTTACGCTTCTCTCCAGCCGTTGGTTGTTTACCAACCCACGCTTGTAACTCAACACCATGCTCTCGTTGAACGTCACGAATATCTTGAGCCAACACACTACTGCTCAGGAGGAAACCGAAACAGATAACTAACCACAAGGGTAAAGCAAAGGGCGTAAAACGGTGGCTTTTCATCATTGCACCGCCTCCTCTGTATTTTCGTTCGCAGTAGAAGTTGATTCTCCGGTTTCTATTGAACGCAATTGAATCTGAAACTTCGCATTTAAGAAGTATTTAGGATCCGCTTCGACTCGCTTTAACCATTTGTCGGCTAATTCTTGGCTACCTAAGATGTCGTCTGCACTTAACGTCTCTTTAATCATCAACTCCGCTGACGTTTTTTCATCCGCCCCTTCTGCGGTTTGAGGGTTATCGCCTAGCTCGGTTGATGCTTCTTGCTCCGTTCCTGCCTGACTCTCACTCATCCGGTTGATGTCCTCTACAATACCACCAATCACTTTCAAGTTATGCTCAACATCCGGTCTTAGCCTCTCGCTTAATGTTGGCTTGTTGGCTAGGGATTTTAACAAGTCACGTGCAGCCAAATATTCACGCTGACGCGCCAATGCACTCGCCGCATTATAAAGACCGTAATCTCGAACCTCTTCGGACGGGTCGTTTTGCATTTCCAAAAACGCACTGTGGGCGAGTTCAAACTCGCTAGCGTAGTAGTACGCCGTCCCTTTGCGTAATGGATCGACAAAGTGTTTCGCGGCTTCTAAATACGCTTGTTGGTTGAACAAACGCTGTCCTTGTTGATCTGGCGTTAGCCACAAATCCCACCACCATTGCGTCACCTTGTCGAAAGCCGTCACTTTTTGCACAACTTGTGGCTGCTCGGCTTTAACTGAAATGTTCTCGGCCAATGCACTTGTTGGCATCAATAACGTGCCGCTCACCATTACAATCACGCACCACTGCACTAACCACCCTTTTCTAAACCACAGCATCATGATCAGCGCGATTGGGAACAGAAGTTGATACCCCATGTCTTTCCAAGGCATTGAAGATTCGCCATTAAGCTGCATATTGCGCTCAACGTATCGATTCAGTTGCTCGATATCACTATTATCGACGGTCACTTCCACCAATCGACCGTTAGTCTGACTAGCCAGTTTTTGTAGAGAATCCAAATCCATTGGGTTGTTACTCACAATGTCAGCATTCCCTGCCGCAAGAATTAACAGTTGATAAGGTTTGCCCGAGAAATACGCTTGGTATTGCTCAATCGTGGCTGGATTAACGCCATCACTCACCAACAGAACAGTGGAGCCTGGTTGACCTTGCAATTGTTGGTCAATTAACGGCAATGCTTTTTCGGCAAGCTTACCTTGCACGGGCATAATTTCTGGCGTAATGGCCGCCAAAAACGGGTCAAATACTTTGCTGTCTTGAGTTATAGGCATCGCGACATGAGCACTGCCCGCGAACACGACTAAACCCGTTTTTCCGCCTTTTCGCGCGGCTAGCAAATCGCGTATTTTCTGTTTGGAACGCTCAAGGCGGCTTGGTGGGAGATCTTTTTGCAGCATCGATTCGCTGTTATCAAGCACCACCAGCAGAGAGGCTTTATCTTCGCCAAAGGGGGAAGATTCACGTTGCCACGTTGGGCCTGCACAAATCACAATGGCGATGAACACAATCAGCATCAAGAGCTTAAGCGGCAGTTGCTTACGCCAACCTCGCTCACCTATCGTCAAAGCATTGCGTAAATGTTCGGGCAGAATATCCTTCCAGCTTGGCTTGCTTTCTTCTCGCCAGCGTAACCACACCAAGAAAAACATGGGGACCAAAGCCAGTAACCACAGTGGTCGAATAAAATGAAACTGCGTAAAGAATTGCGTCCAACTAAGAGAATCAAACATCGCTCTCTCCTAATGATGATCGTGTAACAGCCCTTCTTTTGAGTGTTGCGACGCTGAACGCGAGCAAATGCATGATGACCACTAACGCCATCAAGTAATGATGAAGGCTTTGTTTTGGGCGGTATGTAGTGCTTTCGTAAAGTTGAGGTTCCAGTTTGCCAATTTCGTCGTAGGCAGCCGATAGTTCATCACGGTTGAGTGCTTCAAACGCTTCACCGCCGGATTCTTTCGCAATGCGATGAATTGTGTCCATATCCAACGCGGTTTCACCTATCGTTTCCGGATCACCCATCGCAATCACGTGCACTCTCACGCCTTTGGCTTTCGCAACTTTCGCCGCATCAATCGGTTCAACAAAACTGCCCGTGTCGTTACCATCGGTTAATACAATCGCGACTTTTTCACGGTTTTGGTCTTGTTCTAAAGCACCACGCGACTTATCGCTTTGCTCAAAAACTTTAATCGCTAAGCCAATCGCATCACCAAGATGGGTACTCTGCCCTGCCATTGCCACATCGGTTTGGTTAAGCAGTTCGAGCCACACTTTTTGGTCTGCGGTAAATGGCGTTTGCACGAAAGCAGCATCACCAAAAAGCACCAAGCCTAATCGGTCACCTTTACGAGACTGAACAAACTCCGACAGCACTTCTTTTGCCGCATCAAGACGAGAAATTTTTTCGCCTGTACGTGAGGTGAAATCTGGCTCGGCCATGGAGCCCGAAAGATCCACCACCACCATCACATCGCGACCTAAACTCTCGCGAACTTGAGGCTCGCCTAACACGGTGGGTTTTGCCATCGCACACACCACCAAAAGCCATGAGAGAATTAACGTTGCTCGTTGCCACCAACTCGGGGTCAACTGGCTTGCACCTTCTGATGGCGTCTCGCCAATCGCTTCCACCAGCTGACTAAAAAACGGCACTTTGATCGCCATTTGCTTAGTGCGATATGCAGGCACCAAGTAGTACACCACCAACGGCAAGGGCAAAACCAGAAACCACATTGGGTGAGCAAATTCAAAACCAGACAAACCAGTTATCGATGCAAGAAGATCATTCATGTTGACCTCCCTGATGTGATTTGCGTTTCAATCGTGGTGATTTCTTTGCCGCGCTTTTTTGAGCATCACCACGGTGTTCACTCACCCAGTTTTTCGCACGAGCAATTAGCGTTACACGATCTTCGTTGGTTAGCATAACGCTTGGGTCGACAATACTTTGTAGCCAGCGCTTTGAAAGCTCATCGTTAAAGACCACAAGCGAGTTTGCTTGAGAATCTTCGGTTTGCGGATACAGCGCATCGAGCTTGCGCAGAAAGGCGGTATCAAACAATTTCGCGTTGCGGCTATCAATATGAATCAGCACTACTTTAAGCACAGAGAACAATACTTTTGGCATGTCTTTGTCGCTCGATTTGATTTGCGAAATCGCCAGTAGAGCTTCTTTTCGGTAACGATTATGCCACCATTGCCGAGCCAATCGATATACGACATACACCAATGCAATGAGCACAACCGCCGCTAAAATTTTCCAGCCAATAGTTTGCGGGTACCAACTCACGCTGGGTGGTACAGCCACATCATGCAGCTCTCTGAGTATGTAGGTACTCGGAGGCGTAGGAAGATCACTCATTTAACGCCCTCCTACCAGTTTTTGGAATTGTTTAATGTGCTCACCTGTCGTATCGAGTTCGATGTGCGGAAGGTGTTTCATCGCCATAAGTTGAGAGAGTGATTGACGCTGTAAGCTAGTTCGAGCCTCAAGCTTTGCGCTCGCAGCTTCTACCTTTGCTTTGCTGTCTAAATTGAGTTGATACTGCCCATCACCAACCACCCATTTCGATTTTGCCAAATCGTCTGGTAACGTTTGTTCTAATGGGTCACTAACCATCACTGCGAGAACATCATTGTGCTGTTGCAGCTGTTTAAGGTGATCAAGATGGTGCTCCTCGCAGTCGCTCCAGTCGCTGATAAAAATCAAAGTGGATTGCTTGAGCTTCATGCGTTTAATAAGCTCAATCCATTGACTGAACGTTACTTTTTCGGAATTGCGGGAGTCCACATTGAGCGATTGATTGGCTTTAGCGAGACGTTTAAGTTGCGCCAGAAGATCGTTTTGCGAACGCTGTGCCTTGCTGTGAAACAACGCCTGCTGGGATGCGATGACAAAACCGACTCGGTCGCCATCTTTTAATACTCGCCACCCACACATCGCTGCGATCTCTGCCGCGACAACTGATTTCATTACTTGCGTCGAAGCAAAAAACATTGTGCTTCTCTGGTCGACACACACGATTACGTTGCGATCTTTTTCTTCTGTATAGCTGCGCACGTGCGGCTGACCTGTACGCATCGTAACTTTCCAATCAAGGTTACGAATATCGTCACCCAATTGGTAATGGCGCAGCTCTTCGAAGTTCAATCCACGACCGCGAAACAACGAATTGTGTCGGCCAGAGAGTACGCTACCCGCTTTTAGATGAGGAAGTAAACTGAACGATTCTGCTTGTGCTTGCAGACATACTAAACGAGCATAATCGCAGTACAAACGGGGATCCATCCCCTGTGATGTTGGCGCAAGAGTTGGCTTAGCCATAATGCCTCCCACTTACCCAATTTCTACACAATCTAGCAGCTCTTGTACGACTCGTTGATGATCGACCCCATCTGCCAGTGCATCGTAGGTCAAAGAAAAACGGTGGCCCAATACAGACGGAACCATGGCACGCACATCGTCAGGAGTAACGTGGTCACGTCCTTGCATCCACGCATACGCACGAGCGCATTTGTCGAGTGCGATGGAAGCACGAGGACTAGAGCCAATCTCAATCCATTTTGCTAAGTTTGAATCGGCATAACGCTCTGGCTTACGAGTCGCCATCACTAACGCAACGATGTAGTTTTCCACTAGGTCTGATACCACGATGTTTGGTAACTGACGACGCGCTTCTAGCACCACGTCTGGCTCGATGTGTTTTGGCGTAATAATTTCGCTGCTGGTTTCCGCCCCCAATTCTTCACTGCGCACCAAACGAATGATGTCACGTTCGGCGTCATCTTCTGGATAATCGACGGTAACCTTCATGATAAAGCGGTCCATTTGCGCTTCTGGCAGCGGGTACGTGCCCTCTTGCTCTACAGGGTTTTGCGTTGCAAGCACCATAAATAAGTCTGGCAATACGTGAGTTTTATCGCCTACCGTGATTGTGCCTTCGGCCATGGCTTCAAGCAGTGCCGCTTGTACTTTGGCTGGTGCACGGTTGACCTCATCAGCAAGTACAATGCTGTTAAAAATTGGCCCTGGCTGAAAGTGTAGTTGCGGCTTGCCATCCAGCTCTTGATAAACCTCAGTGCCCGTCACATCAGATGGTAAAAGATCCGGCGTAAACTGGATTCGACCAAAACTGGTGTTTAACAAGTTCGCCAACGATTTTACGGAACGTGTTTTTGCCGTTCCCGGTAAACCTTCTAGCAGAATATGCCCATTTGTTAATAACCCGATGACTAAAGCTCGAACCACGTGGCTTTGTCCAATGACGCTTTTTTCTGTTTGTTCGATGAGTTCTTTTATCGCTTGTTGTGCGTGGTTCATAGGATACCTTTTCAATGGTTTAAGCCGTCTTTTTGATAGTTAAGTATAAGAACAAATGAAATAACTTAAGGTTATATTCACTATGTTATCTTTGCGGTTCTTGAGATTGGAGAAGTTGTGCAAGACCAACCAACATCGGTAACGCATAATCAAAGAACATTTTGACTCCCGAACACAAATAGTTTAGACCACTCTCACCATTCGGCGTTTTGATCAAACGGTTTTTTGGGCACTCACCCCAACAATAAGGCAAGTAAGGGCATTGCTTACAATACGTCGGCAATGAATCGCGTTTTGCCATGCCAAAAGTATATTGTCTTGTAGAGAAGGCCATTTCATTCAGTGAGTGTTCATGAATGTTGGCGAGTTTGTATTCTGGATACACATAGTGGTCGCAACTGAACACGTCGCCATTGTGCTCAATCGCCAACCCTTTGCCACAAAACTCCGCCGTCACGCAAAGCTGAGACGGTTTCCCCATTACTTGCGCCACCGCGGTTTCAAACAGATTAACCAGCACACGGCCAAGATCGTTATTCACCCACTCTTCAAAGGTCGCCATTAAAAAGCGTCCCCAGTCTTCAGGATCGACTGACCAATCCGTTACAATCGACATTGGATGCCCCGGTTTAGCCAGATCACTGCCTTTGGTTGGGATCATCTGTTCGTTCCAAAACTGCGGCGCGGTTGTTTGGAAGTTGTTGGCTTCTACCACCGGCGCAAACTGAATATAAGTCACACCCAATTCTTGGGTTAAAAATCGATATACTTCGAGCGGGTATTTCGCATTGTGACGATTCACCGTGACCAACGCGTTGAATTTCACGCCATGCGCTTTGAGCTTATCTACCGCTTTCATCACGAGATCAAACGTTGGCTTACCGCTGCGGGTTTTGCGATATTTGTCGTGCAGCTCTCGTGGTCCATCAATCGACAAGCCAACTAGGAAGTTGTGCTCTTTTAAAAACGCACACCACTCATCGTTTAGCAAAATGCCGTTGGTCTGAAGGTCGTTTTCAATGCGAACGCCTTTCGGCTGATATTTCTTTTGCAAAGCTACGACATTGCGGAAATAGTCCAACCCAAGCAGCGTCGGCTCCCCGCCCTGCCATGAGAATACAATTTCTTCGCCATCCTGACTTTCGATATAGCTTTTCACGAACGCTTCCAGTGTTGCGTCGTCCATTTTTGGCTGCTTTTCTTGGTGCAGTAGATTTTCTTTATGCAGATAAAAGCAGTACTGACAATCGATGTTGCACTTTGCTCCACCTGGCTTTGCCATCACATGGAATCGACGGTCATACGCGCCCAGAACAGGCGCTTTAGACGCCGTTTTAAGAGGAACAATAGGCATAGTAGTAGAATGGCGAGGGGAAATCTTACTCATACGTTTCTCACTATTACATATACCCAAATAACCTCGTGAGCGCTGTACAGCAAAAGTGAAGCTATTTGGGTATATAGCGCTCCAAAAAGCGCTATATAATCTTAATTTACTTAGAAGACTTAGGTACGAACGAACCTGCTTCCATACGAGGCGGGAATTCTTTGAATGTACCCATCACCTCTTTCACTGTATCCATTGCTGGCATCATTAAGAATGAACGCTCGTACATCCAACGAGAATAACCCATGCCTTGATCGCCTCGTTCAAATGGATCAATGCTCAAGTCAAAGATCAGTGGCACACGAAGTTTAGTGAACGGCTTACGCCATACATCCATACCCGTTTCATTCTCTTGAATCATAAAGTGGAACTTGTACTTTCCTTGGCGCAATGCCACAAGATCGCCGTCGTCGCTCCAGTAAACGAACTCATTTCGTGCGGATTTGTCTGACTTACCCGTTAAATATGGCAGTTGGTTGTAACCGTCTAGGTGAACTTTGTAGTCCATATCGCCAACTTTTTTGCCTTTTAGCAGTTCGTCTTTAACTTTGGTATCACCTGCCGCAGCAACTAGTGTCGGGAAAAAGTCCTCTAATGACATCATGCCGTTGAATGTTTTACCTGCCTCAATTTTTCCAGGCCATTTAATCAACATTGGCACACGGAAACTCCCTTCCCAGCCAGTGTTTTTCTCTGAGCGGAACGGTGTCATCCCTGCATCCGGCCACAAATCAACCATAGGGCCGTTGTCAGTGGTGTAAACAATGATTGTATTGTCATCCACACCTAACTCTTTGATCTTGTTAAGTAGCTGACCGATTTGGTCATCGTGCTGCTTAACACCATCCGCGTAGAAACCGGCACCTGTTTTACCTTGGTATTCTTCAGGAACATGTGTGAAGTTGTGCATGCGAGTGGTGTTAAACCAAGTAAAGAACGGCTTGTCCGCTTTTACTTGCTTTTCTATGAAGCTCTCTGCGGCATCAAGAAACTCACCATCAACATTTTCCATACGCTTACGCGTTAGTGGACCGGTATCTTCGATTTTGCCGTCAGCGTAAGAATGGATAACGCCACGAGGGCCAAATTTCTTCTTGAACTCCGGATCTTTAGGGTAATCCACGTTCTCTGGCTCTTCTTCTGCGTTCAAGTGGTATAGGTTGCCGAAGAATTCATCAAAACCGTGGTTGGTAGGAAGATGCTCGTCTCGGTCACCTAAATGGTTCTTACCAAATTGTCCGGTTGCGTAACCCATTTGTTTAAGCACGGTTGCAATCGTCGGATCTTTTTCCGAGATACCTTCCGGAGCGCCTGGTAAGCCCACTTTTGATAGACCTGTACGTTTTGGCATTTGACCAGTGATGAATGCAGAACGGCCTGCTGTCGAGCTTTGCTGTGCGTAGAAGTTAGTGAACTTCGCACCTTCTTTAGCAATGCTATCGATGTTTGGCGTGTTGTACGCCATCATGCCTTGGTTATAGGTACTAAGGTTCCAGTAACCAACATCATCACCAAAGATGACAAGAATGTTGGGTTTGTCCGCTGCATGTGCAACTGCAGATGCAGCGCCCAAAGCTAACGTACATGCGTTAAGTACGAGTTTTTTACTGCTCGTTTTGGTCGCATTTTTCATATTATCTCCAAGAGTTCGCTAGTGCGTAAAAAACGGTATTCGCTTTTCAATACCATTGTTGATATAAGATAAAGCACTAATTTCAGGCGATAAATGCAGTCAAAATTAGTTAACCTATAAATTAAATTTATGAGTGATGTTATGGACTTGAATTTGATCCAAACTTTTCTTGTTGTTGCGGAGTTTCAATCTTATACAAAAGCCGCGGAACAATTAGGGCTTACACAACCTGCTGTGAGCGCTGCAATAAAGCGTTTAGAGCAAGTCGTAGATAAGCAATTATTCGTTAAAAAAGGACGAGGTATCGCACTAACCTCCACCGCTTATCAATTACTGCCGCAATTCCAGCAAGCGGTTAGTATTATTGACAATGCGATATCTGATAGAAATCATTTTGAAGTGTGTTGTTCGGAAATTTTGTTGCACATTATGGACCCGATAAAGAACACTATTTTTTATGAATCACCACCCGAAAAATTCCTATTATTTGAGCTGTTAAGACAACAAAAAGTCGATCTAGTAATCGATACGGTGATCACGAAAGATGCAGCGTTTATTATTGAAGATGCCTATGAGGAAGAAGCCGTGGTTATCTGTCGTGAGAACCATCCCCGTGTACACGGCACGCTCACAAAAGAGCAATTTTATGAGGAAACTCACTGTTTATTTTCAGGAAAATGGAACAACATGTCGGGGTTCGAGCAACTAGCAAAGGAAACAATTCAAGAAAGAAAAGTCGACTTGATCACATCTTCGCTAGCGGGCATGGCGCTGTATGTCGCCCAAAGAGACAGTTTAGGGATCGTTTCTCAATCTTTTGCAAACAAGTGGAGCAAAGCGCTCAAACTTCAAATTTTGCCCTGCCCCATTTCGATACGCTCTATCCCTTACAAGTTCGTTTACCATAAGCGAGAGGTAAACAACCCAGCCCACATCGCTCTACGTGAAAAAATCAAAGCCAACTTAACGGCAGCCCACTACGAACCAATTTGTTTATAACTCTTGTCAATTGAAGCGTTAGGCGTTTTCGTCATCAAGCTTTCTACAAACCTGAATAGATAGAATTTTACAGATAAAAAAGAGGCTCACGTTAATGAGCCTCTCTCTATATGTGATACTTCACTTAGCTTTTCCTACTTATTTGGGTTCTCTTTTAGTTTCTCCATCACTTGATCGAGCGAGAAGCTTGCTGCTTTTTGCCTTGGTGGGAACTCTTTAAACGTTTCAAGGAATCTGCCTACGTAAGCTTGCGCAGGAACAAGCATGTAAGCACGGTCTAGCATCCAATCGTAGTAAGTGTTAGAAGTGATATCAGCCACTTCGTAAGGATCCATACGCAAGTTGAAGATCTTAGGAACACGAAGTGTGGTGAATGGTTCAGCCCAAATACGCAACGTGCCTTTTGCTCGTTGCTCCATAAAGACCAGCTTCCATTTGTTATAGCGAAGTGCAGTTAAGTCTCCATCATCTGAGAAGTAAAAAATTTCTTCTCGTGGGGCCTTATCCTCTTTACCAGTCAAATATGGTAGGAAGTTATAGCCGTCTAGGTGAACTTTGAATTTCTTACCATTCGCACTATAACCTTTGAGCAATTTCTCTTTGATATTGTCATCACCCGCGGCAGCAACAAACGTTGGCATCCAGTCCATGTGATGCATGATATCATTCGAAACAGAGCCAGCTTTAATTTTACCTGGCCAACGTACCATCGCAGGAACTCGGTACGCACCTTCCCAGTTGGTATTTTTCTCTCCACGGAATGGCGTTGTACCTGCATCTGGCCACGAGTTCATGTGTGGGCCATTATCGGTGGAGTAAAAGACGATTGTGTTGTCTTTAATACCCAAATCATCCACTTTTTTCAGTAGCTGACCTACATGGTTATCATGCTCGACCATACCATCTGCATACTCGCTGATACCTGTTTTTCCAGAGTTCTCTTCTTTCACATGAGTACGGAAGTGCATACGAGTTGCGTTCCACCAGACAAAGAAAGGTTTTTCAGCCTTGACGGCACGATCCATAAAGTCGAGTGCCGCATCTAACGTCTCTTCATCCACGGTTTCCATGCGCTTGCGAGTTAGAGGCCCTGTATCTTCAATTTTGCCATCAGCGTACGAACGGATAACGCCGCGCGGACCGAACTTTTTACGAAACTCAGGATCTTTAGGATAATCGACGTTTTCTGGCTCCTCCTCGGCGTTCAAGTGATAAAGGTTGCCAAAAAATTCATCGAAGCCGTGATTAGTAGGAAGGTGCTCATCTTTATCACCTAAGTGGTTTTTACCAAATTGCCCTGTCATATAGCCCATCGGCTTCAGCATTTCGGCAATGGTTGCGTCCTCTTCCTTCAAGCCAAGATCAGCACCTGGAAGCCCCACTTTACTCAAACCTGTTCTAAGAACGGTTTGGCCCGTAATGAAAGTAGAACGGCCCGCTGTACAAGATTGCTCACCGTAATAGTCAGTGAACATCATGCCTTCTTTGGCGATACTGTCTATATTTGGTGTTTTGTACCCCATCAAGCCAAACGTGTAAGCACTGAGATTGGACTGGCCAATATCATCACCCCAAATGACGAGAATATTTGGTTTCTCTGCTGCGATACTGCTACTTGTCGCACCGATTAAAGCGGCGGCAAGAATCGCTAATCGGCGTTTAACGCCATATTTCGCTGTCATATAAACCTCTGTGTGTATTAGAAAAGTGCTTCCTGCAACAGAATGTATAGTTCACAAATAGCGGATAAGCGAATTTACTAAATGAGAATTCTTTCTATCTTTGCCTAACATTACACCGTTATTTGTAGCTAATACGCACTCCAATAGCACTTTAGTTCAGAGCGCCATCGCACCATTCATCACTACTGTTAATCTCAAGTATTAAGATTGTCTACGCATATCACAGTGCTCATAAAGTACCTGATTGCTTTTACATAAATATTAATGATAATACGTTTTACTACTATTAATAATTAAGGTATCCGTGTGCTTGACTCCAAGGTTTCAAATGGAAAAACTTCCCAATGCCAACACAACGGCGTTCACCATAATGATGAAGAGCTATTACTAGATAAGCGCACTCACTCTGTGGTACTCAATTACTTGCCAAACAAGAAATCTGTTCAGTTAACAAGCATTCAATTTAAGCTGCTGCAAACTCTCACTCACCATCAAGATCAAGTACTTAGTAAGCATTTTCTTTACGAAACAGTACTAAAACGTGAATTTACTGAACATGATCGAGCACTCGATATGCACATGAGCAGAATGAGAAAGCGTCTAGTTCACGAAGGCGTTCCAACAGACAGAATTCAGACAGTCCACCGCCAGGGTTACATTTTCAAGCGCTCAGACAATCAACAGAAAAATTAACGCTAATTGACCCAACTTTTGGTAATTGACCGCTTATTTTGCTTTAATTAATGCAAATTCTAATCACGTAAAATAACTCAATGAATTTGCGCTTAATTTTTACACTTTGCATTGCTACTTTGTTTGCCGGCTGTGCAACCTATGCTGGTCTTAACTATGACCAACTGTTTGGTCCACAGCTCGTGCGTGAACGCACAGTTGACGTGGAAACCCCTCAAGCAAACTTCTTCCAAAGCGAAGTTAAACCCATTATGGATAACCGCTGTGTCGTCTGCCACGCGTGCTACGATGCACCATGTCAACTTAAGCTCTCTTCTGTTGAGGGCATTGACCGTGGTGCGAGTAAAGCACTGGTATATGAAGGAACAAGACTCACAGCCGCAGCACCAACACGCTTATTCGAAGATGCAGAAACAACCCAAGAGTGGCGCGATGCGGGTTTTCATCCGGTTCTCAACGAACGTGATCAAAGCATGGCAGCCAACATTGATGCAGGCCTTATCGCACGTTTGCTACAACAAAAAGAGCGCCACCCATTGCCTGACCAAGTCCAGTTAGAAGGCTTTGACTTTTCGATAGACCGAGAGCAAACCTGTCCGACGATTGAAGAATACGAGCAATACGAAAAGGATAACCCGACCTGGGGAATGCCTTTTGGTATGCCAAACCTATCAAACAGTGAATACCACACACTCATGACTTGGTTGGAAAACGGCGCAATAATGAACGTTCACCGACCTGTTAGTGAGAAAGAGCAAGCGCAAATAGATAAGTACGAAGCATTACTTAACCACTCTGATTTGAAAAATCAGCTGATGGCTAGGTATATATATGAGCATTTGTTTTTATCTCATCTCTACTTTTCGGAACTCGATGAAGATCCCCGATTCTTCACGCTCGTCCGCTCTGCTACACCACCAGGACAGCCCGTCAAACGTATTTCAACGCGTCGCCCGTACGATGATCCAGGGGTTGAACGTGTGTTTTATCGAATTATTCCAGAGCAAGGGACCATAGTAGATAAAACTCACATGCCATTCGCGTTAAACAAGCAACGCATAGAGAACTGGAAAACTTGGTTTATTGATGCTGATTACATGGTTAGTCAGCTACCGAGTTATGAACCAGAAGTTGCTGCAAACCCGATGACATCATTCATCGACCTTCCAGTGAAGTCGCGCTTTAAGTTCATGCTAGATAATGCACAAAATACAATAATGGCATACATCAAAGGCCCAGTTTGTCGTGGCCAACTGGCATTGAATGTTATCAATGATCGCTTTTGGGTGTTTTTCCTTGATCCAGATAAAGCAGACATCCCAGAAGTAAATGAGTTTTACCGATCTCAGGCTGATAATCTAAAACTACCGGCAGAGCAAGAAAGTAACACGCTACCTGTTACCAACTGGGTCAAGTACGCGCGTCAACAAGCTCGCTACCTAGAGGCTAAATCTGAGTTCACTAATAACTGGTTTAAAGAAGGTGAAAACCTATCCACCGAAGTAATTTGGGATGGTAATGGCACCAACCATAATGCGGCATTAACGATATTCCGCCATTTTGATAGTGCTTCTGTTGTTCAAGGGTTAGTTGGTGAACAGCCTAAAACAGTGTGGATTCTTGACTACGCGTTACTAGAGCGTATCCACTATTTGCTTGTTGCTGGGTTTGACGTTTACGGTAACTTCGGCCACCAGCTCATGACACGAATGTTTATGGACTTCTTGCGTCTAGAAGGCGAAAGTAACTTTATCTCGTTGTTACCCGCCGATATGCGCCATGAACTTCAATCTAGCTGGTATAAAGATCAAAGCCCGCAGTTGAGTGACTTTTTACAACGAAATGTGAAGCCGTTTAACCAACCAACCAGCGTTCAGTATAAGAGTGACGATCCAAAAACGGAGTTGGTGGAGTTGTTGAGAGAACATGTCTCAGATGTGCTTCTGCCTCGCTACGAAATTCAAGACACGGCTCTTTCTGCGAGTAGTGAAAAGCAACTAAAACGTATTGACCACGTTCGTGGTGAAGGCCTGAAAACCGTTCCGCAAATCACTATGCTTATGGTGAGAAGTAAATCAGGGGAAGATGAATTGTTCACCTTACTTCACAACAATGCACACACAAACATCTCTAGCTTGTTTGATGAAGAAAGTAACCGTGACTTTGCTAACGATGACATGACCATTGTACGCGGCGTTGTGGGAAGCTACCCTGCGGCATTTTTCTCGATCAACGAAAACCAAGTAAAAGATTTTGTCGATCAATTTAGTGCCATCCAAAACGAGTCCGATTACGTTAAGTTATTGGATAATTTTGCGATTCGTAGAAGCTCAGAAAAATTCTGGTCATTTAGCGATCGTTTACACAATTGGTACCGTACAAAACAACCGATCGAATTTGGATTACTTGACTATAATCGTTTTGAGAATCGATGATGATTTAAGGGGGTTCTCATGGGTATCCGAGATAACATTGCCGCTCTTGAACAACAGATTTACGTTGCTTGTTCTGAGGGAGACTACGAAACGGTCAATATGCTTGAGCATCAACTCGAATACTTGCGTGGCAAAGTGGAACATCCTTTTGATGATGACCCTTATGCCCTAGACACTCGATTCGAGTGGGAAGATGACATGACCGAATAGAAAAAACCTCCGGAAAGCCGGAGGTTTTTTTATTTTCAATGCTCGATGGATTACTTCGCCATTAACTCATCCAGAGCTTGAATTGATGCAGACACTTGAGAAACTAAATCATCTTTAGTCGCATTATAGGTATCTAAAGGTTGAGCCGCGGCTTCAATTGCTTGGCAAGCGTTCATTAATGCAGTTAGTCCTAAACTTCCCGCGCTGCCCTTTAATTTATGGGCAAGGTTCTTTACTTCTTTACTATCATTGTCCTCAGCAGACGCTTGCAGTTTGCTTAATACATCAGTGCTGGTGGATCTAAACAGATTAATAATGTGCAACATCTTATCTCTGCCCAAGATTTTCATATCGGACTCAATCACGCTCGGATTAATGATAACCACATCGGGTTCCTTTTTTTGGGGTGCTTGAACGACCTTTGATTGTAGCTCTTGTTCTTGAGGCGAAATTTGATCAAACGGGGTACAGTCGGCATTTTGTGGCAACAACAACGGCTTTCCGTCTAGCGCATCCTGAATCAATGCCGCGAGTGCCTCTTTTGCCAATGGCTTAGGCAAGTATCCGTCAAAACCAGCGGCTAGATAGCGCTCAACTTCTTCCGCAAAAACGTGCGCAGACACTGCAATCATTGGCGTGACGGCAAGCGCTTTATTGGCCGGCTTATCACACTCAATCCGCTTTAAGCGTTGGATCAACTCAGTTCCATCACAATCAGGGAGGTTGATGTCGACCAAAGCGATATCAAAATCTTGTGTGCTGATCAGTTGCTCTGCTTGTGAGCCGTTTTCTGCCATCACGACTTGATGCCCCATGCTTTCTAGAAAACCTTCCGCGACCACTCGGTTGACTTCATTATCTTCTACCAGCAAGACCTTTGCTTTCACTTTGCAACGTGCGGTTGCCACGGTTCCTGTTTCAACAGGTTCGCTTTCCTCTAACGGAATAGAGAACCAGAATCGGCTACCATTTCCCTCTTCGGAATCGACTTCTAAAACACCGCCCATCGCTTCAATGATTCGCTTACTGATGGCAAGTCCAAGCCCCGTGCCTCCAGTTTGGCTCATCCCACCTTCAGCTTGCGTGAAGGCATCAAACAACGTTCTCTGGTATTTTTTGGCAATTCCTATTCCAGTGTCTGATACTTCAAACAGGACTTGCGACTCGTCCTCAGGGTTCAGGCTAACGTAGATATCAATTTCTCCTTCGTCAGTGAACTTAATCGCGTTACCAACGAGATTGTTCAGCACCTGACTGATTCTGGTGACATCCCCTTTCCAGTAGCGACTAACATCACTTTCAATATGGTAGGAGAACAGCAGCTTCTTCTCTTGTGCTCGACTGTTCATTAACTGGAAAGTGTCCTCCACCATTTGGTGTAAATCGAAGCCCATGTGACGAATTTCTAAATGCCCCGCTTCAATCTTGGAGTAATCCAGTACATCATTAAGGATCGCGAGCAGCGTTTTACCACTACGATTAATGATTTCTGCATAACGCTTTTGAATTGGGTTGAGGCCTGAGTCAATCAGCAAGCGTGCTGTCCCCAACACTCCGTTCATTGGCGTTCTTATCTCATGGCTCATCGTCGCCAAGAATGCCGATTTTGCTCGGCTCGCTTGCTCTGCTTGCTTGCGAGCTTTAGCGTGATTCAAAACCTCTTCATTCAAACGGCGGTTTGCTCGTTTTAACTGCGAAGTGCGTTGCTCAACAAGCTCTTCTAAATGTTCTTTATGCTCCTCAAGCTCTCGCTTGGCTTGAGCTTCACCCTCTGCTACCACTTTTAGTGCTTGCGCGGTATTACGAGCCGTGATGATGGCCTGCCCCATATGCGCCAACTCATCTTTGCCTTTCACTTCCAACTCAACCGCTAAGTTACCCTGTGCCACAGACAGCAACGCAGCGGAATATTCCGCTAACCGCTTCACAACAGAAAGGTACACCACACGCCATAAAATCAGCACCAATACAATCAAACCAACAATTGAAATAACGGTTAGAGACCACTGAGCGAATTTCAGTGTGCTGGTCAATTGGTCTACAGCGACGGTAGTGGTTTTGTTTGAATCATCAACCAATTTGTTGACCGTGCCATTAAGCTCTGAGAACAACTCTAATGTCTTTTGCATCAGTTGTTGTGACTGTTCGTTATTCTCGTATTGCTGCATCAGTATAGAAAATACGACCTGACGCTTACCAAGCTCTATGAGCAGTTGGCTCATTTGCTTAGAGCGCGTAGGATCTTCCACAGCGAGTACACGGCGTTGCATGATTTTGAGGTTGCTATCGAAATCACTTTGAACCTGTTGAATTCGCTCAATATTCGTTAATGTCCGAGCCTCTTCAATCTGATTCAACATTTTAAAGGCCAACAAGTGCAGTTCATGCAATCGCTCAGTCAGATCAAGATCGACCTCCACCAGTGCATCTAGCGCCTGATAAACTTGCGATTTTTTATTCGATTCTAATAAGTCATAAATATGCGTGACGTTAGCAACAGCAATGGTGCTTGTATTCTGAACTTGCGTACGAGTTAGTTGTTCTAGCTCTTCACTGAGCAGACGCATTTCTTCAACACGAGTATCTATCTCTTTTGCAAGCCACAGCTTTTTTTCAACCGAAACACCGAGTTCTGCCAAATTGTCGATAACGTTCTGGACGTTATTCTCTAAAGCTTCTAACAATTGAGAATCGAACGACTCACTCCCGAGCTCCTTGATGTGAGTGAGTAAAGACTCGAGCTGTTCGAACAGCACTCGCCCTGACTCCTTTCTTTCCTGCTCGTTTCTTGCGTTCGACAACATTTGTACAGACGAAATAATACGAGTACTCAACTCAGAGACTTGTCTCGCCTCAATCATGGCGGGAATCGCAGAATCCACGACATTTCTTTCGGTTTTGGCAACCAAAGAAAATCCAGACACACCAATAAGTGCCGATAACATGACCAGTATTGCCATCGCAATGAAAGACAACAAAAGTTTACGACCGATGCTTGCAGTTGCTAGCAGCATATTTTCATGACCTTAATGTTCGTGTTCAGCGACATATTACGTTATATTTTGCAGTGTTTACTTAATCTATGCCAACGAACTTCATTTCATGGTTAAAAATCAACACGCATTTCGCACATTTTTCAAACATTCTGCAGCCACTTTAACCCTCGTTGCTTCTTTGCCAGCGGTTGCCGCAGAGAAAATATGTGCAATATACCCTCACCTAAAGGATTCATACTGGTTGTCAGTAAACTATGGAATGGTGTCCGAAGCGAAAAGAGAAGGTGTCGAGCTACGAGTTCTTGAAGCGGGCGGCTACCCAAACAAAACCCGTCAAGAACAACAACTCGCACTGTGTAACCAATGGGGAGCAGATGCAGTTATCCTTGGGACCGTGGACCCACAGGCTTACGAGCATTCACTTAAAAATTGGGTAGGGAATACTCCCGTTTTTGCTACTGTGAACCAACTCGACTTGGATGAAGAACAAAGTGAGTTGCTAAAAGGGACTGTCGGTGTTGACTGGCATTGGATGGGATACGAAGCGGGTCAATATTTGGCAGCTCGTCATCCAAAGGGGTCAGGAAAGACCAACATTGCCTTACTTTTGGGGCCGCGAACTCGTGGTGGTACGAAACCCGTTACTGCCGGATTTTATGAAGCGATACAAGGAAGTGATATCAACATTGTTGACTCATTTTGGGCAGACAACGACAAGGAGTTACAACGTAACCTAGTTCAACGTGTGATCGATATGGGAAATATAGATTACATTGTTGGCAGTGCAGTGGCGATTGAAGCGGCCATCAGTGAGCTGCGCAGTGCCGGCAAAGCTGAGGAGATCGGTTTAGTTTCTGTGTACTTAAGTCATGGTGTATATCGAGGCCTGTTACGTAACAAAGTGCTCTTCGCACCAACAGATAAAATGGTGCAGCAAGGTCGGCTTTCCGTGATGAAAGCAACGCATTACTTAAGGGGTGAAGCTTATGACAAACATGCCTCACCAACCATCAAACCACTGACTCCGAAGACGCTTCATGACGACACGATCGAAGAATCGTTATCTCCGTCAGAATATAGGCCGACATTCCGTGTTAAGGCTGTTGATTGAAAGACCAAAAACGTGTTCTATTGAGTCACAACAATTTTAAAATCATACAAACGGAAACATCTTGATGCAAAAAACCATTCGTACCATGCCAACCCATAAACATGTGGCTTTGGTCGCTCACGACAACTGCAAACCTGAGCTACTTCGCTGGGTAAAAGAAAACAAAGAAAAGCTACAGAGTCACTTCCTTTACGCAACTGGCACGACAGGACACATGCTGAGTAAAGAAACTGGACTTGCGATCAAGAGCATGATCAGTGGTCCGATGGGCGGTGATCAACAACTAGGCGCTCTCATTTCAGAAGGCAAAATCGACGTTCTCGTTTTCTTTTGGGATCCACTGAATGCCGTACCTCACGACCCAGATGTTAAAGCGCTTCTTCGTATTGCTAGTGTTTGGAATATTCCTGTAGCAACGAACCGAGCCACCGCTAAGTTCCTGTTTAACTCCCCTCTTCTTGAGCAAGAAGTAGACATCGAAGTACCGGATTACGAAGCCTATCTTGCTGAGCGCATGTAAGCTTTGATGCCAACCAAATAAAGCAAGGGCGATACCAAGTATCGCCCTTGCTGTTTTTAACATTCTAAACGTTGCATTTAACGGGAAGTCACTATGGGATAGTCACCATTAACGAGCTCTTGAACGAATGCAGATCCCGCGCCAGTATGCGTGATCCAAACCTTCTCTTTCGCACGTGTAATAGCCACGTAAAATAGCCTGCGCTCTTCTGCGTAAGGGAATTTGTCTTTGGACTCCGTCAACGCACCATCAATGTGAATTTGCTTCTTCTTAGCGGGGAATTGCCCCTCATCCACAGAAAGAATAATCACAAAGTCAGCTTCGCGTCCTTTACTCGCATGGCAAGTCATAAAGCGAATATCGAGATTAGGGAAACGTCGCAACCAATCGTCGAACAAATCGGGCTTATGATAATGGTTACGTCCTAGCAATAAAACTGACTTGGTTTGCTTGGCTTGTTGATTCAAGTGATCCAAGATCTTTTCCACTTGATTGCTCGGCGCGGTATGTACGCTCTTCTGCTTGCGTTGTATGTGGCTGTTTAGTGTTTTCGGCAACTGCGATGGGTTTTGCTGCACGAATGTATTCGCTACATCACCAATCTGATTGTTGAAACGATAAGTTGTATCTAAGTGATGAACGGTTGAGTGAGCAAAGCGTTCTTTAAAACCAGTGATAAGATCGACATCCGCTCCTGCAAACTGATAGATAGCTTGCCAATCGTCGCCAACAGCAAATAACGTCGCACCTGCTTGTTTCTGAGTGGATTCACACAGTGCTTCAATCAATGCCAGACGGTCTGGAGAGATATCTTGATACTCATCGACCATAATAAAGCGCCATGGCGAGACAAACTTTCCTTTATTCACATAATCTGTCGCACGACTGATCATGGTTGGGAAATCCACTTGGTTGCTTTCTTTAAGCATTTTCTGCCACGCTGTAAAACATGGCCAGCATAAGGCGAGTTCACTATTTAAACGCGTATAGTCTTGGTGGTTTACGAGCTTTTCTTGTACTTGCTTTTTGGTCAACCCTACCGACGCTAAATGAGACAGCTGCGAATCTAGCCAAGCGATCAGTTTTGGATTTTCTGAATGGCTTCCTAACTCATCATCCCCTTTTAGGTACGCAATCGGCCATTTGTCTAAATGTTTTTGCCAACGTTTAAAGTTGGTGGGTGTCATCCAATGTTTTTTCAACCAGTCTACACACCATGCTGTTCGTTGATTTTCGTCCAACGCTAAAGGACTAATTTCGACAGGTTGCTCTTCGACTTGTTTAAGAATATACAAACCCAACTGATGGAATGTGTTTACGCGCACACCGTCTGCCGCCATGCCCACTTTATCTACTAAGCGTTCTTTCATTTCAGTCGCCGCATCACGACCGAACGCTAACATGAGAAGCTCTTCTGCTTGAGCTTGATGGCTTTGCAACAAATAGGCAACTCGTGCGGTTAAAACGCTGGTTTTGCCCGAGCCGGCCCCAGCAAGAACTAAGTTGTGGTCGTCGTTGAGCAATACCGCATATTGCTGGGATAAATTCAAAGGAGAGGATTCAATTTGATTAAACAGCACTTCCCAATTTGGACGTTCTGCTTCTAGCCAATCGCGATTACGCTCACCAAGCGCCTCAGAGGTATCAATGAGCCAAGGCTCTATTTGCGACATACGATTCGGCATTCGCATTTTGGCTTCTTCTAGGGTGGTTTTCATCTCGCTTAACTCTTGGTTAAGGCTTTCAACCCAGGAGACCACTTGAGAATGCGATAAGTAAGCAGGTAAGTGCTTTAGTTTGTAAAGCTCTTCTTCCCACTTAGGTAGATACTCAGCCAGTTTTCGGCACTGAGTGTTGTGCCACTCTTGATATTGACGAACGGCCTCAAGCGCGAACTTTCGGCATTGTGGCCACGGTAAACCTTGGACTAGCCAGCTTTGTTGTTTGCCTTCGTGTTCATGAGCAAAAAACTGTAAAGAGCTCCATAATAACCCACGCTTTACGCTAACTTTGCCATTCCAGATCGTAAAAGGAATATGTTCTTCACTGCCTATCGAGCTTAATAAAACACTGTTCTCTTTTATTTCGACGTGATGGTACTCATTTTGAATAAAAAACTGTGCTTTGCTAGTGGCAGTAAGCTGCATGAAACGTGCGCCTTTTAGTTTAGAAGTTGTCGATTTATATCATTTTAAGGCGCTAAATTGTAGCAACGGCGAGCTCCTAAGTAAGCTTCTTCTTCTATTCTTTAATAAAATTCACATTACTGTCGATTTAATAACCTAAAGCTGAGGTTATTTGAAGCTGGCTTTACAATCCTCAATACATGACCTGGCAGCTTTAATATAAGTCAATGACATCCCTGCTGATTTTATCAGCAACCACGAATTTTTCTTAAAGTAAATCATAAACGCGCTATAGTGGGTCTGGTAGTATTCCCCCTGTTCTTCATCGGAAACATAAGGCGCATTGTGCAAGCAACTTCTAAATTTCGGCTATATTGGGCAAACAAGACGATAAATTACAGCGTTCTTATCCTCATTACCTTACTGGGTGTGGTTATCCCAACTTGGTACTTCGAGCAAAACACGCTGATAACGCCATTAATATTAGGCGTTATAGCTGCTGCTTTGGCTGAAAGTGATGACAGTTTCACTGGACGCATCAAGGCTCTGATTCTCACCTTTCTCTGTTTTGCGCTTGCTGCTTTTTCAATTGAAATCTTGTTCGATACCCCTTGGGCTTTTGCGTTGGGATTATTTATCTCAACCTTCGGCTTCATCATTCTTGGGGCGATAGGTCCTAAGTACGCGAGTATTGCTTTTGGTTCGTTGCTGATCGCTATTTATACTATGCTTGGCGCACATGAAAGCACCAACATTTGGTTTCAGCCACTACTGCTTTTAACTGGTGCCGCCTGGTATTACTTCATGTCCATGATTTGGCAGATATTTTGGCCCCTTCAACCTGTGCAACAAAGCCTAGCCAATGTGTTCTTCCAAATGGCGAATTATCTTGATGCGAAAGCCAAGCTTTTTCATCCTGTGACCAACTTGACGCCACAACCACTACGGATTGAAGCTGCAAAATGCAATGCTGCCACGGTTACGGCACTAAACGCTTGTAAAACCACATTACTTAACCGATCGAAACGGGGTCACATTGATGGGCCTAGTGACCGATTTTTAAATATTTATTTCATCGCTCAAGACATTCACGAACGCGTCAGTTCTAGCCATTACCGCTATCAGGATTTAGCGACCGAATTTGAACGTTCTGATGTGCTGTTTCGTTTTAAATATCTTTTGGAGTCTCAAGCCCAAGCGTGTCGTGATATTGCACTAGCCATTCAGCTAGGAAATGAATACTCCCATACCGATCAATCTATTCTGGCATTAGCTGAAGTACAAAACTCTCTTGCTTATCTAGAAGAACAAAAGCAAGGGCACTGGAAACGTCTGCTGATGCAGTTAACATATTTATTCAATAACTTAGCGACGGTAGAAAAACAACTTAATAACATTAACAACCCAGATGTTGAAGGCCTCGAAGAAGATACCCTCGCCGATACCAACCCACACACGCTAAAGGCGATGTGGCAGCGTATATCAGCAAATTTACACAAAGATTCGATGCTGTTTCGGCATGCATTACGTATGTCAATTGCCTTAACGATTGGCTATGGAATCATTCAAATATTCAACATCGACCGAGGTTACTGGATACTCTTAACCACTTTATTCGTATGCCAACCGAACTACAGTGCCACTCGCCAAAAATTGACGGCGCGAGTAATAGGTACATTAGCTGGTTTGTTGATTGGTGTACCACTGCTGACTTTTTTCCCTTCTCAAGAAAGCCAGTTAGTATTTATCGTTATCTCTGGTGTGATGTTTTTCGCCTTCCGGATGAACAACTATGGGTACGCGACTGGTTTTATTACACTGCTCGTCCTCTTCTTATTTAATCAACTAGGTGAAGGTTACGCAGTTGTCCTTCCTCGACTAGCAGATACCCTCATCGGGTGTGTGCTTGCAGTAGGAGCTGTATTAGTTATTTTGCCCGACTGGCAGTCGAGAAGGCTTCACAAAGTTATGTCGGATGCGATAGAGGCGAACAAGCAGTATCTCGATCAGATCATTGGTCAGTATAGAATCGGCAAGAAAGACAATTTGAGCTACCGTATCGCTCGCCGCCAGGCCCATAATAATGATGCCTCACTCTCTTCTGCGATTAGTACGATGCTGGCGGAGCCTGGCAAATATCGCGCAGCTGTTGATGAAAGTTTTCGCTTCCTAACGTTAAATCACGCAATGTTGAACTATATTTCTGCATTAGGCGCGCACAGAACTCGCATCGAAGATGAGTCAATTCATAAACTCGTTTTAGATGCTCACCGTTGTATTCATCAGCATCTGGATGTACTTCATAAACAGCTTCACCAGCATTGTGAGGAGTGTGACCTATCTAATATTGATGATGCTGGACTCGAGCAACGCTTAAATGAATGGCGCGATGAAGACGACAGCTCTGCCCGCATGGTATTGCAGCAACTTCATCTTATCTATCGCATGCTCCCAGAGCTTCATTCACTTGCTAGTAAGTTTGCCGTCAGGGTAAGTTAGTAACATTCAAACCATATGTAAGAGGGAAGCGCTATATCGCTTCCCTTTTTCTTTTTACGCTTCCATCTACCCCAAAGTGGGTAATTATGTACCTTCTTAGGAAAAATCTGACGTATCACTTAACACACCTTGACAATATTCGGACAAAAAGCAATCGATCAAATTCTAATCTATTTTGGTTGAATAAATATGTTGTATCCAAAGGATGAAGAATTTCGGGCAACGACGGATAAACCGAATCACGACGAAGGTATTGAGATGAACGCACAACAATTTAATGAACTTAAACAAAAGCTCAGTGATTTAACGGCAAGTCAGTTAAAGTCATTACAAGGTGAGATCAGCGTGAAACTAAATAAAGCGCAAAAACCGGTTCTATCTGGTGAAGAAAGAGAAATGCTTGCCAAACTGTTTGCCTAATCAAGTCATTGATATAAAACACTTGAACGTTTTATAAACTCCACCTATGCTCTCACTATCATAATGTTGGGAGTAGTGATATGCCTGTATCGGGAATTCAATCTGGACACCACATCGTTCAGATGTCACAACAAATGGCCGAGAAAGCTGCACATGGCATTAGCAATAATGTAAGTAAGGTAAAAGAAGAGCTTTCTGATCACAGCATCGATTTAGCTGCGGTTGCGGATGTCGCAATAACAGCCTCAACACCTAGCCTTCCCTCTCAAAAAGTTGAATCTCTCATCAACCTCGCACAAGCCGCTGGTTATAACCGAGTTGGCGCGTCTGTCATAGAGAAAAACAATGAAATCATTGGCAGCTTGCTAGACATCCACGTTTAGGCGATTTAACGTCAAATTATCGCTATTTTAATTTCCAACTATCACTATAACGTCGTAACAAGATACCCCCTTTGCTTCGTTCTTGCTTTCTATTTCGATTCAAATATCTCCTGTTTAAAATCAAGCGTTCCCGAAAAAAATGGGCGGCTTATCAGAGCCGCCCATTTTTGTGTTGTATACAGGTTTATCCGTTATCAATAACACCGTTGTTGAGCAATGACTCTACAATCTCGTTGGAGCTGAGACCGTTGAAGTCGATTGAAGTACCTAAGTTTTCCACGACAATAGTCTGTTGAACATTTGCATCCGTCGTAATGTTCAGAGAAACACTTTCCGTCGATGCATCGTAGTCTGCCGAAATGTGACCAAGCAGATCATCCATGTCGATCATTGAGTTATTGAGATCAGAGATAACTTCACGTAAATCGATACTGTC
Source organism: Vibrio sp. Vb0598 (assembly GCF_033338935.1). Lineage (NCBI taxonomy): Bacteria > Pseudomonadati > Pseudomonadota > Gammaproteobacteria > Vibrionales > Vibrionaceae > Vibrio > Vibrio sp. Vb0598. Next base: position 12,489 of record NZ_JAWOTP010000009.1, on the reverse strand, counting down.
TTCGTTAACAGTGAAGTCAGTAATGGTATCCACTGCCCCTTCATCAACGGAGTCTACCGTCCACTTGAAGATATCGCTGCCGTCTCCACCCGTTAAGATATCTGAACCTAAGCCACCGATAAGCACGTCATCGCCATCGCCACCCAGAATAACGTCGTCACCGTCGCCACCAATCAAGTTGATACCTGTGTCTCCACCGACTAAATAGCTGTCGTCCACTGCGGTTGACTGGTCAATATCGTCGCTATCACTACTCACATCCAAACTAATTTGGACAGGTGAAGACTGCGCTTCATCGCCATTAGATTCCGTTGATATCGCCGTAAGCGAAATATCGTAAGAACCGACATCAATACCACTGTTAGTATCTGTTGCGACAATTTCTAGCGTATCAATTTCATCGCTTGGTACTGTCCAAGTGGTACCATCGAAGCTAATACCTGATGGAGAAACGCCACTTGTTACCTCAGCACTAGCTGGTACGCCCGTTAGCTCCAAAGACAGCACCTCGTCAATATCAGTAAGCGCCGCCATGATTCCGACAATCGCTAAACCTTGACTGCTCGCGGTTTGGCTAGCCGCAATTTGACGAATGTAATTAAACTGAGGATTGATACTCAATGTAGGTGCATCAGCTACAGGTGTCACATTGATAGTGAAATCTTGATTCGCCTCCAATGCGGAACCCGATGCATTTTCGAAGTACACACCGTTGTCTTCGACTTTCACCGATAAAGTGATTGAAGCTGCGTTGACATCTCCTGCATCCACAAATACACCCTCAGAAGCGTCTGTTGCTCCAAGAACGGAGTTAATATTATCTGGTGTGCCCATTAGGGTTATTTCACCAGCCATCCCCGCCCCAACAGTCACACCACTACCTGCTGGCGGCTCGACACGAAGGTCGCCCTCGGTAACTGTAAGAGTCACCGTCATGATTTCATTCGCCTGCGCACCAGTGAAGTCGATGTCACTTACACTAATACCCGTTATTTTCTGGCCATCGGCTTCGTTGATCGTATCCGTTACCGATGCTGCAGTGATTTCAGGTGCGTCATTGGTCGCTTCAACATTCAACACTGCTGTGCCCGCGATTGTAATTGGGTCTGGAGCGCCGTTAGTGGTTCCGTCATCTGTGATTTCATAAGTGAAATTAACGTCACCAAAGAAATCTGCTGCGGGTTCAAACGTCCACTCTGTCGCACTCACTTGAGTCAGCGTGCCGGAAGCTGGGTCCACTAACGCAACATTATCGACGGTCAAGTTGTCTGACTCAGGATCACTTGCGTTGCTCAGCAACTCAGTAGCCGTAATAGTTACCGAACCACCATCTTCTTCGGTACTACTCACCGTTACCTCTGATGTTACCGGTGCATCGTTCACCTCAGTGACTTCGAAGGTCGCCGTTCCTGACACCGTTTGAGGATCTGAAACACCGTTCGTTGTACCGTTGTCGGTAATGTCGTAGGTCAGATCGACCTTGCCGTTGTAGCCAGGCGCAGGAGTAAATGACCATGTACCTGTTACGTTGTCGAAATCCAATGTGCCGCTGCTTGGATCAACCAACTGGACATTGCTCACCATCAAGGGGTCGTTTTCAATATCAGACGCATTCGCCAACAAATCAGCTTGGGTAATATCAACCGCCGTACTGTCTTCTGCGATATCAGAAAGTGTCACTTCAGACGTCGTTGGAGCATCATTGACTTCCGTTACGTTGAACGATGCGCTGCCGTTAACCGATTTAGGATCGGACGCACCATTTGTCGTGCCATCATCTGTAATGGTGTACGTGATTTCAACTGGACCGTTGTAATCTGGTGCTGGGGTAAATTCCCACTCTCCCGTGCCACTGTTGAAAGTAATGCTGCCCGAATTCGGATCCGTTAACTGAACATTGCTAACCGTGAGATTATCGTTCTCTACGTCTGTCGCATTCGCAATAAGGTCCGCTTCAGAGATGGAGAACACACCACTGTCTTCTTCAATATCCGGTAGCGTCACTGGCGTAGTTTCTGGGGTATCATTCACCGCTGTCACTTCAATATTGAAGCTGCTGCTGTTGGTATTTAGGGTGTCATCTACCCCACCAATTACGATACCTTCATTACCTTGGTCATCGACTGTCACGTCCACCTGAACGTCACCAAAGAAGTTCAGGTCTGGATTAAACTCAATCAGACCGTCTGCAATGGCATTGTTTAGATCGGCCACTGTGCCTTTCAGTTCAACGGAGCCCGTACCATCACCGCTCACGGTTAGGTTGTAAGTAGTGATGAGCGTTGGATTAAGCTTCAAGATACCGCTGTCGACGTTCACATTGAGTACGTATTCAGCATTCGGATCATCGAGTACAGCATCAATATCGGTAATGCTGAAACCATCAAGCAGCAATGGCGTATCTTCTGGTGTTTCCACATCCACGGTGTTGACGAACTCTGGACGATCGTTCACTGCTTCAACATCAACAGTGACATCAAACTCCTCTGCGGAGCCCAAGCTTTGACTGCCATCGAGCCCAGTATCAACGGCTTGCACTTTGAAATGCAGCGAACCATCCCATGAGTTATCGTTGCGATCCCCAGAATTAAACACCACTTGATCCAAGTCTTGAGCATTGATTTCTAAGACAAAAATGCCGCCGCCTTGGTCAGTAAACACGGCCCCATCAGGTAATGAAACACTCGCCCCATCAGGGACATTGGAGACCTCAACTCTCAGCGTCTCTGGATCATTTTCCTGGTAGTTCGCACCATCTCCGATGGACTCTTTGTTATCAACCACTAACGCATTTACATTAATAACAATGTCTTCGCCCTCATTACCTGCAGCCGAAGTATCGGGATTCACATCAACATCATCACCAATAGGATTAACAATCAGCGTAAAGTTGTTGTTTCGTTCCGTTGGAACTTGTAGCAACTCCTCTTGAATGAAGACCGTAATACCTATCTCAGCCTCGCCACTAAAGTGTTTTGGCGGTTTAATTTGGATGTCACTCAGGTCAATGGACGTCTGAGTGAGATCTTTTAGTTGAATACTCCATTCGCCCCCACCGTTGTTCTTAACAACATAATCAGAGGAATTGGATTTAACGATAAAGTCATCAGGAAGTCCCGTTAACTTGAGTGAAACGAAACTCTCAGAACCGTCATTATCGTTCAGGCTGATCGAAACACCAGAGCCCGATTGATTCAGCGAAATTAAAGTATCTTCGTCACCAATCACCGTGATTGGCTGCGTCGGATCGGCACCTGTAATGGTAATGTCATCAACGACTGGCGTAACTTCAAATGTGACATCGTCAGTGAAGGTTCTTACATCTATATTATCGCCAGAGTTATTCAAGATAGACTGATCAAACACAGCTTCATCAGTAATTTCTCCCTCGATATTAATCTTGACGGTATTTTGGCCACCACCTACGGGGTAATTTTCTTTTGGCTTAAACAGAACATTGTCAAGCGCACCAGCTAAAATCTCAGCTTCATTAAACTCAATACTGGTTCCTAAGCTGTTACCATTGGCATCAACAAACTCACCTAATGTTGTGTCATCAAGCTCTAACTTGATGTTCGTTAGTGTTTCTCGACCACCTTGAGTGTTGTTAAATTGATCGGCAAAATCAACACTCAAGTTAAGTTGGATTAAGCCATCTTCGTAACCAACACCATCCGCCGTGGGAACGTCGTTATTTAGATCAGTCACAGGTTGTTTGTTTGCATCCAAGCCGAAAGTACCGACGATATCTACTCTTACATTTGGTGTGACATCGCTATCCAACGGCTGATCCCCGGCTGAACTCGGAACGTCTGCAACCGGTAAAACCTGAACTGGAAACTGAACATTATTTTCTTTTTCATCACCGGACTCAGTGTCTTTAGTGACGAACCGAATTGGTAATTCGAAATCACCTGCGTAATCTTCTGCCAAGTGCATCGTCAAACCATCAAGGCCAGTAATATTTCCACTCGCATCGATATGGGCTTGGAACACGTATTTACCATTGACAAAGTCGATATCCGTCCCCGTGATCACCAAGCCAGGAGGAATACCAGGAGCTGAAGGATCGACGATAATAGTCAAGACATCCTCCACGCCATCTGCATTAATCGCATCAACTTTCGACGTTAACTGAGCACCAAGGTTGATAGAATTATCTTCCAACGCTTGAATTTGGACATCATCAGCCACCTGAATCTCTGCCGCTACACTCATTTGCGGTGTGAGAACGGTAGGAAATTCAAGTGTCACATCCGTTTGGCGCATGACCGTCGCATCTTTTTCGTTGCCCAAATCTTCGCCCAAATCATTCACTTCTGCGTAAATGGTTAAGCCAATTTGAGAGAGACCACCGTTATCGCCATCGTCACTGTCATCGTTTGGTGTTAAATCAAGTCCAGACGGCGCTTTAATTGAGAAGTTGTCTTCATTAGTTACTGTCCAACGACCTCCACCTTCATTTAGTGCACCGACGATAACCAATTGGTTGAGGATCTCAGGGTCCACATTGTGAAATTGAACAACAAGTTGAGTCACCACTTCATCTGAAGACGCATCAAACTCTTGGTATTTAATGATATGAGCGCCAGATTCGCCCCCCATAGAAGTGTTGATCGTAAAGTCAATGTTACCTTGATCATCTGACTTCACGATATCGGTAGCACCACCACCACTTTCAGTGACAAGCAGACGGGTTTGGTCGTCTATTGCCCCCGTCTTATCCTCTGGCTCAACGATTGGATTAACTTGGACATTCACCGTACCATTGATGGTTTTCTCAGCGATACCTTCACCGGGATTCAAAGCGTCAACATATTCATGGTCAATCTCTTTCACAGTGACGGTTGTGGTCAAGTCAAAGTCAGTACTTGAGTCCTGTTCCAACTGAACTTGAACATAGCCACTTTGAGAGATTTTAGCGGAAAAATCTTGCTCTGATTCACCGGCTTGCGGTGAAAGCGTTAGTGTTCCAGAAACAAGCGTTTGTGCCACACCATCTACATAGACCGTGCTGCCTGGAGGAAATCCAGAGATGGTTACATCACTAAAGAATTCATCGGTATCAGGGCTTTGTACGAGCGTCGGTTTCCAATCGATGTCAAAGCGCGTATCTTCATCTCCCTCCGATCGAACAACGTAGTTATCTTGAGCGTCAATAACGGGTTCGACCTTGATCCTTACCTCTCTTTCAATCACACGACTATGACCATCATTCTCGGTAACAATGATCGTCCCTGTAATCGCAATGTTTTCAGTTGAAGAGGCTTCCGGAATAATTTGAATACCGGAATTAAAATTCAGCCCAGTGATGTTTGCTTCGTAAATCGGTTGACCGTTACCATCATAGCCAACAAAGGTGAGGTCAACGCTTGAACCGTCTGAATCTACGACACGAACACCGTCGGGGATGTTGGACAGGATAACAGTAATGGCTTCTGAATCATCCTGTGGTCTATCGGCAACTTCACCAGATACAACCGAGAAGTTAAGGTTTACAACACCATTCTCTTCGATAGTCGTCTCTATCCCGGCCACATCTCCGTCTACGAATCGGTTCCAAACGTTCCCCGCGTCAATTAATACCGTGTCTGGTATGTCAGCAACACCTTTTACACCAACGATGACGGTCTTACTGCCCAGTGACAACACATCTTCTGTCGTACCGGTAGACAATGATGCTGTGTCTTTCACAATGCCTTCGACATTGAAAGTAAAGTCATCATTGCTGTGCAACGGAGGAAGAACTTCGACGTTCGCTAATTCAGACTCTGGCACTTCGTAATAAAGTACATTGCCGCCTGAATCGGTCACTTCTACTATCTGACTTGGGTTTGCTGAGTCCAGCCACACCAAAGTAACCCCATCAATTGAGAAGTTAGAAATGCGCACAAATAACGCTTCAGAACCATCTAAGTCCGCTGATGGTTTCATGGTGATCACTTCACTTAATTGGAGTGGGTCGTGATCAGTGACAGGGTCTACCGTATTTTGAGTTCGAGCATTATCCTCAAACACATTAATTCGGTTTACAGTAAAACTACTTTTATCCGCAACTGGGTTTACATCAATAATGATGGTTTCGGTTTCTGAGCGAGCGGTATCTTTCCCAAGCAGTGGATTGTTGTTTTCCGTCGTAATAGCGGTGACATCAATTCTGATTTCGCCCGAGAAGTTATCTATCGGATCAACTTGAACTTCATCAATTCGGCTTGCATCCACCAGATAAACACCACCGGATTTTGGTATCGCACTACCATCTGAATAGACTAACTCTGCATTACCTTCTCCTTGTGTAAAGACAAGCTCGTACACAATGCCTTCAGGGTTACTAGTGTCTTGGGTTTCAGCCGTGATGTTAAGTGCGACATTGTTTCCATCTTCATCAACCGAGTAGTTAAATTCGCTGCTTGCCGTCCACGTTGCAATATCTGCGACGGCAGCAACTTCAATGTCTAAACGACCATTAATCGTATGATCTGGCGTACCATTGTTAAGAATTTCCACGCGGATACGAGGATCGATACCAGAAGCATCGGTTGATGTATGACGATCTGGTACGAAGTACAAGTTATCTAACGAGACAAGCTCACCATTGAATGACTGCTCAACATTTGATGCGTCGAGAACAACCGTATTGCCCACAGATGTTAATTCAATGTAGTTGCCACTGCCGTCTCTGTAGTAGAACGTACCGTTGTGAGTATCAGCATCTCGAATAGTGATGTCACCTAAGCTCTCGTTACGGTCGATATCATGTAAATTGATAACCAGGTCGACTTTCGCAGGGCTAACATCCAGCGTCGACAAGTTGTCCTGAGTATTTGCAGAGTCAACGCCCACAACGACACCATCACGCCCTTGGTCTTCGAACGCAGTAACGGTAGACGTGTCAATTTGCGCATTGCGGTCTCTTATCGAGATATCCACATCGGCATCTGCGATATCGCCATCACCATCGGTTGCAACAACGTTGATGGTGAAATCAATCGAGTCGGTTTCGGTATGGTCAAGATCGTCATTCGGACGGAATGACACACTGCCATCGGTTCGAACAACCAAACGACCGATTTCAGTATCCACTCCGTCAAGAACCTTGTGAACAAATACGACTTGGTCGCTGCCGTTCAAATCGACAGAATCAGAATCAACACCGTTTTGCTTAAAGTAAATGCCTGAATCATCAGCCGAGAATGAAGTCACTTGTGCGCCGTCAGCACCAAGGTCATCATCCCCCTCTACAGGGTCTCGGAATAAACGAACCGTGCGGCTGCCTTGTCCCTCAACACGCGAAATAGATGCATCGTGCAAGGTTGGAACATCATCGGTAATCGTCACTGGTAAGTTAATACCGGCCGTATCGCCATCGACATCGGTCGCAAAGACTGGGAGATCAAGTATGAGTGTATCTTCGCCTTGAGTTGAGTGATCTAGCGCACCCTCAAGCGTAAACTTGTAAGAGCCGTCAGCGTTCAAAACTAGCGTGAATACTGAGTTACCATCAGGTGTTTGACCTTGATAAGTAAAGTTGTTGTTGCTTACCGCGGTTTGAACTAACGTCACCGCAAGACCACCTGAAGTGACTCCTGATATCGGGTTAGAAGTAAGATCCAGCTGATAAGAGACAACGGTATCTGCCCCTTCCACCGTATCGAAATTGCCCGTCGCTTCTAGGCTGTCTTTGTTGGTTGCCTGAGAGCCGTTGGCAAGGTCATCCTCATCAACAGCCAAAGCATCTGCTGATTTAATTTCGGGAATGTCATCAACTACGGTAATTGGAAGATTCAGTGATGATGACGTGTCACCATCAAAGTCTGTTACTGTAATTGGAATATCAATGACAAGGTTGTTTTCACCTTGAACAGCGTCATGGTCGATTGGTCCCAACAGCTCAAATTGGTAGCTGTCATTATTCGCATCAAGAGACAGCGTGAAGATCTTAGTTGATGTGCCAGTAATAACCGCTTCGTAACTGGTTACTCCACCATTCGTGCCTACTAGATTCAACTCGATGCTGCTGCCGTTCGACGTTAAGCCAGACACGACTGCATCGAGGTCTGAAACTTGGTAGCTGACAATCTTGTCTGCACCAGCAACGACCTCAAATCCGCCGTTCAATACCGTAGAATCATTACTTGTCGTGTCAGATCCACCGGCAAGATCATCTTCATCAACGGTTTGTTGGCTAGAGTCTGTCACTTTCACAATCGCTGGAACATCGTCCACCACGGTGATCGGCAAGGTGATGTTATTGGACACATCGCCATCAAAATCAGTCGCGTTGACTGGGAAGTTAATGACCAACGAGTTTTCATCGTTACCCGCAGGATGATCAAGTGCACCCAACAGTTCAAATTCATAACTGTCTGCTGAACCATTTAGCGTCAGTTTAAAGACGGTGTCCGTCGTACCTTGTACATAAGCTCGGTACTCAATCACACCGTTTGAATTTGAAAACTCAACCAACTCAAGCGGTTGACTACCTGAGGTAAGTCCAGAAACAGGCGACGTTAAGCTATCCAACTGGAAGCTAACGATAGAGTCGGCACCATCAGTAACGTCAAAGTTGCCACCAATGATATTGGATTCTGGCGTGTCGTCCGAACCTTGGCTTGGAATATCATCCTCATCCACAGACAAGGTACTACCAGAGCTAATAGCATCAATGGTTGGCTTGTCATCTACGATGGTCACTGGCAAGGTCGCAGTGATGATATCGTTGTCGCCATCCGTGATCTTCACAGGTAGATTCAACAAAATCTCATCAGAGTTAACCGCGTGATCTAACTGACCAGATAACTCAAAGTCGTATTTACCATCTTGATGAAGTGTCAACGTGAAGACAGTCACTCCACCCGGAGTTTGTCCCACGTAAACAAGCGCGTCAGCAGTTGAAGCACCAACGTCTTGAGAAAGTGTTACCTCTTCTCCACCCGATTTCAGATTCGGGATAGGATTTGAGCTCAGATCCAATTCGAAAGCATCAATACCATCTGCGCTAGTGACTTCGAATTCACCTGATACCGTTAACGGCTCTTTAGTGCCACCAGAACCAAGAGGTAAGTCATCTTCGTCGACACGTAGACTTTCAATATTGGTAACAACTGGAACATCGTCCACAACGGTAATTGGCAATGTGAAGGCTGGTGAAGTATCACCATCATTATCTGTCGCCGTCACAGGGAGGTTAATAACAATCTCGTTTTGCTGATTACCATCTGGATGATCAAGCGGCTTCTGTAAATCGAACTCGTAGGTGTTGTTCGTTGCATCCAACGTCAGTTCGAACACCACTTCAGTAGGATTGCCAGCGACACCTTGGTATACGTTCACGCCGTTTGCGCTAGAAGACAGAACTAAGGTGATAGCTTCACCATCTGAAGTCAGTGACGCAACAGGCGTGGTCAGGTCACTCAGCTGAATAGAAGCAACTTGGTCAGCACCTTCGGTGATATCAAAAGTACCTGAAATAACAGTATCTTCTGCACTTGCAGCATCCGTACCTGCTGGTAGGTCATCTTCATCAACGGTTTGTTCGCTGCCTGCTAGCAAACCATCAATGGTCGGAACATCATCCACAACCGTAATTGGTAAGGTGATGTTGTTCGACACATCTCCATCAAAGTCCGTCGCGTTTATCGGCAAATTGATGATTAGTTCATTTTGGCCATCAGCATTTGGATGATCTAGAGGAGCGAGCAAATCGAACGTGTAGCTGTCATCAGAGGCATCGAGGGTTACACGGAATACTGGTGTCGTCGTGCCATCAATACGAGCTTCGTAAACTGAAACGCCACCTGCGTTTGATACTTCAACCATAACCAGAGATTGACCACCAGAGGTCAGGCCTTGTACTGGCGTCGTTAGGTCAGAAACGCTGTACTCGACAATGCCATCAGAACCATCAGTCGCGATGAAGTTACCGGCAATGCTGTTCGACTGTGTACCATCAGATCCGACTGTTGGGATATCATCCTCATCAACCGTTTGCACACTTGTTGCTTCGATTCCACCAAGTGTCGGCTTGTCATCAACGATCTTGACAGGAATTGTCTCAGCAGAGGTATCGCCATCAAAGTCTGTTGCGATGATTGGGAAGTTCAGTGTCAACTCATCACTATCTACTGCGTGGTCGATTGGACCTTCAAGCGTGAAGTTGTAACTACCATCAGTATTCACTATCAGAGTAAAGACCGCTTCAGTACCCGCTGTCGCCTCGTAAGTAAAGCTGCCATCACCGTTTGCGGTTTCCGTCAGTGTGACTGCCACGCCTTGTGATGTAAGGCCAGCCACTGGTGTTGCAGACGCGTCAAGCTGATAACTTACCACTCGGTCCGAGCCTTGTGTGGTAGTGAAGTTGCCATCGATTGAAATCGGGTCAGTCTGATCTGAGCCAATCGTACCTAAATCATCTTCATCAACGGTAATTGCATCGACATCGGTAATGGTCGGCTTATCATCCACAATGGTGACTGGGATCGTTTCTGTGGTGGTATCACCATCAAAATCCGTTGCGATGATTGGGAAGTTCAGTGTCAGCTCATCACTACCCGTCGCATGGTCGATTGGACCTTGCAGCGTAAAGTTGTATGAACCATCCGTATTAACGGTCAGCGTAAATACTGCTTCAGTTCCTGCTGTCGCTTCATAAGTGTAGCTACCATCACCGTTTGCAGTTTCAGTCAGGGTCACTGCCACACCTTGTGATGTTAGGCCATCAACTGGCGTTGCAGCCGCATCCAATTGGTAGCTTACTACCCCATCAGAGCCTTGCGTTGTAGTGAAGTTGCCATCGATTGAAATTGGATCTGCGCCGTCAGAGCCAATCGTCGCTAAGTCATCTTCATCCACACGGATCGCGTCTACGTCAGTGATGGTTGGTTTATCGTCAACGATGGTAACAGGCAGTGTTTCTTTCGACGTATCGCCATCAAAGTCTGTTGCGATAATCGGGAAGTCGATTTGCAGGCTGTCGCTATTCACCGCATGGTCTAGTGGACCCTGCAAAGTAAAGGTGTAGCTGCCGTCTGGCTTCACCACCAATTCAAATACGTCATTGCCATTTGCTGTGGCAGTGTAAGTAAAGCTGCCATCACCATTTGCTGTCTCTGCAAGCACGACAGGCTCACCATGAGAGGTCAACCCTGCTACTGGATCTGCCGTTGCATCAAGCTGGTATTTAACAACGCTGTCTGAGCCTTCAGTTGTGCTGAAAGACCCCGACATAAACGCATCATCGTTTTGGTCTGAGCCAATTGAGGCGAGATCATCTTCGTCTACTGTTAGTGGAACAACGTTGTCAATGGTTGGAACGTCATCAGTAATCGTGACGGGAATGGTCGCGGTCGTCGTATCGCCATCAAAATCTGTTGCAATGATTGGGAAGTTCAGTACTAATTCATCGCTGTTTAACGCGTGATCGACCGGCCCTTCCAGACGGAAGTTGTATGTGCCATCAGCATTCACGTTCATGGTGAAGACAGGATTGCCATCCGCGGTAGCCACGTAAGTAAAGCTGCCATCGACATTCGCAGTCTCTACCAAAGTAACAGGCTCACCTTGGGAGGTTAATCCCGAAACAGGATCAGAAGTTGAATCAAGTTGGTAGCTCACCACTCGGTCTGAGCCTTGAGTAGTAGTGAACACGCCTTCAACAAACACAGCGTCAGTTTGGTCTGAGCCAATGCCTGATAAATCATCTTCATCAACAGCCAGAGGCACAACATTATCGATGATTGGCGCATCATCCGTGATCGTGACTGGAATGGTCGCCGAAGTCGTATCACCATCAAAGTCGGTGGCAATAATTGGGAAATCAATCGTCAGGCTATCGCTGTTGGCGGCATGGTCAATCGGGCCTTGCAGCGTAAAGTCGTACGTACCATCTGTTGCGACATTCAACGTGAAGACAGGATTGCCGTCAGCGGTGGCCACATAGGTAAAACTGCCGTCACCATTCGCGGTTTCCACCAAGGTAATCGCCTCACCTTGAGATGTCAGCCCCGCAACAGGATCTGCTGTTGAATCCAGTTGGTAGCTCACCACTCGGTCAGAGCCTTGTGTGGTCGTAAACGCGCCTTCAACGAACAGATCGCCGCCTGGGTCTGAGCCCACACCGCTAAGATCGTCTTCATCGACACTCAACGCATCCACCGCTGTAATGGTCGGTACATCATCAACAATCGTGACTGGAATGGTTTCAGTAACGGTGTCGCCATCAAAGTCGGTTGCGATAATTGGGAAGTTCAGTGTCAGCTCATCACTATCAACAGCGTGATCAATTGGCCCTTCAAGTGTGAAGTTGTAAGAGCCATCAGTATCTACTGTCAGAGTAAATACTGGGTTTCCACCCGCAGTCGCTTCATAAGTGAAACTACCATCACCATTTGCGGTTTCTGTCAGTGTGACAGCAGCGCCTTGCGATGTTAAACCGTCCACTGGTGTTGCTGAAGCATCGAGTTGGTAGCTCACCACTCGGTCAGAGCCTTG
>NZ_JAWOTP010000008.1:0-213877 GCF_033338935.1 Vibrio sp. Vb0598 | reverse complement strand
TAGCATGAGTAGTTTTACAGGCAAAGCCGAAACGGATGATAACCACCTACTGAAGTAGGTGGTTTAGGGCTGAAAATAAAAAGAAAGGCGAACCATCTGGTTCGCCTTTCTTGTGATCTTCTAAACTTATCGCAAATGGTTATCTTCATCGCGTAGATAAATCATCCAATACCACATGCCAACAAATACGCCACCACCAATAATGTTTCCTATCGTAACAGGAATTAGGTTGTTTACGATGAACCCCATCATGTTTAAGTCCGCGTAGTTTGCAATATCTACCCCTGTCATTTGCCAAAACGCTTCTGGCGCAAAGTACTTAATACCAATCGCCATAGGTACTTGGAACATATTCGCAATACAGTGCTCAAAACCTGCCGACACGAACATAGCCACAGGCAAAATCATGACCGCTATTTTATCTGTCAATGTTCGCCCACTAAACGTCATCCAAACTGCAATACAAACTAATACGTTACACATAATGCCAAGCGCAACAGCAGCAAAGAAACCATGATGTAATTTGTGTTGGGAGATCGCCATCGCGTTGAGACCAACTTGGCCATGATCAAACATATATTGCTTGGTAACTAGCATACAGGCCACGAGCAAAATGGCCCCAACCATATTGCCAAAGTAAACCACCAACCAGTTTTTGATAAGTGCTTGCCAAGAGATTTTTCCACTCGCACGCGCAACTAGTGTCAGCACAGAGCTAGTGAAAAGCTCGCCGCCAGTAACCACCACCAAAATCAAACCAAGGCTAAATGCCAGACCACCAATGAGTCGTGTAATGCCCCAAGGCAGCTCGCCTGCGCCTGTTGTTACTGTGGTATAGAAGATGAAAGCAATACCAATATGAAGCCCCGCAGAAATGGCGAGCAGAAAAGATTTGATTGGAGCTTTCGTTGCTTTGCCTACCCCCACTTCAGCCGCGCGTTCCGCAGCTTGTGGCGGTAATAGTGAGTCAAACTGATTAAAGTTCATTCTGGTGTAACATTTAGAAACATTTAAAGAGGCGCGGATAATCGCTCTATTTCCTTATTTTTTCAAGTGCTATTTGGCGTGTTTACTAAAATCGTTGTTATTGGGAGATCAAGCAATAAATAGCGCCTATCATTCGCTACCGTAAGTATCATTGATACTTAACAAGTATTCGGCCTTTCGAACAAAGATCCTGCGTTATATCAGCCTGATAGCGCCATACTTAACACTTCTTGTCGTTGAATGTTGCCCAACGCTACTTTTCAGACTAGCTTGGTAAAAAAAGCGCAAAGGAATCATTTATGAAATATTCAGCTGAACATATCGCCGAATTGAATCTACTTCTTCAGTTCGACCTAAGTAGTGCTGCAACTGGTATTAAAGTTCATACAGACGCGTCAGAAGAAATGCAGGCAGCCGTTGCTCGTCTATATAAGAAGCAACTTTGTACACAGCCTGACGGTGGTTATCTAACAGACGAAGGCATTGAAGTTGCAGAACATGCAGATAAGATTTTAAGAGTTTTGTCTGTGTAATTTGAACAAAAAACGCCACCGAACTCGGTGGCGTTTTTTAGTCCTATATTTTTCCTGTCGATGCCTGTGGCAATAATCGCTTTTTCATTTTGCTAAATGGTTGAACCTTGTCATACAACCAGTTAAAACCAGTGGCATAAAATAGGAAGAAAACGAGGAAGCCGGCTTCCAGCATTAGAGCTTGAAGAAGCGTAATTTCTAAGAACCAGGCAATCACAGGTAGAGAGATAAAGATCAATCCTCCCTCGAAACCAATAGTGTGTCCAAGCCGCATCGCTAAACTTCGCTCAGCTCGATTGCCACCAAACCACTTATCAAAGTACAAGTTGTAGATGTAGTTCCATATCACGGTATACATGCTCAACCCGATCCCAACCAACGCGAGATCACTAGAACCCTTTCCAGTGATCAATGAAGCCGCTGGTACAATAATCGCGAGTGCGATTAACTCAAAAAGTACTGCATGAAAAATTCGTTCGTTACGAGTCATATTTCTCTGTCCAAATAGTTCTACTCAATGCTTAGAATTTTATCTATTATTTAGATAACCAAAAGTTAGATACCATCGGTTTAAGCGATATGTTTACCATCGAACAACTGCAAGCTTTCATTGCTACATCAGAAGCAGGATCATTTTCAGGAGCAGCTAGAAAACTGGGGCGAGCTCAATCTGTAGTGAGCCAGCACATCATGAATATGGAGATCGACTGTGGTGTTGAGCTTTTCGATCGATCAGGCAGGTACCCTAAATTAACAGAGAATGGCCTCGCGCTCGTACCTTATGCACAAGCAACAATCAGCCAACTCGACCGCCTAAACAATAGGGCATCGCAGCTCTTTTCCACGCCAACGAACAAATTAGTCTTAGCTATTGATGAAGGGATTCCTCTGACTCGCTTGCCGGATGTGCTAAAGAAGTTAGAGCAACGCTTTCCACACTTACAAGTTGAATGCTTAACGGCATCAAGCCCTGATATCATTGAATTGGTTAAGTCGGAACGCGCCACGACTGGGATTATTTTGAGTGATTTACAAATGCCAAGGCACATCGATTTCACCAATCTTGGCAATATTGCATTTGATGTCTATGTCTCTTCAACACATCCTTTAGCAAAGCAGCAAATCACTCACATTGATCAATTAAAACAACATCGTCAATTGGTCATACGATCCAAAAGTGCAGAGCCATGTGGCCTCAATCAAGCATTTAGCCCAGATATCTGGTACGCTGATAACTACTATATTTTGTTGGAATTGGCGAATAAAGGGTTTGGTTGGTGCTTTCTACCACAGCATTTAGTCGCGTATTCACCTAATACATTAAAAAAAGTTGGGGATGATTTCACAAAACTGGCTTGGCAAGTCAATGTTGACCTTATTCAGCACCAGAAATGGCATTCAGATCCCCTCCATCAACAAGCCAAAGCAGAACTGCTCAACCTATTCGGGCAGACATAAGTAAGTAGGAAGACCCAAATGGCAAATACATTGATCGTAGGTGCAGGCTGGCTCGGAACTCCGCTAGCAGAAACATTGATGAAAGATGGACACTATGTTGTTGTCACTCGTCGTAGCCAAACTCGATTAAAAGAGTTACCCACCTCATTAACTCACTCCGCATTGTTCGATTTCAATCAATTGAACGCCACAGCACGGCTAGATGAGCTGCTCAAACAGCATCAAATTACGCACGTTATCGGTGCTTTTCCTCCAGGATTTCGTAAAGGACGCGGTCAAGAATATGCACAGCAATGGCAAATACTTGCCAACGCAGCTAAGCAAAACAACGTTGAAAAACTTCTCATGATCAGCTCTACAACGGTTTACCCTAACCTTGCTTCCGATATGGAAGAAGCTGACGCGTCACTCTCTTTAGCAGCCGAAAGCCCTTATTTCTCTGACAATGCACGTATTATGCTTCAAGCAGAGCAGCATGTTATCGACTCGAATATTAGCTTTGTTATTCTACGTTGTAGCGGATTAATCGGGCCAGATAGACACCCATCTCGCTTTGCAGCAAGGCTTCAACAAGTTAGTCGTAAAGCACCAGCTAATATGCTTCATCAAGATGATGCTGTCTCGGCTGCGAAATTTGCCTTAGGCAATTTAAGCAACCAAGTCATTAATGTTACGACACCTCATACTGTCAGCAAGGCTGAGTTCTACCAAGCTGCCATAAACAAAATCGGAAGTGAGATACCTCTTCCACCCGTCACAGAGCAAGCTGACAAGCGTATTCTTGCTGACAAACTACTCTCACTTGGTTATCGATTTCACTTCAATTCAACTTTGGATGCGCTATGAGACTCTATAGACATATAGAAACGCTTTGGGATTACATGCAACTTAAACATGAACTGAAGCCTGCGGACTGTTTGTTTGTGATGTGCAGTAATGATGTGCGTGTAGCGGAGCACGCTGCCAAGCTCTACCACCAAAAGTTGGCACCTTTGATTGTATTTTCAGGGGGTGAAGGTCGCTTCACAGATGGACTGTTTGAAAAAAGCGAGGCAGAAACCTTTGCCGAGATTGCAAAGTTGTCGGGCGTTCCAAGCGAAGCAATTTTGCTCGAGACTAAATCCACAAACAGCGGAGAAAACGTCCGCTTTACTGAGCAACGATTAAAAGAGGAAGGAAAACAATGTTCCTCGTTTATTCTGGTACAAAAACCGTTTATGGAGCGTAGAGCAATCGCGACATTTGAAAAACAGTGGCAGTCACCCTACACTCAGCTCCAAGTAAGCTCTGCGGCTCTTCCATTTTTTGAATACATTAATGAAGACATGCCATTAATGATGGTGCTAGAAGCACTAATGGAAGATTTCTCTCGCGTAAAAAGCTATCCAGAGAAAGGATTTCAAACCGAGCAGAACATCCCTCATCAAGTTGAATCTTCTTACCAGGTTTTACTCGAGCGGTTTGGTTTTGACTTAGGCTAGCTTTTTCTAACCGACAACAAAAAGCCACCAAGTACGGTGGCTTTTCTGTATCAATACGGCTTATTTACCGAGCGCTTCTTTGTAATGTTGGCGGCATACGGAGACATACTTATCGTTACCGCCGATCGCAACTTGATCGCCTTCTTTAATTGCCACGCCGTGTTCATCGGTACGAATAACCATATTCGCTTTGCGGCCGCAATGGCAGATTGTTTTGAGCTCAACCAGCTTGTCCGCCCAAGATAATAGATACTTACTGCCTTCAAAAAGTTCGCCTAGAAAATCGGTGCGAAGGCCGTAACACAATACTGGAATATGCAACTTATCAACGACTTCAGTAAGTTGATAAACTTGTTCTTTCGACAAGAACTGACACTCATCAACAAGAATACAGTGACGTTTTTCAACCTCATTCAGAGCTGCGATCTCCTGATACAAATTGGTATCCTGACGAAATAAATGTGCGTCAGATTGAAGACCAATACGAGAGCTCACTTTACCGACACCAAAACGATCATCTAGCGCAGCCGTAAAAATAACTGGCGTCATGCCGCGTTCTTGATAGTTGAAAGAGGATTGAAGAAGCGTTGTTGATTTACCCGCATTCATTGCTGAGTAATAGAAATACATCTGAGCCACAGAGCATTACCTAAAGTTAAAGTTTTAATTTATGGAAATGGAAAATAAAAGGGCTGAATTATCAGCCCTTTAAAAATGAAAATTCAATTACTTACGACGCCACGTTGTGCCTTCTGGACCATCTTCCAGAACAATGCCCATTTCGGTCAGCTTGTCACGAGCCATATCTGCATTCGCCCAATCTTTCGCAGCACGAGAGTCGTTACGCAGCTTGATCAGAGCTTCGATTTCAGCCACTTCATCATCGTTACCCGCATCACCTTTTAGGAAGGCTTCAGGATCTTGGTGAAGAATACCGATCACGTCAGCTAGTTCACGCATTAGCGCACCGAGTTCGCTCGCTTTCTCTAGGTTTTCTGTCTTCAGGCGGTTAACTTCTCGCGCCATGTCGAACAGTACTGAGTATGCTTCTGGTGTGTTGAAGTCATCGTTCATCGCTGCAGTGAAGCGAGATACGTATTCTTCACCACCAGCAGGCGCCGCGTTTAGGTCTAAACCACGTAGAGATGTGTACAGGCGCTCAAGCGAAGCACGTGCTTGGTTTAGGTTATCTTCGCTGTAGTTTAACTGGCTACGGTAGTGACCAGACATTAGGAAGTAACGCACTGTTTCAGCATCGTAGTGACCAAGAACGTCACGGATAGTAAAGAAGTTACCTAGAGATTTAGACATCTTCTCACGGTCTACCATTACCATGCCGCTGTGCATCCATGTGTTCACGTATTGTGTATCGTGTGCACAGCATGATTGCGCGATTTCATTTTCATGGTGTGGGAACTGAAGGTCAGAACCGCCGCCGTGAATGTCGAAGTGGTTACCTAGGATTGAAGAGTTCATTGCTGAACACTCAATGTGCCAACCTGGACGACCAGGACCCCATGGTGACTCCCACGTTGGTTCACCCGGCTTAGACATCTTCCAAAGTACAAAGTCTAGAGGGCTGCGTTTTGCTGTTTCGATATCAACGCGCGCGCCAGCTTGAAGCTGATCAAGGTCTTGCTTAGACAGCTTACCGTATTCGTTGAACTTGCCCACTTCAAACATTACGTCACCGTTATCTGCAACGTATGCAAAACCGCGCTCGATTAGCTTCTCAACCAATTCGATGATTTCAGCAATAAACTGTGTCGCACGAGGTTCAACGTCCGGGCGTTTCATGTTCAGCGCATCAAAATCAGCGTGCATTTCACCAATTAAACGCTCAGTCAATGAATCGCAAGACTCACCATTTTCTGCGGCACGTTTGATGATCTTATCGTCGATATCTGTGATGTTACGTACAAACGTCAGATCATAGCCCAAGTAGCGAAGGTAACGTGATACAACGTCAAAAGAGACGAAAGTACGACCGTGACCAATGTGACAGAGATCGTAGATGGTAACTCCACAGACATACATACCGACTTTGCCAGCTGTAATTGGTTTGAATTCCTCTTTCTGTCTTGTGAGTGTGTTATATATCTTTAACATGATCTCTATCTATGATTGTGAATGAATAAAAGAAGATGAGTATATCAACTCCAACCTAGTTAGGTAATAGCAATTAACCGATAAAACGATAATCGGCTAAACTTCAAGCACAAAACGAAGAATTTCCTCTTCCTGAGTTTTTAAAGCACTAGAACTTAGGCTAGAATCTCGGGCTCAACACAACACAGTAAAGGAAAGTAGCATGATCACCCTTCACACTAATTTTGGTGACATCAAGATTCAACTAAACGAAGAGAAAGCGCCAGAGACAAGCGCAAACTTCCTTCAGTACTGCCGCGACGGTTTCTACGACAACACGCTTTTCCACCGTGTTATTGACGGCTTCATGATCCAAGGTGGTGGTATGGAGTCTGGTCTACGTGAAAAAGCGACTCGTGCACCTATCAAGAACGAAGCAAACAACGGCCTTAGCAACAAAGTGGGTACACTTGCTATGGCACGTACTATGGAGCCGCATTCAGCAAGCTCTCAGTTCTTCATCAACGTAAACAACAACACGTTCCTAGACTTCCGTAGCGAAAGCCTAGACGGTTGGGGTTACTGTGTGTTCGGTGAAGTAATCGAAGGCATGGACATCGTAAATAAGATCAAAGGCGTTAGCACTGGTTCTTACGGCATGCACCAAGACGTACCTCTAGAAGACGTAGTAATCACTGGTACAACAATTGAAGAGTAATTCTTAGGAATTATTTTTAAAAGATAAGTTAATGGGGAGGCATAGCTTCCCCTTATTTCTATGACGACATTATTTATTTCCGATCTTCACCTTACCCCATCACGTCCTGATATCACGGAATGTTTTGTGACGTTCATGCGAACAGAAGCAACAAAAGCTGATGCACTTTATGTACTCGGCGATCTGTTTGAATTCTGGATTGGTGACGATGACAACACCCCTTTTGCAGACCAAATCCGTGCAGAATTTAAAGCACTGACGGATGCGGGTGTGCCAACTTTTTTCATCCAAGGCAATCGAGATTTTTTACTCGGCAAACGCTTTTGCAAAGAAACCGGTATGACATTACTCGACGATGTCTGCACGATTGATCTTTATGGTCAAAAAGCCGTAATCCTACATGGCGATACGCTCTGCATTGACGATGTGAAATACCAAGAGTTTAGAAAAACCGTTCACAAGCCATGGCTACAATGGTTGTTTAACCGTATTCCTTGGTTCATTAAGAAGAAAATTGTCTCAAAAGTTCAATCCGATATTCGTGATGATAAAATGAGCAAGTCATTAGATATCATGGACGTCAACCAAAATGAGGTCGAGAAAGTGATGTCTCAGAACTGCGTCAACTTAATGATTCATGGTCACACACATCGCCCGAACACACATTTTTTTGACGTCGATGGCGTTAAAAAGACCCGAATTGTTTTAGGGGATTGGTATACGCAAGGCTCAGTTTTAAAAGTAAATTCTGATAGTTTTGACCTACAAACGAGACCGTTCATACAGAATTTGCGTTAAGCATGTAGAGCGTGTAGAAGATTCACGCTCAAGTCGTAGATATTTTGTAAAAAATCGCTATTATCATAATACTAAGTTAAACAGAACGAAGTACCTAATTGAAGTATTCTTACGTAGCTCGCCAACCGATTCTGGATAGAGAAAAACGAACCATAGGTTACGAACTCCTCTTTCGAGACGGCCCTAAAAATACCTTCCCTGAAGTAGAACCAGAGCTGGCTACTAGTCGACTGCTATCCGATCATTTTTTGTCGACGCATTACAACACATTAGGAAACAAACTTGGCTTTGTTAACTTTCCGCATCAAAGCTTGGTGAACTTGGTCCCAACTTTGTTCCCTAAAGAATCTCTCGTCATTGAAGTCCTTGAAGACTGCGAACCGACAGAAGAACTGTTAGAAGCCATCAAGCACCTTCATGAGTGCGGATACAAAATTGCTCTGGATGATTTTGTTCCGACGAAAGCTTGGAAGCGTTTTCTTCCATACGTTTCCATGATCAAGTTTGATATTAGACTTGTGCCGATCAAGAAAGCTGCCATTTTTATTCAGGCGTTGAGCCCATTTAAAATCGACTTTCTTGCGGAAAAGGTAGAGACCTATGAAGAGTTTGAGCAAGCTCTAGAAGCCGGTTTTAACTATTTTCAAGGGTATTTTTTTAGCAAACCTGAGATGATCCAGAAAAAACGGTTGAACCCCGCGTTTCTTACCGTCATCCAGCTTTGTAAAGAGATTGCAGATAAGCCCATCGACTTCAATGAGGTTGAACGTCTGTTTTCAATTGATGTGACGCTGTCATACAAGTTGCTTACTTACGTAAATTCAGGATATACATTAACGACCAAGATTAAGTCGTTCAGACAGGCGCTTATTTATCTGGGTGAAGAGCGACTACGACGCTTTATTTCCTTAGTTGCAATTGCGTCCGTTCAAGAAGATAAACCTGACTCTCTTTACTCTTTAGCGATTCAGCGTGCACGAATGTGTGAACTGTTACTTAGTCAAATGAACACTAGGTATGACCCTGGGCAGGCTTTTTTGACAGGCATGTTTTCTTTACTCGGATCTTTGCTCGATCAACCGCTCTCGGATGTCATTGAAGATATCCCCGTTGACGAAGATATAAAACTCGCATTAACCAGTCGAAAAGGCGTACTTGGTCACTTACTTTCGATGACAATCGCCTATGAACAAGCGGACTGGGAGTTAGCCGAGCGATATTGCACCGTTCTTAAATTAACCGAACCTCAATTAGCGGACGCTTTTAATCAATCGACGGAATGGGCTCAAGAACTGCTGTCTCAAACGCCCTAAATCGCTATAATGCCTCACCCCCAGCCTCGCAATTGTGAGGTTGTTTGTTTTTACCGCTTAATTAATCGAGATTTCATTTTATGGCTTCTTCTTGCCCTTGCGGATCTAACCGCACCTACCAACAGTGTTGTGAAATGGCCCACAACAACCATGCTGACGTCACCACTCCAGAGCAGTTAATGCGCTCTCGTTACAGTGCGCATGTGTTAGGTCTAGTCGATTACGTAGTGAACACGTACCACCCAAGCTGTAATGCAGAAGAGCAACGTGAAGGCATTGCCCAATCTATCGACAGCGATTGGTGCAAACTTGAAGTTGTAAAAACAGAAGCTGGCAGTAATGACAATGAAGGCTTTGTCGAATTTAGCGCTTATTTTGATGAAGACGGCAAGCGCTACTGTATGACAGAGCGTTCTCGCTTTGTAAAAGAAAATGGACTTTGGTACTACATTGACGGCACATTTCCTGAAGAAGAGCCACAAGAAGAGCCAGAACAAGATCCACGCTTAAACCAGCCAGTAAGTAGCCTAAAAGTAGGTCGTAACGACCCGTGTATCTGTGGAAGCGGTAAGAAATTTAAGAAGTGTTGTGGGTAAGATCATCCACTCCTAGCTTATTGAGCTCTCTTTAATGAAATTCCTGATCTCGCCTAGGCTCGTTGGAGTGACGTGAATATATGTACCTGTTTGAAGTAAATAACTCTACTGCAAGCACCATTAGAAAATATACCGTCATTCTGAACAGCGAGGAACGAGTGTGATTCAGAATCTAATCGCTACTAGCACTGTTGCCGGTTTTTACCCCGAATCAAGAACACTAAATTAAAAAAGCCCCTAGGCTCGAGAGCATAGGGGCTTTCACTTATCTATAGCAAGCTTACTTATGACGCTCTTTCAGTTTGTTCACTACGTCATTCATCGATAAGCCTTGGTCTTGAAGCAATACCAGCAAGTGGTAAACCAAGTCTGCTGATTCACACACTAGCTCCGCCTTATCACCCGACGTCGCCGCAAGCGCGACTTCAACGCCTTCTTCGCCCACTTTTTGCGAAATACGCTTGGTGCCACGGGCATAAAGACTGGCAGTATAAGAGGAATCTGGGTCGGCACTTTTGCGGGCAGCCAATAGCTGCTCAAGTTGATGAAGCCACACCATTTGTGACTCCTCTTGAGGGTCCACATCCCAGCAAGTTGTGTTACCCAGGTGACACGTAGGGCCAATGGGATTAACTTTCACCAGTAGCGTATCGTTGTCGCAATCGAGCTGCATGTTCACCAATTGCAATACGTTGCCAGAAGTCTCACCTTTCGTCCAAAGACGTTGCTTGGTTCGAGAGAAAAACGTCACTTGACCAGTTTCGCCCGTTTTTGCCAACGCATCTTGGTTCATGTAACCCATCATCAGCACTTGGCTTGATTGGAAATCTTGTACGATGGCAGGTACCAGACCATCCACCTTTTCCCAGTTGATTCGCTCAGCTAGCGAACTTACTTCGGCGGCTTTCACACTCATAGTCGTACCTCAATGCCTTGTTGTTTCAAATACTGCTTTAATTCACCAATGTTGATGACTTGTTTGTGGAATACCGATGCGGCAAGCGCGCCATCCACATTGGCTTTTTGGTATGCTTCCGCAAAGTGCTCCATAGCACCCGCGCCACCCGATGCAATCAGCGGTACATTACATACTTCGCGCACCATATTCAGTTGTTCGATATCGTAGCCGTTACGCACACCGTCTTGGTTCATCATGTTCAGTACGATTTCACCAGCGCCGCGTTTTTGTACTTCTTGCACCCAATCACGCGTTTCCCATTGGGTCGCTTTGGTGCGTTCTTCATCACCAGTAAACTGGTAAACCTGATACTTGCCCGTCTCTTTGTCGTAGTATGAATCGATACCAACGACGATACATTGCACACCAAACTTATCAGCAAGGTCAGTAATCAATTGCGGGTTCGCTAATGCAGGTGAGTTGATAGACACCTTGTCTGCACCAAACTCAAGAATGCGCGCTGCGTCTTCCGCTGATTTAATACCACCAGCCACACAGAAAGGAATATCAATCACTTCAGCAACGCGAGCAACCCAACTTTTATCGACGACACGACCATCACTTGAAGCAGTAATATCGTAGAACACAAGCTCGTCTGCGCCCTCTTCCGCATAACGCTGCGCCAGAGGAACGATATCGCCAATGATTTCATGGTTACGGAACTGAACGCCCTTTACCACTTGTCCATCACGAACATCAAGACATGGAATTATTCGCTTTGCCAACATGCAAACGCCTCCTCTGCTGTGAACTTACCATCTAACAGTGCACGACCAACAATCACACCAGCCACACCGCTGCCTTTTAGCGCTTCGATATCTGCTAATGAGCCAATGCCACCTGAAGATTGAAACTGCACTTGTGGGTACTGTTTGCATAGGTCAAC
Source organism: Vibrio sp. Vb0598 (assembly GCF_033338935.1). Taxonomy (NCBI): domain Bacteria; kingdom Pseudomonadati; phylum Pseudomonadota; class Gammaproteobacteria; order Vibrionales; family Vibrionaceae; genus Vibrio; species Vibrio sp. Vb0598. The sequence goes on along the minus strand of NZ_JAWOTP010000008.1, from coordinate 202,061 downwards.
GTAAAGCTCTACGTTTGAGCCTTCTAGCGTACCGTCACGAGAAATGTCCGTACAAAGCACGTGCTGCAAACCTACCGTTAGGTAATCGTTGATCAGAGCTTCGATAGTCACGCCTGAGTCTTCTTGCCAACCAGAGATCGCCACTTTACGCGTGCCGTCTTGATCGATGTTGATGTCTAGCGCGAGAACGATTTTCTCTGCGCCGTATTTTTCCATCCAACCTTTCACAAGCTCTGGCTGTTTTACTGCTGTCGAACCAACAACAACACGCTGAGCACCAGCTTCTAGCAGGTCAATCACGTCTTGCTCTGTACGTACGCCGCCACCGATTTGGATGTTCGCTGGCGTGCTTGCTAGTAGCTTTGCAATCAAATCAAGCTGGCGTGCTGTCGTGTCTTTCGCGCCAGTTAAATCCACCAAGTGCAGCCAGTTAGCACCAGCTTGGTGGTACAAGTTGAACTGCTCTGCTGGGTCGACTTTGTACTCAGTTACTTGGCCGTAATCACCTTGATAAAGGCGAACCACCTGTCCTTCAATTAAATCAAGAGCTGGAATAATCACACTAAATCCCTTTTATAATTCTAAGAAGTTTTGAATAAGCTTCGCGCCCGCTTTTGAAGAACGCTCAGGGTGGAATTGCACGCCGTAGTAGTTACCGCTTTGTACTGCTGCTGTGAACGGGTTGCCGTACTCGCATTGAGCAATCGTGTAATCCCCAACAGGCATTGCAAAGCTGTGCACGAAGTAGAAATACTCTCCTTCTTCAATACCTTTGAAAAGTGGACTACCTGCTTTTGCAGAGACCGTGTTCCACCCCATATGCGGCAGCGGCAAATCGCCAGTTTGTAGTAGCTTCACTTCGCCATCACAAAGTCCAAGACACTCGACCAACTCGTCGGCTTTCTGCCCTTTCTCTTGAGACACTTTGCCCAGCAGTTGCATGCCTAAACAGATACCTAACAGCGGCTTTTCTACCTGTTTTACCAAGCTGATAAGATCGCGCTCTTCTAGGTTCTTCATCGCTTCGCTGGCAGTTCCCACACCTGGTAGGAATAGCTTATCTGCCGATAACACAACTTGCGGATCTTTTGAAATCGTTACGTCATAGCCTAGGCGTTCAATAGCAAACTTCACCGAAGAGACGTTGGCACAGCCAGTATCGATAATGACAACTTTCTGTTCTGTCACTGTTTTTCTCCTTGCTAAGGTTAGCCTTAAAGCACGCCTTTACTACTTGGTAGCTCAGTGCCTTCTACTTTGATTGCTTGGCGCAAAGTACGACCAAACGCTTTAAACAAGCTTTCAATGATGTGGTGATCATTGTTGCCCGCTGAAGACAGGTGCAGCGTACACGCTAATGTGTCAGTCAGAGAGCGGAAGAAGTGAACCACCATCTCTGTTGAAAGATCACCCACTTGCTCACGGCTGAATTGCGCGTCGAACTTAAGGTAAGGACGACCTGATAGGTCTAGTGCGCATTGCGCCAAACACTCATCCATTGGCAAGCTAAAGCCAAAGCGACCAATACCACGTTTGTCACCCAGTGCTTCTTTCAAGGCTTGACCTAACGCAAGAGCGGTATCTTCTACTGTGTGGTGATCGTCAATGTGCAGGTCACCTTCCACTTTGCACACCATTTGGAATCCACCGTGCGTCGCAATTTGATCCAGCATGTGGTCAAAGAAGCCAAGACCTGTAGAAATGTCGTTACCACCTTGCTCATCAAGATTAACGAATACTTTAATATCTGTTTCTTTTGTGGTGCGAACCACTTCAGCAACGCGAGCCTTCACCGTTAGATCTTTCAGGATCTGTTTCCAACCCATGGTTTCTGGGTTGTATTGAATGCCACGAATTGCCATGTTTTCTGCAAGTTGAAGATCGGTTTGACGATCGCCAATCACAACAGAGTTTTGGAAATCCACTTTGCCACCTTGAAGGTACTCTTTTACCAAGCCCAATTTAGGCTTACGGCAAGAGCAGTTATCTTCATCGAAGTGAGGACAAATCAGCACATCATCAAACTTCACACCTTGAGATTCAAAGATCTCCATCATCATGTTGTGTGGTGCATCAAAATCTTCTTGTGGGTAGCTGTCGGTACCCAAACCATCTTGGTTCGTGACCATCACTAGACGGTATCCTGCATCCTGCAACGACAACAGGCTTGGGATAACAAATGGCTCTAGCTTTAGTTTGTCTAAACGGTCTACTTGAAAATCAATCGGCGGCTCGACAATTAAGGTGCCATCACGATCAATAAAAAGGATTTTTTGTTGTTTGCTCACTCGAACTTCCTTATTGCTATTCTTTTGGCGCTCCCGCTATTGAGCGAGAGCGATAAATTCTGTCTCTATTTATGCGTAGTAGTTTCTGATAAATCCAAGCGTTTTTTCGCACTCGTCACGGTTACCCACACTGATACGCACACAGTTTTCAATTGGCGAGTTACGCAAAATAATGCCCGTATCCCAAGCCGCTTTGAAAAGGTCATCGCCATCTGGGAATTTCACCAATAGGTAGTTCCCCCACCCTTCAAACACTTCCAAACCCGGAATCATTGAAAGGCCAACTTGCAAGTAAGCACGGTTTGCATTCAAATCGAGAACTTGAAACTTCGCTCGTGCTAAACCCGCTTCCGAAAGCGCCTGAGTCGCAATTTCTGCCACTGGAACTGGGACTGGGTAAGGTGCGATAACTTTAAGAAGTACATTAATAAGCTCTTCGTTCGCAAGCGTAAATCCACAACGCAGACCTGCAAGCGCAAAAGCTTTCGACAGAGTACGCAGAATCGCAAGATTCGGGTATTGCGCCAGTAGGTCTACCGTTGACGCTTCTGGACAAAAATCGATGTACGCTTCATCCATCACCACGATTGCACGGTCTTTTGTCATCTCAAGCAGAGACACAATGTCCTCACGCTTAACCAAGTTACCCGTTGGGTTGTTTGGCGAACATACAAAAACCAGTTTCACGTTATCCAGATTAGCTTCGATGCCTGCAAGGTCTAGTTGCCAATCTGACGTTAGCGGCACGGTTTTGCGCTCTACACCGATGGTTTCTGCACTGATGGCGTACATACCGTAAGTTGGTGGGCAGTAAAGAATCGCATCTTCACCCGGCTCACAGAATGCACGAATTAATAACTCAATACCTTCGTCTGCGCCGCGAGAAGTCAGTGTTTGTTCTGCTTTCACACCCGCATAGGCTGCGTAAGCAGAAATCAGTTCTTTCGGTTGGCATTCGCCGTAACGATTAAGACGAGCAAAGTCTGTTTTGTATTCATTGTTAAATGGTGATTCGTTGGCATTTAGCCATACGTCACCCGTACCACCGATTCGGCGAGCCGACATATAAGGGGTAAGCTGTTGGACTTGTTTACGCGCTAGCTTTTCCATCTCATTACTCTCTTATTCTTACTTACTTACTAATTTTTCTACGCGGATAGTAACAGCACGTTTGTGAGCGTCCAGACCTTCCGCTTCAGCCATCGTGACTACCGTTGGTGCAAGGTTCTTTAAACCATCAGCAGAAAGCTCCTGAACCGTCATTCGTTTAGAGAAATCCGCCAAACCTAAGCTTGAATAAGTACGTGTGTAACCGTAAGTAGGAAGGACGTGGTTAGTCCCCGATGCGTAATCTCCCGCAGATTCAGGCGACCAATCCCCAAGGAAGATAGAACCTGCGTTATCTAATAGAGGTAGAAGCTCACGAGGGTTCTTAGTCTGAACAATCAAGTGCTCAGGACCGTAGTAATTGGAAATAGAAACTGACTGCGTCATCGACTCGGAAATAATGATCAAGCTTGATGCCAGAGCCTTTTCTGCGATGTCTGCACGAGATAGCTCCTTAAGCTGACGTTGAACCGCATCCGTCACTTGATCAGCAATCACAGGAGAAGGAGTCACCAATACCACTTGAGAATCAGGACCGTGTTCCGCTTGGCTCAAAAGATCCGCAGCGATAAAGTCTGCATCTGCGGTTTCATCTGCAATCACTAACACTTCTGATGGCCCTGCTGGCATATCAATCGCAGCACCGCGGAAATCATTGCTAACCTGTCGTTTTGCTTCGGTCACGTAAGCGTTGCCCGGACCAAAGATCTTATCTACTTTCGATACCGTCTCGGTGCCATAAGCCATTGCAGCAACTGCTTGTCCACCACCGACGTTATACACCTCATCAATGCCACACAGTTTCGCGACATAAAGGATCTCATCAGCGATTGGGGGTGGAGAACAAAGAACGACTTTACGACAACCTGCAATTTTTGCAGGAACGCCGAGCATCAAAACAGTCGATGGCAAAGGCGCACTGCCACCAGGAATGTACAAACCCACTTTTTGAATTGGGCGTGTTACTTGTTCACAAAGGACACCTGGCTGGGTTTCCACCTTGATCGGTTGCGGCTTTTGCGCTTTGTGGAACTTAGAAATATTGGCGTAAGCTTGCTCTAGTGCGCTCTTCATTGACTCTGACAAACGCTCTGACGCTGCCTTAATTTCCTGAGAAGAAACACGAATGGATTCAGGCTTAACACGGTCAAACTTTTCGGTCAGCTCAATAAGAGCAGAGTCACCTTCTTCTCGAACTTTAGCAATAACTTCGGCCACAGCAGTGGTGATATTGGCACCTTCTGCAATAGCAGGGCGCTCCAAAATAAAGTCTTGCTGATTCTCACTTAATGATTGCCAAACGACTGTTCTCATGATGCTTACTCCATCATTTTTTCAATTGGTAGAACGAGAATTGAACTTGCGCCCAACTCTTTCAGCTGTTCCATTGTTTCCCAGAACAGGTTTTCAGAACTCACTAAGTGAACAGCCATTTTCTGCTTATCTGCAGAAAGAGGAAGAACAGTTGGGTCTTCAGCACCTGGCAGTAGTGCTTTAATTTGATCTAACTTCTCTGCTGGGGCGTGAAGCATAATGTACTTAGATTCTTTCGCTTGCTGCACGCCTTGCATGCGAGTTAACAGCTTTTCGATTAGCGCCACTTTGTCTGCGTCGAACTCACCTGTGCGTTGAATCAATGTCGCTTTTGATTTGAAGATAATTTCAGCTTCTTTAAGGCCGTTCGCTTCCAGTGTTGCACCTGTAGAAACCAAATCAGCGATAGCATCAGCGAGACCCGCGCGAGGCGCAACTTCTACAGAGCCTGTCAGCATACATGTAGAGAATGGAACGCCGACTTCATCCATGTACGCTTTTAGAAGTTGAGGATACGTTGTAGCAATACGCTTGCCAGCTAAGTCTTGTGGACCGTTGTACTCTTCGTCCTTGTCGATTGCGATAGATAAACGACAGCCACCAAAATCAAGTCGACGAAGCTGAACAAACTCGCAGGGTTCACCTAATGCTTTGCGGTCAAGGCGAACTTCTTCTAGCTCATTTTCGCCAATAAAGCCAAGGTCAACCACGCCATCCATAATTAAACCTGGGATGTCGTCGTCACGAACCAAGAGTAAATCAATTGGCATATTTTCAGAATGGACAACTAAACGCTCGCCCATTACGTTGAACTTTACGCCGCACTGTTTTAGTAGAGCTTGACTCTCTTTGCTAAGACGACCTTTTTTCTGAATTGCGATTCTTAAACGTTGTGTTTGCATTGCTTTGTCCCTATGCAAGATTTTGATATCTAAGTATTTTTCAAACTAATAAAACTAAAAAACCCTCGGGAGATTGAAGTCTCCCGAGGGTTTAAAATCTGCTTTTACTTTGATTTTACCTCCGGGAGTTTCCTGCCTCCCGGGTATGCGTACATCGCCCGAAAGACTAGATTGGGTGATGATGGTGATGAATGTTCATTACAAAATTACGCATACTTATTTAAGGCTCTTTTTGAGTTGCTTTGTTAGTAACCACACTAACTAAGGATTCTATATTTTTCAATACTCAATTGAATATTTTCTAAATATTTTTCACAAGACATTGATTTAAATGAAATTAAATTCTTTTCCATATTGAATACTCTGGTGGAAAGAACACCTCCAATCAGCTCTACTCTGACGAAGAAAGCGAAGAATAGTATGAATATCCACCAAATCAACTATTTAGACCGTACCCAACCCATTAATTGACATTTTTTCTCAATAAAGAGACAGCAACTCACGTTTGAGACAAGTCATTCAAAACTATTATTAGAGCGGGGCAAAAAATAGTGATTAATAATGAAACTGCGTAACGGTAGTAATAAACAAGCTGTAGATTTCGACGATACGGCACTATACCCGTTGATCGGCAATAGTGCCTGTATCCAAGAACTTCGTACTGCAATACAAAAGTACGCTCAATGTGATGCTGAAGTCCTCATTCAGGGTGAAACTGGTGTTGGGAAAGGTCTTTGCGCTCGCCTTATTCATCAATTGTCGAACAGACACTCAGCACCTTTTGTGGAAGTCAACTGTGGAGCCATTCCAAGTGGTCTTATTGCATCCGAGCTTTTCGGCCATGAAAAAGGAGCATTTACAGGCGCAATCTCAGAGCGTATAGGTTTTATTCAAAAGGCACATAAAGGCACCCTATTTCTTGATGAAATTGGTGACATGCCACCAGACTTACAAATCCACCTCCTTCACTTTTTGGAGAGTAAACAAATCCATAAAGTCGGAGCGGATAAATTCATTGACGTGGACTGTAGGGTCATTGCAGCAAGCCACGTGGATTTGAAAAATGAGGTCGTACAAGGAGGATTTCGTGAAGATCTATTCTATCGGCTTAATATATTGCCATTAACTATCCCTCCACTGAGAAAGCGTGGAAAAGACATTATTATTTTATCTGAACACTTTCTAGCAGATCTGTCTCATGGTCAGGTACAAAAAATGTCTGATAAGGTAAAAGCCAAGCTCCTCAAACATCGTTGGCCAGGCAACGTAAGAGAACTGCGTAATGTCATCCAACGAGCAATTGTCATGTGTGAAGATCACACGCTTCTCGTCGCTGACTTGGGCCTTGATAACAATGAGAGGCAATTGCTCCCTTCTGTGGACCAAATTGATCTCGACTACCTACTGCAAGCTATCGAAGAAAATAAACACAATATGAGTGCGGCTGCACGTCACCTCGGCATTTCAAGAACAACGCTTTATCGATTAATAAAGAAATACAACTTAAATGTTTAAATACTGTATAGGTGTAACGTAACACTGTGTAACAGGTAACTCTTTAGATATCATTTAGTTAACTCTGCATCGCAACCATGCGGATTTTTCTGTATTAAAAATCAAAAGCTTAAAATGGGCATAGTCTTTGCTTAGAACTAAGAAGAAGATGGATTGCTTTTCCATTACAGCCCATCAAGGAGAGCTCGGTACACAAACAATTCGCTCTTAACACGAGACTTTTATCCCCAAAAACGCGATTGCCCCCCTCACCTAAGTCGCGTTAAAAAAAGCTCCGCTAAATTAGCGGAGCTTCCCTCTGTAACGAATCTATTCAAAACAACTTACGCACTCTGGCAAGACGCTATTTTAGACTTTGAAAGCCATGACAAAATAGCGCAAACGATAACGAATGTTATCGACGCTGCAATGAACGAGAACGCAATTGAAGCAGTCATACCAAGGGCAATAAAGCCGACGCATGAAACAAGCGCGACTGATAATGCATAAGGTAGCTGTGTTGATACGTGATCAATGTGGTTACAACGTGCACCCGTCGATGACAAGATAGTCGTATCTGAGATTGGTGAACAATGGTCACCGAATACCGCACCAGCTAAAACCGCACTCAACATCGGTAGCATTAGCGCTACGTCTGTTGCACCAGCCATGTCTCCGGCGATTGGAAGCATGATGCCGAACGTACCCCATGAAGTACCTGTTGAGAACGCCATCAGGCCAGACAACAAGAATAAGATAACTGGGAGCCAATGAGGGTTGATATTTCCCTGCGCCATTGTCGAAAGGTAAGTACCAGTCTTCATATCACCGATAACAGAGCCAATGGTCCAGGCAAATACTAAGATTAGAATCGCACCAAACATAGACTTAGCACCAATCCAAAGTGTACGTGCGATCTCAGCCATTGGTAGACCTTGCTTCACAACAGTAAACAGTGCAACTGCTAAGCCAAGCAAGCTACCGTAGATTAGTGATGTACCTACATCTGTATTTTCAAAAGCACCAAGAAGCGCAAACTCCTTACCATCAGCAGCCAATGCTTGGCCACCCGTGTAAAGCATTGAAGCGATAGTCGCGATAATCAGCGTCACGATAGGAAGTATCAAATCTGACACTTTACCCTTTTCACTTTCACGGATATCTAGCTCTTCGTTTAGGTCATGCGCTTCTTGCGAGTCATTTTCTTTGTCTTTATCAAAGCCACGACCTTGCGATGCAGAGATCTCATGCTCACGCATTTTACCAATATCAAGACCAAACCAAGCAACAGCGAACACCATTAGCAGCGCAAAAACGGCGTAGAAGTTCATTGGGATAAGACGAACATATGCGCCAAGAGCCGAATACTCTGTGATCCCATGTGAGACTAAGATCCCGCCAATAATAGTAATAATGTAAGCACCCCAGCTAGAAGCAGGCATAATTACACACATTGGAGCAGCGGTTGAGTCTAGAATGTACGCAAGCTTAGCGCGAGACACATAAAAGCGATCGGTTACTGGGCGAGAGATCGCACCAACAGCAAGGCTATTAAAGTAATCATCGACAAAAATGAATACGCCTAAAAAGGCGGCAAGAAGTTTGGAGCCGCGTTTACTCTTCACTCGAGATTGTGCCCATTCAGCAAAAGCACGAGTACCGCCAGATAGCGTTAATAAAGCTGTTGTCATACCTAATAAGATTAGGAAACCAACAATGCTCATGTTCCAAGTGTTAATTCCGCCATCTTCAATAAAGACAGAAGAAACTTGAGAACTGACGTAACCTGCGGTGTCGCTGATAGACCAGCTATTAAGTAGCACCGCACCTAGCACGATACCTACACCCAAGGAAACTAATACACGTCGAGTCAAAATCGCCAAAGTCAAAGCGACAATAGGTGGCAATAATGAAACAGGAGAACTAGAAAAATCTATTAAATTCATGATCTTCAAAAACCAAAGTTTGGCTAGAGATCTACTGCAGACAAGTCACGTAGCATACGATACGTGCTCATGTTGAACTTAGCGACAGGGAAGCGAACACTCCACCCAACCCTACAGTAGCGCTCCATAGTTTAATGTGAATATATACTATGGCAGTGTTGTTCCTTTCAGATACAACCCCAGCAAGTAACTTTGATGAGTTACTTACTTCGGCAATCTTCGCCTTCCACTATTATTCATTGGCATCACCCCAATAATAGCTACTCTTCGAGACCGCGCCTCTACGGCAACAACAAACAATTAACCACTAACTGTACAAATTAACAACAAATTGTCTGCAATATTGCATCAGGTGGCAGCCATTGTACTTATGATGAGAGTCAATGCAACACATCAAACTAAATTAAACAAATAAATAATGACTGAGATAATTTATAAACCTTGCCTACTTCCATAAGTTTTGTGCAACTGAAATCACATCAATCATGTTATTTATGAAACATTATTACTACCTTAGAAATATCATGGTTTATCTTATATCAATAAATTAAGGATATATGACACACCATTAAAGATGGATGCTTCATATTTTTAAGTAATAACTCAAATTTTTTTATAAAAAACCAAGCTGTCACTCTCTCTATACAATAATGATTGTTGATTTTAGTTCTCATCTAATAATGATTTATTTCGAGTGTAATAATATTAATTGCTTTAAAAAGTAGTCAAATTTAAACAAAATCTTGATTTAGCATTTGCACATAAGGAAAAGATAAAGTTAAATATAAGGACTCTTTGTTTATTTATAGATTGGCATTATTTAATCGTAACGATAAAAAGTGCCCAACACATTAACCTTTTAATAGGAATCGTTATGTCAGAGCTGACTAAAACCCTTCTAAATATCCGTAGCCTTCGTGCATTTTCTCGTGAGCTGACTCTAGAACAATTGGAAGAAGCTCTAGATAAACTCACTACTGTCGTAGATGAGCGTCGTGAAGCAGAAGAAGCAGAGCGCGCAGCACAAGCAGAGCAAGAAGCTAAGCTTGCAGAGATTGCTGAGAAAATCGCTCAAGACGGTATTGACGTAGAAGCACTTATTACTGCGCTATCTGGCGAAACTAAGACGAAAGGCAAAGCGAAGCGCGCACCTCGCCCTGCTAAATACAAATACACAGATTCAAACGGTAATGAGAAAACTTGGACTGGCCAAGGTCGTACACCTTCGGCGATTCAAGAGCAACTTGATGCAGGTAAATCTCTGGATGAGTTCCTAATCTAGATCCGTGCTATTTTTAAAAGGCTCCCATAGGGAGCCTTTTTTATTTAAACCATTACAAATAAAAAAAGGCACATTTCTTAATGTGCCTTTTACTTTAGTTACAGAATAGTTAATTAAACCGCTTCGTATTAACGTTCCCAGTATGCTTCTTCTAGGCTATCTTCTCGCTCAGGAAGTCCGCGCGACAATCGTGGTGAATGTTGCACGAGAACTTCGTAGCTAGCACGGTTTGCGTATTTGCAGACTTGAGAAAAAGAAGAGTAAGTTAAATACTCGTTACTGTGCTTGCTTGAATTAGGCACATTTTCTTTATGGTATTTATTTGCTGCCATATCATGAAGAACAGCAGATAACGCGGCGTCACCTGCGCCATTTGTATTCTTAATTTTTTCTGGGCCACCCATATATGGCGAGATATGCGAGTACACTTTTATTGGCGTCTCGCATGAGTCTTTTTTCGCCGGACGACTGAATTCATAACGATTAAATTCAGCAATTGACCCTGGGAGTAATGGCAAAGAAGTTTCGCGCTTCGCGCTATCTTCCGTATACCCAGCCATAAATAGACCTACAGGACCCGCCGTGCACAATACTAGATCAGCCCACTCCAATGTTTTATCAGACGCAGCAAGTGGATCAGATTCCCCCGTCAGAGCTTCTGCTTCATCTTCATTCATCGCAACGACAGAAACGTTATCTCGAATGAATTCTTGCCAATATTTAGGATCATCTTGAATAACAAACTTTGTGCCTAGAGTCAGAACAACAGGCACATCATTCTTTTTCGCGTACTCAATCGCTTTCATTGTTGCTTCCGGCATTGGGTCGCCGTCTTTGCAACGTACTAGATATGACGTCAGTACAAGTGCTGATGCATTTTTAAAGATTTTCTCTGGAATGCTATCAGGATGGAGTTGGTTCATTTGCCCTTCGCTGATAGCAAAAGTACGTTCACCGTCTTCTGTGATAAGAGCAAAGCAACGGCCAATTGCACCATCTACACCTTGTAGGTAGTTCAAATCCATGCGGCTTGATGTATTACAAAGATAACGGTAACCGTAGCTGCCAATCTTAATATCCTGGCTCATCACTCCAAGTAGTGTGGAGCGGTCATCCGCTAGCACGGAGTAGTTATGTAGCGTGTTACCAATTGTACCGCCCGCATACTCATTGGTAATCAAGTTCTCTTCTTTCAGTTGCTGGTATAACTCTTCTGCTCTTTCGTCATCGATAACCAGAGAGTGACCTTTACTCAGACCGTACTTTTCAATCACATCCGTTGTAACTTTTGCTTCAATATCAACCAAGGTTTGGTCAATACCAATGATGTGAGTGCGCGTCATCTTCTTGCTTTCTTGTGCTTGGCTCACCAGCGGGTCACGAGCATGAACAGGAAAATAGTGCTTCGATTTGCGTTGTCCAGGAAATTTCATATTGTCAGTCTGAGTAAGGGGATGAAAAGGAGAGCGGATTCTATACCGCTAATAATAAAGCAGCAATAAAAGCGATTATAGCAAACGTTTGCTGACTACTTTTTTCTTTTAGGTGGCTTATTCACCTTCCATAAAGCTGAGATCTGGTAGTTGCTCAAGGTGCTCGCTATAACGCTTTAGGTCGAACTCACCTTCATTCTTCATCACATCAAAAATCTCAATTGACATCGCACATGCCATCATCGCAACCGCATCTTCACGTGGTGTGCCAGTCATCATTAAACGCATAAGGGTTTCTTTTACTTTAAGCGGGTTGCCATCTTCGAGCTGATTTTCAACAATTTCAATCAACTCACTTTCTTGCATAAATTGGTTTTCTTCTGTCATTTGGTGTTTCCTCTTGGATTTTGGCCAACTATGCCATATATACCTCTTCTATACTTGCGAAATTACTCGTTCGAATCTTTGTTGAAGAAAAATCCAGCGAAACGAATTGTGATTTCGATCTCGGATCTGTCACCGGTCTGTGGATTCTGATAGAATCTGCATCCCGTTTATTTAAGTGGTGTTTAGTAATGTCTGATAACAGCCAAAAGAAAGTCATCGTCGGTATGTCCGGCGGCGTTGATTCATCTGTTTCCGCGTATCTTCTAAAGCAGCAAGGCTACCAAGTAGAAGGCCTTTTCATGAAGAACTGGGAAGAAGATGACAACGAAGAATATTGTACAGCGGCAGAAGATCTTGCTGACGCTCAGGCAGTATGTGACAAGCTAGGCATCCACCTACACACTATCAACTTTGCTGCCGAATACTGGGATAACGTATTTGAGTACTTCCTTGCTGAATACAAAGCTGGCCGTACTCCGAACCCTGACATTCTTTGTAACAAAGAAATCAAGTTCAAAGCATTCCTAGAATTCGCTGATGAAGTACTTGATGCTGATTACATTGCAATGGGCCACTATGTGCGTCGCTCTTTCCCAGAAAACGGTGAAAAACCACAGATGCTACGTGGTCTAGATGGCAACAAAGATCAAAGCTACTTCCTGTACACATTAAGCAACGAGCAAATCGCACGTAGCCTATTCCCTGTTGGTGACCTAGAGAAACCAGAAGTACGCCGCATCGCGGAAGAGCAAGATCTAATCACGGCGAAGAAGAAAGACTCTACGGGTATTTGTTTCATCGGCGAACGCAAGTTTACAGAATTCCTAGGTCGCTACCTTCCAGCTCAACCAGGCAACATCGAAACACCTGAAGGCGAAGTGATTGGTCAACATCAAGGCCTGATGTACCACACGCTTGGTCAGCGTAAAGGTCTACACATCGGTGGCCGTAAAGGCGGCGGTGGTAACGAGGACCCATGGTTCGTTGGTGAGAAAGATCTAGAACGTAACGTTTTGATTGCCGTTCAAGGTAAAGACCATCCAATGTTAAAATCAGAAGGTCTACTTGCATCACAACTTCACTGGGTAGATCGTGAGCCAATTCGCGATGTTATGAAGTGCACAGTGAAAACTCGTTACCGTCAGGAAGATATTCCTTGTACAATCATCCCTATCGATGATGAAAACATTAAAGTTATCTTTGACGAGCCACAAATTGCTGTAACTCCAGGTCAATCAGCAGTGTTCTACAAAGGTGACGTGTGCCTAGGTGGCGGCATCATCGAGCAACGCATTAAATATTCTCAAGCTTAGGAGTCGTTACGTGGCGAATACACTTTATGACCGTACTATCGCTTTCGCTGGGATTTGCCAAGCTGTTGCTTTAGTTCAACAGGTAGCGAGAAACGGACATTGTGATCAAGATGCTTTTGAAACATCAATCAACGCTATTTTGAGCACGAACCCTGCTAACACAGTTGGCGTATTCGGTCGCGAAGCCGATCTAAAGCTCGGCCTAGAGTGCTTGGTTAAGGGGATTGATAGCACACCATCAGGCAGTGAAATTACTCGTTACATTATTAGTTTAATGGCGTTAGAGCGTAAGTTAAGCTCTCGTAACGATGCTATGTCTCAGCTTGGTGATCGTATTCAAATGGCCAAGCGTCAGTCAGAGCACTTTGAGCTACTAGACGATCAAATGATCAGCAATTTAGCGAGCATCTATCTGGATGTCGTTAGCCCTATTGGCCCACGCATTCAAGTAACGGGCACGCCATCTGTACTGCAGCAGACGGCAAGCCAACACAAAGTTCGTGCGCTGTTGTTATCTGGCATTCGTAGTGCAGTTCTTTGGCGTCAAGTTGGTGGTAAGCGTCGCCACCTAATCTTCGGGCGCAAGAAGATGGTAGAGCAAGCACAAATCCTTCTTGCTCGTCTGTAGTAAAATATCAAATAAGCAGCTCGCGTTTATCGCGAGCTCATTTTTTTCGACTAAAACAAATCTCGCGCAAACGTTTGCGCAATATTCGTGACAATTGCCACAGTTATTGGTATAAAGCTCACGAAATTTAGAAACCCAATTCAGGAGAACATCATGGAACTGTCAGCATTGACTGCTGTTTCACCAGTAGACGGCCGTTACGGAAGCAAGACAATTGCGTTACGCGAAATTTTCAGTGAATACGGTCTACTAAAGTACCGTACTATCGTTGAAATCCGCTGGCTACAAAAGCTTGCTGCTACTGCTGAAATTGCAGAAGTGCCAGCGTTTAGCGCAGAAGCAAACCAATTCCTAGACGACCTTGCTGCAAACTTCTCTGAAGAAGATGCACGCCGTATCAAAGAGATCGAGCGTACAACTAACCACGACGTAAAAGCGGTTGAGTACTTCCTAAAAGAGAAAGTAGCAGACGTTCCTGAACTGCACGCAGTAAACGAGTTCTTCCACTTCGCATGTACTTCTGAAGACATCAACAACACATCACACGCTCTAATGCTTAAAGAAGCGCGTGAGAACGTGATTCTTCCAGAAATCCGTAACCTAATCGACGCTATCAAAGCACTAGCAGTGGAATACCGCGACATTCCTCTTCTATCTCGTACACACGGTCAGCCTGCTTCTCCATCTACTATGGGTAAAGAAATGGCAAACGTGGCGTACCGTATGGAGCGTCAATTCAAGCAAATCGAAAACGTTGAAATCCTAGCGAAAATCAACGGTGCAGTAGGTAACTACAACGCACACCTTTCTGCTTACCCAGAACTAGATTGGCACAAGTTCTCTGAAGAGTTCATCACAGAGTCTCTAGGCGTAACTTGGAACCCTTACACAACTCAAATCGAACCGCACGATTACATCGCTGAGCTGTTCGACGCTATCGCTCGTTTCAACACTATCCTGATTGACTTCGACCGTGACGTTTGGGGTTACATTGCACTAGGCCACTTCAAGCAAAAAACTATTGCTGGTGAGATCGGTTCTTCAACAATGCCTCACAAAGTTAACCCAATCGACTTTGAAAACTCAGAAGGTAACCTAGGTCTTGCGAACGCTGTATTCGGCCACCTAGCACAGAAACTGCCTATCTCTCGTTGGCAACGTGACCTAACTGACTCAACGGTTCTACGTAACCTTGGTGTTGGTGTTGGCTACGCTATCATCGCTTACACTTCTACGCTTAAAGGCATCAGCAAGCTAGAAGTAAACCGTGAAGCGCTTCTTGCTGAATTAGACAAGAACTGGGAAGTACTAGCTGAGCCAGTACAAACAGTTATGCGTCGTTACGGCATCGAGAAGCCATACGAGAAGCTGAAAGAGCTAACTCGTGGTAAGCGTGTAGACGGCGAAGCAATGCGTAACTTCATCGACGGTCTTGAGCTTCCTGAGCACGAGAAAGCACGTCTGAAAGAGATGACGCCAGCGAACTATATCGGTCAAGCAATCGAGCTGACAGATAAGCTGTAATCCTCCTGTAACGACCAGATACTTAAAAGGTTGACGCGAAAGCGTCAACCTTTTTTAGTTAGGAGAGTTAGGTCGGGAGAAAATAATTTTAGTTATATGGAATGGATTATTAATTGAAGATCAGCCCCATTTGTTATGGCTGCTTTTGGAAGAACAAGGTTATTGTTCCTACTTCCACACCAAACTTTTTTATTTTCGTTAGATTGAAAACGTGTCTGTCATCCTGACGATAAAGCCAATCATCAAAAGCAACCGTCACTGATGAATCCTCCATTTGTAGCTCAAAGTCATATTGCCACTGTAGCGCATTGCCCTGCTCTTCCCCTGTTGCTACACCTATAATATCGTCTGCCTTACCTTCATAACTACCGTCTTCTAATCTAGTGATAACCCAAATTCGCTGGTCCACCTCTCCGTCATCAAACACGAAGTCTTCCACCAGCGTCAGCGTATCACCTTCTACAGTACCCACTATATCGACTTCAAAGCGACGGGTTTGCTGTTCGGTATAATCTTGCACCATCCCCCACGCCTTTATGTCGCCTTCGAAATAACCGAATACATCAAAAGTCGGTGTAGAAGAGCGGTAATTATCAATGTCTGCGGAACATGCCGAAAGAAAAACAGCTGCCACTAAAGTCGCTGATTTAAAAATTCGTTTAAGCACTATCTAACCTGCCCTATCAATTGTTTTCGGAGTTTCGGGAATTCTGTGTTGGGTGATAACCATATAGCTAAAAATGCATCGTTCATTCGTTCGTCTTCAATGATGCCAACGTTCTTTACTTGCACGTCCCCAACCTGCTTATAAAACAGCTGACCAGATTTTCCATCTGTTAGATAAGTAAGCTCGTCACCTTTTTGAATATCAGGAAACATACGATCGAGCTCGCTGATCCAAGTTTTTCGATATGAGTCAGTAAAACCCAATTTCGCCCACTGCTCATCCGTCACATCAAGCAGCTGTTGCTTACTGATGTCTCTCTTGTAATTAATTTCCAACGCAAGGGGATGTGGCGATACGTCATCGCTTACGATGAACTTTCCATCAGGCGCTTTTAATCTTGAGTGATAAATATCGAAGATGAACCAAGTAAGTTGGGCTTCTCCAACAGTTTTCCACCCCTTCCAATTCGCAATGTTGCTGGCAGCTTCGCTATTTCCAACAGGTTGAGCTTGCAGAGCAAAAGAACCAGTTACTATTACCAACGCAAGCAACCTAGTCAGTCTCTGAGTTAAAACTCTCTTCAAGCTTTTCATTTCCGTACACCTTGAGTATCAAGAGCATCATGACGTACCATTCGACAAACAACATTGCCAGTGTAGCGCCAGTGCTGAATCCAAATTCAACGGCTTGGAGTTTATAGCCAGCAAAGTAGCTCGCTGTTCCTCCGATACCGCCTACTATTGATACGTAGGTTTTTGGGAAACGGTACAAAATTGACTTGAGTTGATAGGCATACCAGGCGAACAGAACCCAAAGGCACAAAAGCCAAAGGGGTAACCATTGAGTGGCAAACATGAAAATTGAAAATTGCTGATTTAATGTATCAAGCACGAGACCAATCGTGGCGATAACACCAATACTTTTGAGCGAAGATGCGTCAGTTTTCAAACAATATAGTAGGGTTGCCAAAGTAAGGAATAACGTCACCCATTGCCATTTATAGGTTCCAAGCACCGCTGCAAACCAGCAGAGTTGGAACCATGTCGAAGCAAGAAATACCTTCATAACGAACTACGGGCGTTGAAACGTCATGTGAACTGCACTGATCGTGCGAGCCAAAAAGCCCCCTTCACAGTAGCTCAAATAGTAGCGCCACATACGCACAAAGCGATCGTCGTAGCCAAACGAGCGCACTTCATTCTCTGCTCGATTAAAACGTAGGTGCCATTCGTTCAGCGTCTTGGCGTAGTCCAAACCAATATCGAACAAGTCTCGCGTCACTAAGTCACTGTACTTTGTTGTTGCTTGGGTTAGTGAGGTTACCGACGGTAAAAAACCACCTGGGAAAATGTACTTCTGGATAAAGTCGACGTTGTTACTGTAGTAATCGTAACGCTGATCGGCAATCGTAATCGCTTGAATCGCCATCAAGCCACCGGACTTTAATAAAGACTCACAGACCTTAATGTACGAAGGCAGGAATTGTTTGCCCACAGCTTCAATCATTTCAATAGAAACGAGCTTGTCATAAGTGCCGGTTAGGTTGCGGTAATCTTGTTTGAGTAGAGTGATTTTGTCTTCTAAGCCACGCTCTTTGATTTTTTGCTCCGCGTACTCGTGTTGCTCTTCAGATATCGTTGTTGTGGTGACCTGACAACCGTATTGTTCGGCCATGTAAATCGCCATAGCGCCCCACCCTGTGCCAATTTCAACAACATGATCAGTGGGCTTCAGCTCAAGTTGCTGACATAGACGATCCATTTTGTTGATTTGAGCCTGCTCTAGAGAGTCATCCGCATGATTGTAAAGCGCCGACGAGTACAGCATATTGGTATCAAGGAACGCTTCGTATAGGTTGTTACCCAAGTCGTAATGCGCATGGATATTTTTACGTGAGTTCTCTTCAGAGTTTCTGTTTGACCAATGACTGAACTTGTACAGTATTTTAGTCAACCAACTGCCTTGCTCTTCGAGTTTATCTAGAGCACGCATGTTAAGGGCCATCAGTTTCATTAATGAGGTTAAATCGGGGCTATCCCACCACCCATCCATATAAGCCTCACCAGCAGCAATACTGCCGCCTTGCAAGATCCGTGAATAAAAGCCTGGATGTTTTACCTCTATAGTAGCGACAACAGGTTGACCACTGTACTCCCCATTTGGCGCATTAAAACGCTCGCTTCGCTCTGTCGTTTCCGTCTTAAAACTTTCAATAACTGTTAAGCAGCCGATTTCCATTTTTTGCAGACATTGAAAAATAACTCCGCGAGCCGCTTTTTGCGTTGTCGTCAATTTACGCGGCAATGTCATAGAACTAGTATTTAACATGCAGAATTCTCCTTGTGCTTTTTATTTTTTTTGTCTGTTTTTTCAGTATCGGCTTCTATTTCTTCATGCGTTGAATATTTAGGATGAGAATAAAAAGGTGCGCCTTTCACCCAAAGTTTTAATGCGTGCCAATAAATACCAACCATTACTTTTACCGTTTGTATTGGTGTAACGATCAAACACCTCAATAAGGTTTTGCTTGAAAGTGGCTTGGCTTTCATAACCATGGTGGAATCAAAGTGTTTCTCTCCTTTGTGACATTCAAGATGAATATTCAACTTGTCTGTCAAAGGTTTAATTCTCCAGCGGTAGAGTTGGTCAATCGGGTTGAATGGTGAAACATGGAATGCTTTATTTTGTTCCCAACCAAACTTTTCTTCTTCTTTATCTGCTGACACCACGTAGTAATGTCGTTCATTCCAAGGAGTGTTACTCACCTCTGCGAGGAGATACTTCCATTCTCCTTCCGTGTTATAAACGTAGTAGAAATTAACGGGACTGAAATAAAGTCCTAGATAACGCAAGTGACAGACTGCGATTACCTTGCCGGTACAGCGAACACCTGTCAGTTCTTCAATTTTGCTGTGCACTGCCGACTTGACGCTACCTTCACCAATGTAATCACTGCGCTTGAAGCGAGCCCAATGCCACCAACGCGAACCAAAACCCCATACTTTTTTCTCTAAAGCATCGAGCTCGTCTACATCGATGGCGGGCATAAATAAAGAGTAGTTCAACTCATGATTCACAGGCGTGAATCGACGGTGACGAACGTTGCCTATAAACAATCGGCTGTTCATTTGGCTATCCATATCACGCTGCGCCTTTTTCGAAAGGAACCACATTTTGTTCGCAGTACTTTTCTTCTAGTTCTTTCACAACATCAAGCGCGCTACGCACGCCATCTTCATGAAAACCGTTGTACCAATAAGCGCCGCAGAACCAGGTACTTTGTTTGCCCTGTATCTCATCTTTGCGCTGCTGCGCTGCAATAGACTCAGTGGTGAATACTGGATGATGATAAGTGAACGAACGCAAGACTTTATTTGAGTTAATTTTCTCAGTACTGTTCAACGTTACACAAAACGTGTGTTCTGATTGAATATGCTGAAGAATGTTCATGTTATAAGTGAGCGAAGGGAGGCGTTGCTGTTCCTCTTCACTGCCTTCCAATAGGTAGTTCCATGATGCCCATGCTGCCTTACGTTTTGGTAGTACGGCAGAGTCGGTATGAAGAACAACTTCATTTGCTTGGTATGTCATATCCCCCAAGATTTCCTGCTCAATTGGGCTGATATCCTCTAGCATTCTCATTGCTTGATCACTGTGACAAGCAAAGATAACGTCATCAAACCAATGCGTTTCTCCGCGAACTTGAACGCCAACCCCTTTTTCGTTGCGAACCACTTTTTCGACAGGACTATTAAGACGAATACTCTCGGCAAAGCCTTTGGTCAATGGTGGAATGTATGAACGTGAACCACCTTTAATCACATACCATTGTGGCCGGTTAGTCACATCTAGCAGACCGTGGTTGAGGAAGAAACGTAAGAAGAACATAAGAGGGAATGCGCGCATGTCAGCTAAAGTCGACGACCAAATCGCAGCCCCCATCGGTAATATGTAGTTATCGGTAAAGAAAGCACTGAATTTGTGTTCATCAAGGAACTCACCTAACGTCTGAGAGTGCGAGGATTGTTCGCTAGCGAAGCGCTTGGCAAGTTTATTGAAACGAAGTATCTCGAAGATAAATCGATAAAATTTAGGGTTTGCCCAGTTGCGTTTTTGAGCAAACAATGTCGACACTGTGTGGCCGTTGTACTCTAGTCCGTTCCCATCGTTTCTGACACTGAAACTCATTTGAGTCGGCAGACCTTCAACGCCAATCTCGCTCATCATTTTAATGAAATTAGGGTACGTACG
This sequence comes from Vibrio sp. Vb0598, assembly GCF_033338935.1. Classification (NCBI taxonomy): domain Bacteria; kingdom Pseudomonadati; phylum Pseudomonadota; class Gammaproteobacteria; order Vibrionales; family Vibrionaceae; genus Vibrio; species Vibrio sp. Vb0598. The sequence continues at coordinate 181,525 of NZ_JAWOTP010000008.1, read as the reverse complement.
ATCGTTATAGACGATGAACCCAGTGTCTATCGCGTATTCTTTACCATCAAGGCTCACATCAACGGTTGCAGTATGGCCACCGATGTAATCGTTCGCTTCAAACAGCGTTACATCATGTTCTTTATGCAAGTAATAACCACAAGTAAGGCCAGAGATTCCCGTTCCCACAATCGCTATCTTCTTTCTTCCTGCTGTTTTCATTTTTATTCCTTCTTATGATACGAGTTTAGCAGTTAGGCGAGCTTGCCAACTGTATGGAAGTAACGAGATAAAACGTAAAATACTGGTAAATCTCGCCGGGAAATAGATATAGGTCTTGTTGGCGGCTAACTGCTTCCTGATAGATTCCGACGCTTGCTGAGTAGAAATGATCATTGGCATTTCGAAGTCGTTTTTGTCAGTCAACGGCGTTTCAACAAAACCAGGAAACACCGTTACCACTTTGATCCCTTTCTTTTTCAAGTCGACGGCGAGCGTGCGTGCAAAATAACTGACTGCCGCTTTGGACGCGCCGTAAGCTTCAGCACGAGGCAGTGCCACTTCTGATGCGATAGAGCCAACAATAACAATGCGGTGCCCTCTCTCTAAGTGCACTTGGCAGCCTTCGACGCAGTTAGCAACACCGACAACATTTACGTTCATCACACGCGCCATGAGTTTCGCGTCGACCACTCCCTCATCCATGTACTCACAATCGCCTGCGTTAAAAACCCATGTGTTTGGCGTAAAGGGCAAATTAGAGAGCGCCTGCTGAGTTTCCTCATAATTTGTCACATCAAACTGCAATGTATGAATTTTGGAGGAAACTGCCTCCAGTTCTGCAAGAACATCTTGATTCCGACCACAAGCAATCACATTCCATTCTGAGTTCGCGTAATCTAGGGCAAGCTGTCTTCCTATTCCGGAGGTGGCGCCTGTGATTAAGATGGTGTTGTTCATTGTCCTAACCTCTGCTTGATGGTTTTAACGACTGAACCAAGTAACGGTAAATGCTCATAGAGCATCTCTCCGAGATCAAAATAGTCTCGGTGATAAATGACCTGACCTTCGCTAAATTTGAGGTGCGAAACACCATTGACGAGAATAGGCGCACCCTTCTGAAGTTTGGGATGCTGAAGGTCCATTGTCCAAGTTAGGAAGCCTGTATCTCCGACTTGTTGATGCTCATGGATTACAAAATCACAACTGATGACGTTGGCATATAATGAGGTGAAATAATCCGAAAGTGCTGGCCATCCTTCTAAACGATGCGCTGCGTCCTCAAATACTACATCTTGGTGATATATATCCTTAAGCAGATGTAAGTTCGCTTTGTTGAGCTTTTGATAGATATTGCCAACAGACTGTATGTCCATTTTTTACTCCTACACGCCCATTAAGTTGTACAAAATTATTATATGTACAAGATAGTTCATTCCACCAAAGTTGTACAAAAATAATTTTGTATAACTTTATTTCTGTAAGTAGTACGTGATGAAGTTCGCACGCGATCAATCGGCGAAAAAAAAAAGGCTTGGTCAAAACCAAGCCTTTTCAGCAGATTAACAATTATTTAAGTAGGAACAATTAGTATTGCTGGCCTCGCAACGCTGCAATACGTTTATCTAGCGGAGGGTGGCTCATTAGTAGCTCAGTCAGCGACTGCTTGCCGTTGATACCAAATGCCATCATGGTGCCATCCAGTTGAGATTCATGACTCACCTTCAAACGCTCTAGAGCCGCAATCATTTTTTCTTTGCCAACGAGGCGCGCTGCACCTGCGTCCGCGTGGAATTCGCGATGACGGCTGTACCACATAGTCAAGAAGCTAGCTAGGAAACCAAATACCAGTTCAAGCACCATGGATACGCCAAAGTAAACCATCATATTTGTACCTTGGCCTTCTTCATCATCGTTCGACGCCACGATATTGGCAATAAAGCGTGATAGGAAGATAACAAACGTGTTCACGACACCTTGCATCAACGTCATCGTGACCATATCACCATTTGCAATATGGCTCACTTCGTGTGCAAGTACTGCCTCTGCCTCATCACGAGTCATATTGTGTAAAAGACCAGTAGAAACTGCGACAAGAGAGTCATCTCGTTTTGCACCTGTCGCAAATGCATTGATATCTGGTGAATCATAAATAGCCACCGTTGGCATACCAATACCCACTTGTTGAGCTTGACGACCCACAGTTTCGACTAACCAATGCTCCGTTTCGTTGCGCGGGCTTTCAATGACCATACCACCAACCGAGCGTAGCGCCATACCCTTTGACATCATCAACGAAATAAATGCGCCACCAAAACCAAATACAGCAGCCATTACAAGTAAACCTGACAGACTGCCTGGTTGCATTCCAGTTACAGCGTAAACAATATTCAGAACAACACTAAGCACTAGCACGACAGCTAGGTTAGTTGCTAGGAATAACATAATTCGCTTCATTACTTTTCTCCGAGGAAGCTTATCGTTTTTTTAAAACGGATTGTTATAAGGAACAAATGGTAATCGCTATAAAAGCCAATTCCGTTGATTTTCATGTTCCGTGCGTTATAGATATAGTCTATCCGCGATAAAAACAAGGTTAAGCAATAAATTGCAACATTTGTTTTCGGGACTGAAATATTTGATTCAAGCGATTTCAAAACATGCTTTGGTAGGAGCTGGAACCTCCGTTCATATACATTTATCAAAATGATGAAATAAGCTCTGAGCTACTCATCATCTATTGATAGATGATCTTGGTGTTAAATCTATCACCTCTTAGCAACTTAGCTAGAAATTTTTTAATAGACCAAAAACAGTACGTTAGCTCTGCTATAGACTTTGGTCTTATTGTGCGGCCACATGGACATGCTAAATTCGAATGAGATGAACAAAACAGAGCCACTCTAAGTACATTGCAAAAAGTGCATTGGGTGAGTTCAAAAACTCCATGTATTGAGGGAAAAACCATGGTAGAAACTAACGACTATCAAATGGCTATTGATTTACTACGTTGTCACCTAGGCATCTCAGAGGACGAGGCAAAGCAACAACTTGGTATTTCAACCGATCATCATATGTCTCAGCGTGTTGCAGAAACACAACAAGCATTGATGGGGCTCAGCCAAGATAAGTAATCTGACTTTTTAGGTTACACCAACAAGAAAGGGCTGCATTGCGCAGCCCTTTGGGTTTTTAGTCTTTTATCCTAAACACCATTAGTCAGTGTTTAGCAACGGCTCTACATTAATGTACTTGCCTAGCTCTTTGCGTTTAGCACTTGGAATATATGGAATTTCCCCAAGCTTAGGTGCATCGATACGTGCTTCTAGCATCTCGATAATGTCAGCGTAGTGCTCTGTGCCAGGGTTGACGCGGTTTGCCACCCAGCCAACAAGATTCAAACCATCCGCTTTAATACTCTCCGCTGTGAGTAAAGCGTGGCTCAAACAGCCTAATTTAATGCCAACCACCAGTACAACAGGTAACTGCTCTTCTTTTACCCATGTAGATAAACAGTCCGTATCGGATACTGGCACACGCCAGCCTCCAGCACCTTCAACGAGAACAACATCGGCTTGCTGCTTATGTTGAGCCAGTTTTTGACTCAGAACATCGTAACTTATTTCGACATGTTCATGCTTCGCTGCAATGTGGGGAGAAGCAGGCAACTCTAAAGCGTATGGGTTCACATCATCATAGGCCACATCGAGTGTTGCGGCGTCTTGTAAGTGTAAAGCATCAGAGTTACGCCATCCGGCTTCAGTCTTGTCACTCCCTGCTGCCACTGGCTTATAACCAATAGTGTTTAGTCCTTTTGCAGCGATCGCTTGCAAAATGGCTTTAGACGCTACCGTCTTTCCAACATCAGTATCCGTACCAGCAATAAAAAAAGCATCAATCATAGATGTATTACTCCAAAACAAACCTGATAACTTGCAGGTAGAAGACCTTGATCGTTTTTAAACGCTTGGTACGCATGCTCAACTTTTAACAAAGTCTCGCGACTAGTTAAACCGTGTGAGCGCCCGCTTACGTGATTTGCACCTATACCTTTGAGGTCACGCATAACTGAAAATGCAGAGTCATACCAAACTGTGATGGTGGTCAAGTCTAGTTGATGGCTGTCACATCGAGATTGCGCTAACGCAATTTTTACCTGATTGAGCGTTAGAAAGTTATTGACGTGTTGATATGCATCAATTTTTTCCCATGATGCACGCAGCTCATACAGTGATCCATCAACCAGTGTAGAGAACCATGCTTTCCCACCATTTTTTAGCACGCGGCGCACTTCTTTTAGTGGGTAACTTAAATCTGTACACCATTGCAGCGCTAAACTTGAAAACACGTAATCGAAGCTATCATCGTCAAATGGTAAGTTTTCAGCATCAGCAACTTGGTAATGCATTCGTACTGTACCACAACGCTGCTCTGCTTTATCTAACATGGCTTGAGAGATATCGCCGCAGACTACTTCCGCACCGCGTTGTTGAAGTAGTTGGGAGAAATAACCCGTGCCACAACCTAAATCCAATACACGTTTTCCCGTCAAGTTTTCAGGAAGTTTATCAAGCAGCTGATGCCCGACATCACGTTGAAAAGCCGCATGTTTATCGTATGTTTCTGCTGCTTTACCAAACGAAGAGGCAATCGCGTCTTTATCTTGATGGAAACTCTCTAACGCGAGCGTTTGCGCTAATGCGGTAGTTGCATTATCCATCACAGCGCTCCTAATGCTTGCTTCAATGCGATTGAAAGCGTTTTAACTTGTTCATTAGTGTGATTGGCAGTGAGTGTGATTCGAAGACGAGACGTTCCTTTAGGCACCGTCGGAGGGCGAATAGCAGTCACCCAAATACCGTTTTGGCGACAAGCACCTGCTACTCGCAAAGCCAATTCAGATTCACCAATCAAAAAGGGCTTAATCGAAGTTTGAGTCTCAACAAACCCCTCAAGGTCGCTAAGGCTATCTCGATACACTTCACTAAGCTCAGAGAGCTTTTCACGTCGCCAAGACTGCTCTTGAACCATCGAGACTGCATGAGTCAACGCATACGCTTGTGCTGGTGGTATCGCCGTGGAATACACATGGTGACGAGCAAACTGAGTTAAAAAGTCCCCCGTTGCGTGGTCACATAAAATAGCCGCGCCAGACATACCAAACGCTTTACCGAAGGTAACGACCAATAACTCAGGCTTAACCGCGGCAAGCTCGCAAGAGCCACCACCGGATTGACCAAGAACGCCAATACCATGAGCGTCATCGACAGCAAACCAAGCATCATGACTGCGGGTGGCTTCAGCTATATCGCTGAGCGGCGCACAATCACCGTCCATGCTGAATACCCCTTCAGTCACAACTAGATGGTTGTCTTCGCTATTCAACAGCGATTTTAGGTGCTCGATGTCGTTATGTTTAAAGCGCTTCATTTTAGCTGGTGACAACGCCCCCGCTTCCATCAATGAAGCATGATTCAAACGGTCTTGGATCAATACGTCTGACTTTTCTAACAAGGTGAACAACAAGGCTTGATTAGCACTGAATCCAGAACCAAACAGAATTGCTCTATCGTAACCCAGCCATTCGGTCAGTGCGGCTTCTAAATTGCAGTGCGCGGCACTAAAGCCAGTCACCATCGGTGATGCTCCACTGCCACTGCCATATACGCTTAAACCTTGCTGCCAAGCACGAACAAGCGCTTGGTCATTGGCTAAGCCCAAATAATCATTACTTGAGAAGTTGATGTAGCGTCTGCCTTCGTGTTCCAAAACGGACTGGTTACCGGCAAACACCACATTCATAGAACGATTCAACCCTTGCGTTTTACGCTCAGCAAGGGCGGACTCGATACGAGATTTAAACGCTGGCATCGTAGAAAAGGTCGTCTTTTGTCGGACGGGCAGCAACGCGCTCTACGACGCGATCGAGTAACTCGTTTTCTTCGATTTCATCAGGCTTTTGAGACACCTCTTGACTGTTAATGCCGAGCTTATTGAACAGCATCATGTCTTTGTCTTCAGAAGGGTTTGGCGTTGTCAGAAGCTTGCAGCCGTAGAAGACGGAGTTTGCACCCGCCATAAAACACAGCGCTTGCATTTGTTCGTTCATGTTTTCACGGCCAGCGGATAAACGAACGGCTGATTGAGGCATCATGATTCGTGCAATCGCAATCAGGCGAATGAAATCGAAAGGCTCAACATCATCCACTTCTTCCAGTGGTGTCCCCTTTACCTTCACGAGCATGTTGATTGGAACGCTTTCAGGGTGTACCGGCAAGTTAGCCAATTCAACCAACAAACCTGCTCGGTCGTTAGCACTTTCACCCATACCGATGATGCCACCGGAACAGATCTTCATGCCAGCATCACGAACATGAGACAAAGTATCTAAACGGTCTTGATAAGTACGTGTGGTAATGATGTTGCCGTAAAATTCAGGAGACGTATCTAGGTTGTGGTTGTAGTAATCCAAACCTGCGGTTGCCAGTTGTTTTGCTTGATCTGGCGTCAACATGCCTAATGTCATACACGTTTCTAAACCCATGCTCTTCACGCCTTTGATCATGTCGGTCAAATGCGGCATGTCACGCTCTTTTGGATTTTTCCATGCTGCGCCCATACAGAATCGAGTAGAACCAGCATTTTTGGCTTTTTGCGCAGCATCGAGTACGCGTTCTACTTCCATCAGACGCTCTTTCTCGATGTCTGTGGTGTAACGAGCACTCTGAGGACAGTACTTACAATCTTCTGGACAAGCACCTGTCTTAATCGACAGAAGCGTGCTTACTTGAACATGGTTGGTTTGTTGATATTGACGATGTACAAGCTGCGCTTCGAATAGGAGATCCATGAATGGTTTTTCCATGAGATCGCGCACTTCAGCATGCGTCCAGTTATGACGAACTTCCACGTGTATTCCTTTAGTCACTTTTGTTGTTGTGTTGACAGTCTACTGAGTCTCGATAAACTGTCAACACAACACAAAATAATAAAGTTTACATCTGTTTATTTTTTAATCTTAACTGTTATTGGAATCGCACATGGATCTCGCCTTCGACCGCCAGCATATCTGGCATCCTTACACTTCGACATTGACACCTCTGACCTGCTACCCAGTGGCATCAGCAAGTGGTGTTCACATTAAATTGGAAGACGGTACTGAGCTTGTCGATGGCATGTCTTCTTGGTGGTCGGCGATCCACGGCTACAACCATCCGCATTTAAATCAAGCCGCTCACCAGCAAATCGATCAGGTCTCTCACGTGATGTTTGGCGGGATTACCCACCAGCCAGCAATCAGTTTGTGTAAGAAGTTGCTATCCCTAGCCCCAAGTAATCTTGAACATGTATTCCTTGCCGATTCAGGCTCCGTTGCCGTAGAAGTCAGCTTAAAAATGGCACTGCAATATTGGCATGCAAAAGGCGAACGCCGACCGAAGTTTCTTACTTTGCGACACGGTTATCACGGCGATACGTTTGCGGCGATGTCGGTTACCGATCCTGACAACTCAATGCACTCTCTTTACAAAGGCTTTTTGCCTGAACATATCTTTGCGGAGTCACCAACTTGTGGTTATTGGGATGAATGGAAGCCAGAGGACCTTACCGACTTCGAGCACAAGATTGAAACGCTCCACCAAGAACTTGCTGCGGTGATCCTAGAACCTATCGTTCAAGGCGCGGGCGGCATGCGTATCTACCATCCAGAATTTCTCAAAGGCGTGCGTAGGCTTTGCGACAAATACGGTTTGTTATTAATTGCAGATGAGATCGCAACCGGATTTGGGCGTACTGGTAAGTTGTTTGCTTGCGAACATGCAGATATTCAACCAGACATTCTGTGTGTTGGGAAAGCACTCACTGGAGGCTACATGACTCTCTCTGCGACCCTGGCGAGCAAACACGTTGCGGATACCGTTTGTGGTGGTGATGCTGGGTGTTTTATGCACGGTCCAACCTTTATGGGTAACCCACTTGCCTGCGCTGTTGCCACTGCAAGTTTGGAATTGATTGAACAAGGTAACTGGCAACAGCAAACCCAACAAATCGAAGCACTGTTTTCTGAGTTACTGCCAAAACTTGAAGAATACGAGTTGGTGAAAAACACCCGTTGGTTAGGTGCCATTGGCGTAGTGGAGACGCATCTCCCTGTGAATATGGAAGCCATCCAAGCCTTGTTTGTTGAACACGGAGTGTGGATTCGTCCATTTGGCAAACTGATTTATATGATGCCGCCGTTCATCAGCAAGCCAGAAGATATTGAAAAGTTAGTGAATGCGATTGATGCTGCGTTACAACGTAAAGACTGCTTCGCTTCATAGTTCAATTGAACATGAAAACGGTTTGAGTATGAGACTCAAACCGTCTCGTTATTTATTAGAGCAGTAAAGTTATCGGAGTTGACTGTCTTTACTCGCTCGTCTATTGAACAATGCTTGGCGTTGAGACACCAATTCGATTGTTGACTGACATTCGATACACAAACGAACGCCTTTCATAGCAAGACGACGCGCTTCCGGAATCTCATCACCACACTCATCGCAGTAATGGGCGCTCTCACCCTTTGTGATACTGCCACGAACACGGGAAATCTCGTCGTCTATTGTGTTTTGAATTTGTTGGCTGACGCTATCGTCATTTGCCCACCCTACGGCCATAAGCCCTCCTCGTTACTTGAATGAGAAAATCTACTTACCGTGATAAGGTGGATAATTATATCGATCACAAATAGCAAGATAATTAGGATAAATTCGAAAACACTATTACGTTTTAGTAATAATTACTCTGTAATAGATTATTCGGTACTCTCACGGAAAAGCAATGCAAGGTTACTCCTACTCCCTTCCTCGCATTCAAAATACTGCGTTTGCTCAGGCTCTATCAAAGTAACACTGAGTATCTTCTCTACCTCATCAAACTCCTCGCTAAAGTACTCACTGACTAATATGACGCGCTCACCAATACTAAATTCCAGTGACTTCTCATCTACCAATGCTCGATGGTAATGTTCGACACGATAATCTTGAGGTTTTATCCGCTGTAAAACTGGGCTTTTATTCGCAATAGACTTATAAAGGATAAGCCCGCCTTTAGCTTGATCTATCGAAATACTAAAGTTCATAGTTTGGTTTACTGAACATTCAAAGACTTTTCTAGGCGAGGTATCAGCGACAGCAAACGTACTCACCATCGCTACACCTAAAAAACAAATAACCGCCAATCGTTTCATTACCATTCGGCCAACACAGTAAATAGCGCTTGATCAGACATGCGAGTTAATACATAGCCGTGTGAAGAAGAATACGAGCCACTGAGTACGCTATTCTCTTTCTCAATAACGATATCCTCAATGCCGTCAGCGTTGTAATCCCCTTTTGCCATAATCGTAATGACTTGAAAACCATCGGTCGCGTCGAAGTACTCTGCTCTCACCGGACTGGCGACCTGAGTTCTTTGGATACGGTCCACTTCATCCCACGTTGATAGTGCCTTTACTTTCTCAGCGCTTTCGTTAGAAATAACAAAAGCAAGCGCACTTGGAGCTAAACTAGGAAAGCTATCATCTAACTTAAATTTCGATATATATGAGCGCTTAGAGGCAGCTAACTTTGCCATCTCACCCCATGTTTGGCACTGCGTTAAATACGCTTTAAACGCACCGTATTCATAAGCTTTAGCCGCAGTAAAACCCGCTGAGCTTGCATTAGCTAAGTCTTGGCAATTCGATACCAATTTTTCTTTGTCAGGCGCACGTCTCAATTCAAGTTCATAGCCCCAGTCGAATGAATTGCGCATATCTATATTTTCTTTGGAAGGTTTCGCTACCTCACGTGCGAAAAAGCGGTCTGTTCGCTCACTATCTAAGTATTGAGGCTGGATAAGTTCGCTTGCGACAACCCTACCGGAAACGAGCAAGGTAAACGCAAAAATAACACGTAATAAAAGATGATTTACTGGCATAACATTTCACAACAAAGACAAATGAGGACGTTAGCTTGTCACGTGAAAAGCCGCTTAGAAAAATATCATTTATCTCGTACTGCCAAATTCTGGGCGAGTTCGTCACTAATACGTGTGCTAATTACATAACAACGTATTTTCACTCGACGCAGATAACAAAAAACCCAGCACTAAGGCTGGGTTTTGGTGTTCTAGTGGTTAATGAATTAACCGATGTGCGTTGCGCCCGCCATGTACTTCTGAAGTACTGTAGGGATTGCAATGCGGCCGTCTGCTTCTTGGTTGTTTTCTAGGATAGCAACCATTGTACGACCTACAGCAAGACCAGAACCGTTAAGCGTGTGTACAAGCTCAGGTTTCTTCTCGCCTTTACGACGGAAACGCGCTTGCATACGACGAGCTTGGAAGTCCCACATGTTAGAACATGAAGAGATTTCACGGTAAGTTTCTTGAGCAGGAACCCAAACTTCTAGGTCGTAAGTCTTACGAGCGCCAAAGCCCATGTCACCTGTACATAGAACCACTTTACGGTAAGGAAGCTCAAGAAGTTGTAGAACTTTCTCAGCATGACCTGTTAGCTCTTCTAGTGCGTTCATTGAATCTTCTGGCTTAGTGATTTGTACTAGCTCAACTTTGTCGAACTGGTGCATACGGATCAGACCACGAGTATCACGACCGTAAGAACCTGCTTCTGAGCGGAAACATGGCGTGTGCGCTGTCATCTTAATTGGTAGATCCGCTTCGTCAGAAATCGTGTCACGAACTAGGTTCGTTACAGGTACTTCTGCAGTAGGGATTAGAGACAGTTTACGAGGCTCTTCGTCGTTTACTTTTTCCGCTAAAGGCTCAGTGTGGAAAAGATCTTTACCGAACTTAGGAAGCTGACCAGTACCGAATAGGCTGTCAGAGTTTACTAGGTAAGGTACGTACATTTCTGTGTAGCCGTGCTCTTCAGTGTGAAGATCTAGCATAAACTGAGCGATTGCACGGTGTAGACGAGCGAATTGGCCTTTCATCACGATGAAACGTGCGCCAGTGATCTTAACTGCACTGGCGAAGTCTAGACCGTCGCCCATTTCGCCTAGGTCAACGTGATCTTTCAGTTCGAAGTCGTAAGACTTTGGCTCACCCCAACGAGAGATTTCAACGTTGTCGTTTTCATCTTTGCCATCTGGCACTTCATCTGCTGGGATGTTTGGTACAGAAAGCGTGAATTCGTCTAGTTGAGCCATTACTTGCTCAAGTTCAACTTTCTTCGCATCAAGATCGCTACCTAGCGTACCGATTTGTTTCTTGATCTCTTCTGCGCCTTCTTTGTCGCCAGCCGCCATTTTTTGGCCGATTTGCTTGGAGATGGAGTTACGCGTGGATTGTAAATTTTCTACTTCTACTTGAATGGACTTACGTTGTTCTTCAAGTTTACGAATAGTATCTACGTCTAGCTTAAAGCCACGACGCGCCAGTTTAGCAGCTGTTTCATCCAGCTCTGTACGAAGTAATTTAGAATCCAGCATTGTTAATCCTATGCTTTTTGTTGTGAAATCACGCGCACTTTCCAAGCGTACGCGTTAAAAAAATTTACTGAACAAATGTATCCAAAAACGCCTACTTTTCATAGCGCTTTTGTGGGCTATTTGCGTCTAAAGTAGCCAAGTAATCTAACTTTTCGCCGATTTTGGTCTCTAGACCACGATTTGTCGGCTGATAGTACCTACGATCGCCCATTTCAGGTGGCAAATATTGCTCACCTGCTGCGTAAGCACCAGGCTCATCGTGAGCATAACGATACTCAGCCCCATAACCCATGTCTTTCATCAAACTGGTTGGCGCATTTCGAAGGTGATGCGGCACTTCATATTCAGGTAAGTTATGAGCGTCCGTGAGCGCTTGTTTCCATGCTGTATACACCGCGTTACTTTTTGGCGCACACGCTAAGTACACGATCGCCTGTGCAATCGCACGTTCACCTTCTGCTGGACCAACGCGCGTAAAACAGTCCCACGCGGAGAGTGCCACTTGCATGGCTCTAGGGTCCGCATTGCCGACATCTTCCGATGCTATCGCAAGTAATCGACGGGCAATGTAAAGAGGATCACATCCCGCTGCAATCATACGTGCAGCCCAGTAAAGCGCCGCATCTGGGTTAGAGCCACGAATCGACTTGTGGACCGCAGAGATTAAGTCGTACCAGATATCACCTTTGTTATCAAAGCGAGAGACTTTCTCCCCTGCTACTTCCGCAAGCAACTTAAGCGTGATCTCTTTTTCACCTTGCGCATTGTCTTCTGCCATGTCGTAGAGCAGCTCAAGATAATTGAGAGACATGCGAGCGTCACCGTTTACCAGTTCTGCTAGGCGGTCTAATACGTTATCAGCGAAGTGTGCAGGTGTGTTACCCAAGCCACGTTCTTTATCGCTGATCGCTTGATTCAGCGCCAGTGAGATTTCATCTTTATCGAGAGACGTTAGCTTGTAGACACGTGCACGTGACAGCAATGCGTTGTTTAACTCAAACGATGGGTTTTCTGTCGTCGCACCAATAAAGGTAACCGTGCCATCTTCGATATGCGGTAAAAACGCATCTTGTTGAGATTTGTTGAAGCGATGCACCTCATCCACAAATAAGATGGTGCGGCGGCCCGCCATTTTGTTCTCACGTGCTTTCTCGATTGCAGCACGGATTTCTTTCACACCAGACGTTACCGCAGACACACGCTCGACTTCAGCATTGGCATAGTTTGCAGCCACTTCCGCTAATGTCGTTTTGCCTGTGCCTGGTGGTCCCCAAAGGATCATAGAGTGAATGTGACCCGCCTCTAGCGCACGGCGCAGTGGCTTACCAGGGCCTAAAATGTGCTGCTGTCCGATGTATTGCTCGATTGTTTCCGGTCTCATACGAGCAGCAAGGGGACGAAAATCTTCGTCCCCCGAGAAATCTAATGTGTAATTACTCACTACCAATTAATTCCTTTGGTCATCCACTTCCACACCTTTTGGAATTGTGAATGTGAATCTGTCTGCTTTTGGTTTACCCAGCTTCACGTTGTTAAAGGTGAACAAACCTTTTTGACCGTCTTGCTCAACCACGTTGAAGCCTTTCACGACACCTTTGGCATCAATATTAATCTGGAATTGACCTTGTGTGGAGTCTACTGCGGTAGGAATGAGAGTGAACTGGTCACCTTTTTGAGATATTTTGTAGTTATTCCAATCACTTGCACGGTTACGCGTTAGCAAAACAAATGGCGTTTGCTCTGTTGCTTGCTCTTGCCAGTAGATGCTCACTTGCTCGATGAATGGGCTGTAGTACCACAATGTCTTACCGTCAGAGACCAATAGGTTCTCATCAGGGAATGTTGTACTCCAACGGAACAGACTTGGGCGGGCAATTTCAACCGTACCTTCTCCTTCCATCACCGTTTCGCCTTCAGGGCTGATAACCTGCTGAGAGAAATCTGCACTAAAGCCATCATTCATAGAAAGGCGTTTGTTTAATTCATCTTTAGGAGATGCTGCGTGTGCAGTAGAGAAGAGGGAAAAGCTTAAAACAAGCGCGGAGAAAAGTTTCGCTGAAAATAGTTTTTTCATTCAGATACCTATTATTAGAACCACTCACCTCAGTTGGACTGAGGTGAGTAACACAAGTTCATTAATCTTTTGGTGGCGCAGGTGCCAGTACTTCACGGTTACCGTTATGACCCGGAGCACTTACGATGCCCTGCGCTTCAAGCTGCTCTACAATACGGGCGGCACGGTTGTAACCTATCTTAAATCGGCGCTGAACACCGGAAACCGAACCTCGACGTGATTGAACCACGTGCTCAACAACTTGATCGAAGAGCGGGTCTACATCTTCATCCGCTTCCATTTGCTCACCTGGCAATAGACTTTCTGGAGTTTGATCTCCACTGATGATCTCTTCAATGTAGTTCGGTTTACCACGCGCTTTCCAGTTGTTTACAACAGCATGAACATCATCATCTGATGCAAATGCACCGTGAACACGAGTTGTATGACTTGATCCCGGCGGTAGATACAACATATCACCCATACCAAGTAGTGATTCTGCGCCGCCTTGATCTAGGATTGTACGAGAGTCCGTTTTAGTCGATACCGTAAACGCAACACGAGTTGGAATGTTCGCTTTAATTAGACCGGTAATAACGTCAACCGATGGACGCTGAGTCGCAAGAATTAAGTGAATACCTGCCGCACGCGCTTTTTGCGCCAAGCGAGCAATCAGTTCTTCAACTTTCTTACCTACCACCATCATCAGGTCAGCAAATTCGTCAACAACAACGACGATGTAAGGCAGCTTTTCTAGCAATGGCGGTTCAGTATCCATGCTGTCGCCTTCCTGCCAGAACGGGTCATGGATTGGGTGGCCCGCTTCTGCTGCCATCTTCAATTTTTCGTTGAAGCCCTTCACATTACGTACACCTAATGCCGACATCAATTTGTAACGACGTTCCATCTCGCCCACACACCAACGTAGAGCATTTGATGCGTCTTTCATATCAGTCACAACTTCAGAAAGAAGATGAGGGATACCTTCATAAATAGAAAGCTCTAGCATTTTCGGGTCAATCATGATGAAGCGTACATCTTCTGGACCTGCTTTATACAGCATGCTCAAAATCATCACGTTCACACCCACCGACTTACCAGAACCTGTTGTACCTGCTACTAACACGTGAGGCATCTTCGCAAGATCGGCCACCACAGCTTCGCCCGCAATGTCTTGACCTAACACAACCGTTGTTGGTGACGTTGCTTGCTCAAACTGAGGGCTACTGATGACATCAGATAAATAGACCGTCTGACGACTCATGTTTGGCAGTTCCAAACCGATGTAAGGCTTGCCAGGGATTACTTCCACGACACGTACCGCCATCGCAGACAATGCACGCGCTAAGTCAGTTGAAAGACCAGAAATACGACTTACTTTCACCCCCGGCGCCAAATCAAGCTCAAAACGAGTGATCACTGGACCAGGATAAATACCAACCACATCGGCTTTGATTTTGTAGTCAGCGAGTTTGCTCTCTACCAATCGAGCGACCTGCTCTAACGCATCACGGTCGATAAAGTTTTCACGTTTTTCTGGATGATAAAGCAACTCGAGCGTTGGGAGTGGCTCTTCCGGAACTGGCAAGTTTTCTTCTTTCTGTACCAAAAATGGGTTCTGTGTTGCAGCGACTTTGGCTTGCGCATTGGAAACCATATCTTGGAATGCGGTAACGTCTTGGTCGTTGTCTTGGACCTCTTCTACCTCCACTTTTTGAGGTGCAGGTTCAAATGTTGTTGAAGGTGTTGCAACTTGCTGATGAGGCGTTGTTGGCTGTACTTGCTGCGCAGGCTGAGACTCCACTTCGTCTTCATCATCTAACACATCAAAGTCAGAGATCGTAGGCTCAATATGTTGGCTCGATTCCGTTTGCGCCGTGATGCTATCTAATACAGCAGAATCAATTGCAGGCTCTTCATGTACAGGATGCTCAATACTTGGCTGCTGTACTTGCTCTGCTTCAAATTGTTCGTACTCCGCATAATCTGGTTCAACACTGATCGGTTCTTCTGTAGCTGTATGTTGCTCGACATAGGAAGAATAAGTGTCTGCAAATGATGGGGCAGCCTGTTCTTCAGTTCCCCAGTCATCTGCTTGTTGCGCCGCTGCTTCAAGCTCTTCTATCGTAACATTCAGTTGCTTGGTGCGTTCCAAGAGCGGATCAACGTTATCAGTGTTAACCGTATGGATAGGTTGTGTTTGAGGCTCAGGTTCAGAATAAACTGGCGCAGCATTAACCGTAGCCTTGCGTTGTGGTGGAGTCGGTTCTACCATCGCCTGTTCCGCAGGCTTATCAGGTTTAGCTTGCGGCATATAAATAGGATACTCATGCGCTGGCGCCGACTCTTTCGGTTCATCGACATCGTACGCCGTTAAATGAGGAAGCGGCTCATCATCAATTTCATGGTCTACATTATGTTTAGGCGTAGAGACTTTATCTTCTACAAACTCATCAAGCTGAGGTTCTAAAACTTCCTGCTCTGAACCTCTTGCCTTATTTGCAAGCGCGGCAATTAGTGCTAATGCACGATCACCAAGCCATTCCACGATGTTAAGCCATGAGATGCCAGTGAAGAGCGTAAAGCCCGCTCCCCACAAGAACAGCAGTACCAATGTGGTACCGAGTACATTTAATGTAGGTAAAGCGAGGCTAGACAACACATCCCCGACCACACCTCCGGATGAAAAATACCAAATGTCATCAAAATTAATATCGGCAAGACCGCAACTGGTCATAATAAGGACGACAAGACCGAGCAGCCTTGTACCCCATAGCATGAAATCAATGGGCTCATCTTCTCCTCGTTTACGGCAAATCACCCATGCAGCCGCCGCTAGCAAGAAAGGGATTGGGTAAGCGAGAGAGCCAAATGTGAAGAATAGAGTATCGGCTAGCCAAGCGCCGAAAAGGCCACCAGCATTATCGATATCCCCTCCCCATGCGGTTTGGGACCAAGAAGGATCGGCCGGACTGAAGGTAAATAGTGCAACCGCAAGCAATACCGAGCTAAGAACGCCAACGATAAAGCAGCACTCTTTTAAGCGTTGGAAGCCATTTAAGCGTGAAGACTGGGGCTCTTCACTGGTTTTGATAATGGTTTCGACTTTCTTTGCGTTCTCTTTGAACATAAATCAACTTGAATATGGAAATGAAATAGGAAATTGCAAAACATTCCGAGCGGCATCAAGCCGCTCGGTAAATTGATTTAACCATATCAAGGAGAAAAACCCAATTACTCTCTGGCGAAAGCGGAAGCATATACCGCTTTCTTTGCAAGAAATTAACGAGTTTTGATCACAAGCTGGTTAGATTGTTTCACTTCTTCCATAACAACGTATGTGCGAGTGTCATTTACGCCAGGTAGACGTAGTAACGTATCGCCCAATAGTCGGCGGTAAGCACCCATATCTGATACACGGGTTTTAAGAAGATAGTCAAAGTCACCTGAAACAAGATGACACTCTTGTATGTCGTCTAGCTTTTGAACAGCTGAGTTAAACTGCTCAAACACATCCGGCGCACCACGGTTTAGCGTAATCTCAACGAATACTAATAGTGATGCATCCAGGAACTGCGGATTCAATAATGCAGTATACCCTGTGATATAACCCTGACGCTCTAAGCGACGTACACGCTCCAAACATGGCGTTGGAGAAAGTCCCACACGTTTTGAAAGCTCAACGTTTGAAATACGACCGTCTTTCTGCAGCTCATTAAGAATGTTGCGGTCGATACGGTCTAGTTCCTTGGACGGCTTTTTATAGTTGTCTGCCATTTTTTATTCCACCTTATTACTTCCTTGCAAAAAAATATACTACAACTTTTTAATATTTGGTGCCAAATTTTACAAATCTATAACTATACTAGTTATTAATTCGACAATAACACCCTACTAACAGTTAATACAACCATTATAGAAAGAGGATACAGGATGATCATTGGCGTACCTAAGGAAATCAAGAATCACGAATATCGTGTTGGTATGATCCCAGCTAGCGTGAGAGAACTCATCTCACATGGTCACCAAGTTTTAGTTGAGACCAATGCAGGTGCCGGCATTGGTTTTTCAGACGATGATTACATCGCTGTCGGCGCATCCATTCTCCCTCATGCTGCTGACGTATTTGCGCAAGCAGACATGATTGTAAAAGTAAAAGAACCCCAAGCAGTAGAGAGAGCAATGCTCCGCGAAGGGCAAATTTTATTTACTTATTTACACCTAGCACCAGATTTTCCACAAACTGATGAGCTAATCAAGAGCAAAGCTGTCTGTATAGCCTATGAGACTGTAACAGATAATATGGGTCGTTTGCCACTGTTAGCACCAATGTCAGAAGTGGCAGGTCGGATGTCTATCCAAGCTGGCGCGCAAACGTTGGAAAAATCGCACGGCGGTCGTGGTCTACTCCTAGGCGGCGTACCTGGTGTTGAACCTGCAAAAGTCGTTATCGTTGGTGGTGGCGTTGTTGGTGCAAACGCTGCTCGTATGGCGGTTGGCCTTCGCGCTGACGTCACTATTCTAGACCGTAACGTAGACACACTTCGTAAGCTTGACGAAGAATTCCAAGGTCGCGCAAAAGTGGTTTATTCTACTGAAGACGCTATCGAGAAGCATGTTCTAGAAGCGGACCTTGTTATCGGTGCCGTTCTAATTCCTGGCGCAGCAGCACCTAAACTGGTCACTAAAGAGCACATTGCTAAGATGAAGCCTGGTGCGGCAGTGGTTGACGTGGCAATTGACCAAGGCGGTTGTTTCGAAACTTCGCACGCGACAACTCACGCAGATCCAACTTACATCGTTGATGAAGTGGTTCACTACTGTGTAGCAAATATGCCTGGCGCAGTTGCTCGCACTTCAACATTTGCACTCAACAACGCTACACTTCCATACATCGTGAAGTTAGCAAATAAAGGCTACCGCGAAGCACTTCTAGAAGATAAAGGCTTCCTTGAAGGTCTAAACGTTATTCACGGAAAAGTAACGTGTAAAGAAGTAGCAGAAAGCTTTGACTTGGAATACGTTGAACCAACTCAAGCTATCGCTATGTTTAATTAATGACAAAATAAAACATAACTTGTCACGTTTTGTTTACAAAAGCCCACTCATAAGTGGGCTTTTTCATATAGAGCGTTTGGCTATAAAGAATAACTAAATCTTATATGCACAAATTAAAATATTTCTAGGCGTGACCGATTTAGGGCAAAACTCTGACAATCTAACACGGTAACCACGTTCTTCAAGATAAAGCACTTTGTCTAATGCGAGCCAGATCTCCAACGGACGTTGAAAAACAAGTTGCACTAAGCTCATTCTCTCCATTTGCCAGAAGCGTTGTTCGCTTAACTTTTCAAAATGAGAGAAATCGATTTCTTGAGGAAGAACAATGCCTTTTTGCTCCGCTGCCCAGCGACATAAGGCTTCAAAACCATCACTTAATTGCGACTTACGGATACTCGGCACAGGCTGATACTCTGCCATTCCCAAAGCTTGTCGCGTGATCAAATCAAACCCAAGACGAAACATCATTTCCTGCTGACGATGACGACGCACGCGCTCTCCTCCCGTCACCGTTTGTTGTAATGGGATACGCAGTTCTTGCTTAGACAATGAGAGAGAAGAAGCCCTGCCCGATTCCGACATCGGCTGGTATTGTTCCGACTGAATCAAGTGGTAACAACAAGGTGATATGGTCATCGCAGCAACCCCATTTTCACTGCCGTACTGCATTAGACGAACGTGAAGGTCACCGCATGCATGCAGTGCTACTGCGTGTTGCGTTGGCTTAAACACGGCTTTCGCTTTGCTATCAAACGCGTCGCCTTGAATAAACGTCATCTTCCAATGATGTTCATTGGCTGCTTGTTGCCCCGAATCGCACAGTGCTTGTTGGTATTCAAAGCTGGTTACAGGCTGATCGGTTTGCGTTGTCAGGATTCGCCCCAAGTAACCTTTACCTGAGCACCATTCTAGCCATTCTTCGCCACAGTGTTGTTGAATTGCAGCTTCACCCATTGAGCTAATTTGCTCCAACTTACGTCCCGGAATACCGTTATCTAAACCACGAGCGAGTTCCAAGCCGTTTAACGACAAAAGCTCTAAATGAGTCAGTTCTGCGAGTTGTTCAAGCTCAGACAAAAACGGACTAAGTGCTTTTAACGCGAGTTCTGGTTCTGCTTTGTATTCTTCGATTTGAGAAGGAGTAAGAGACGCTAGCCATTGGCACAGTCGAGGATGTTGTTCCTGCCAAGGTAATGATGTGTGAATGCTGCTTTTAAAAGGCTCGAATCGCCACAAAGATTGGTTTTCGATTAAGCAGTCATTAATAAACTGAAATTGCGTTTTCATAGCTCCCCCTACAACGAGCGCATTGTAGAGGGAATCGAAACATCAATGAAGTGTTATCTGACCGGAAGCTCGATGTCTTTAAACATCTCTTCGATTTCTGCATTAGACTTCAACGAAATCGCCTGCTCAACCACTGGACGCGTTAAGTGCGGTGCAAAACGCTCCATAAAATCGAACATGTAAGAGCGTAAGAATGTACCACGGCGGAAGCCGATGCTCGTGGTGCTCGCGCCAAACAAATGGCTCGCATCTATTGCAACCAAGTCACCGTCCTGCTCTTCATCCACAGCCATGCTTGCAATCACACCCACACCAATACCCATACGAACGTAAGTTTTAATGACGTCTGCATCAGTTGCAGTGAACACCACTCGCGGGGTTAAACCTTCGCGGTTGAATGCTGTATCCAGCTCTGAACGGCCAGTAAAACCGAACACGTAAGTGACTAATGGGTAAGCGGCAAGATCACTGATCGTTACTTTGTCTTTCTTCGCTAGTGGGTGGTCTTTAGGCACAACTATTGAACGATTCCAGTGATAACAAGGCAACATGATGGCATCTTGATATAAGTGAAGCGCTTCTGTCGCAATCGCAAAATTCGCTGTGCCTTTAGCTATCGCCTCAGACATTTGTGACGGTGTACCTTGGTGCATGTGTAACGACACTTTTGGATAACGAGAAGTAAAACCTTTGATGACATCTGGCAGTGCATAACGAGCCTGCGTATGTGTCGTGGTGATATTCAGCGTCCCCATTTCTGGATGGGTGTGCTCTCCAGCCACCGCTTTGATACTTTCTACACGAGCGAGAATTTCTTGAGAGATACGTACAATTTCTTCACCAGCTGGCGTCACTTGCGTTAAGTGCTTACCGCTACGTTCAAAAATCTGAATGCCTAACTCATCTTCCAGCAACCGAACCTGTTTACTGATACCTGGCTGAGAGGTATATAAGCTTTCCGCCGTTGCAGATACATTCAGATTATGGTTTACAACCTCAACAATATACTTCAGCTGCTGCAGTTTCATCGTAATCCCTTACTTATTCATGAGAGAGTTTATTGGCCACTCAAGCGAGCGATATAATAATTAGTTATAACGCGTTCAAATCGAAATGAACAGCAATTTCTAACTTATACCTCAATCACATACTAATAATCTTCAAGCAAGAAACAATATGCACAAAGTTGAGCCAATAAATGACCGAAGTTCTATGATGTGACTTCTATCAGTAACTAAAACGTGGGAGAGACAAAATAATCAAACAAATAAGGTGCCGAGTAAGATAAGATTCATGTATTCTTTAACGCTAGCCGCAGAAAAGTAAAGCAGACGCAAAGATATGAATATTGGTTTAATAATCGCTTTGGTAGCCATCCTACTGGTGTTAATCCTAGGCTATAACATTATGTTGCAATATAAGGTTAAAGTTGAAACCGCAAAAAGGCAGGAATCAGCGCGATATGTAGCCTTGATAGATGGTACTGAAGAGTTGATTGGTCATGCGCACCATATCCCTTTTAGTAAAGAGCTGTTGCTGTGTCTAAACAATCGTATTCTTGACGCGCTAGAGAGCATGCATGAGCTGGACCCGAAGAACAAGCAACTTGCTCAACGTATCGAAAATATGAAGCAGCAGATTACGCAGCTAAAAGAGAATGGCCCTACTGGCGAGAGTACCACTTTCAAGATGCCGAGTAGTGACAAACAAGCTATCGTCATGCTTAAGCTGGTTAAACGACTTCGCGACACTATCCGTAACGAGCACAACAAAGGCCGATTGGATACCCAGACTTACGTAACCGAAAATGCGCGCTTGGAAACGATGCAAATTCGCATCAACATTGAAAATGTCATCAAAAGAGCAAACGACTCTATCTCTCGTGGCCAACCAGGCACCGCGCTTCAACTGCTGCGTAAAGGTATCGATGCTTTGAGCACTAAGAGCGATCCTTATTCTATTCAAGCGAAACAAAAGCTTGAAGAGATGTTAGGTGACTTAGATAAAAAGCGCCAAGATAAAAGCGATGCCGAAATGCAGCAGATTGCTGACAAAGAGCGTGACAATGACATGGAAGCTCTCTTCGGCGAGAAGAAAAAGTGGTAACATTCACTTCAGGTCAAAAAAGGCTGCAATTGCAGCCTTTTTTCTATCCGCAAGACAACGGATATGCCCAATAAAAATGTGAAGTACTAAAACTAAAATGATGAATCTAGACGCCTATCAAGATCTTCTTGCTCCCATTAACCAATTTCTGCGATGCAGTACACCTGATGAATGGGTAGAGGAAGCAAAGAAACCAGAGAACCTTCAAACCATTTTGTTAGACCACCTACTGTGCGAACTAAAAGCTGGCCAATCTGCCATGTTTTTAATTCGTAAGTATGCCGTTGACCAATCCAGTTCACATGCTCTACTTGACTGGTTTAAGCCCTACGAAGATTTTGCTTACCGTAACGTAGGCTCATTGGAAACTTTAAAAGGCAAGAGCAATATTTCTAAGTCAATCATGGCTAAGTCCGACTCACCATACAGCCAAGATTTGATCGATAAGATGGTGCTTTTGATAAAAGAGGAGTTACACCACTTTTATCAAGTTTTAGAGATCATGGAAAGTCGTGGAATTGAGTATAAAAATATTCCAGCAAGTCGCTATGCTAAAGGACTGATTTCGCATATGAAGACTCATGAGCCGGAAACGCTGATCGATAAACTCATCATTGGTGCGTACATCGAAGCCCGATCTTGTGAGCGTTTTGCCAAACTAGCACCACATATGGATGACGATATCGCAAAGTTCTACATTTCTTTATTACGTTCAGAAGCACGCCATTACCAGGATTATCTTGTATTAGCGGAGCAAATCGCAGGCAAAGATATCAGCGAGCGCATCGCCTACTTTGGACGTATCGAGGCAGATTTAATTTCTACGCCAGATACAGATTTTAAGTTTCACAGTGGTATTCCAGCCTAGCGAGCATATTCTCCCAAGGTTGAGCATACTCTGAACTTATATAGACAGAGAATAAATAAGCCGGACATTTCGTCCGGCTTATTTATTGTAGCAATGAGGTTAGGAATAAAGCTGAAACACAACAGCTAGAGCTGGAATGAACCCATTCGAGTTTTCAAGTTGTGCGCTAGGCTACTAATCTGCTGACAAGCCACAGCCGTTTGTGAAGCTCCCTCAGCCATCTCTGTTGAAGCACTATTAATATGCTCCACACTGCGATTCAGCTCTTCGGATACAGAATTCTGCTCACTGCACGCCGTTGCGATTTGTGTGCTCATTTGCGCTATGTTATCGACAGAATGTTCAATTTCTTTTATCTGGCTATCAGCATCATTAACTTGCTCAACACACTGAGAAATACCCTCCTGACAATCACGGCTTGAATGCCCTATTTTACTGCTGCTCTCTTGTAGTTGATTAACAATTTCCACAATTTGTGAAGTGGAGTCTTGAGTGCGTTGCGCCAGAGAACGAACCTCATCTGCCACAACAGCAAACCCACGTCCTTGTTCACCTGCCCGAGCGGCTTCAATTGCGGCGTTCAGTGCTAACAAGTTTGTTTGCTCCGCAATCCCGCGGATCACATCGACGACCACATTGATATTGTTTGAGCTTGATTCAAGCTCACGTGCCAGTTCATCTGATTCTTGGATCGTATGTGATACACGCTCAATTACTGCGATAGTTTGTTGTAACGTCGCCGTTCCTTGCTTTGCCACTTCCGCAGCCGAATAAGCAGAGGTTGCGCCAACTTCGGTATTTTGTGCCACTTCACTTACAGCAGCTTGCATTTCTGTCATCGCAGAAGCCACCGAGCTAAGTTCAATTTGTTGATTTTGCATACCAGAAGCGGTCTGAGAAGAAATAGCACTCACTTCCTCTACTGCTGCCGTTAGCTGAATCGTTGAGCCATTAATCTCAGAAACCAACGAATGTAAGTTTGTTTGCATACCGACAAGCTCTTTGAGCAGCGTTCCTAACTCGTCTTTGCTCAATTCGCTTTCGTCGATTTGATTATTCAATTGACCTTTGGCGATTTTGGAAGCGAATTCCAGTGCTCGATCAACAGGCCCGCAGATGACTCGAGAAAGCAACATGGCAGACATTACCATGACCAATGCGACGACAAGCGCACCAACAGCAGCGCTGTATTGTGTAAATGCCGCTTCACTTTGTACTTCTTCGCCAATCAAATTCACCAACTCATCGTTCAACGCGAGGGTATCATCCAAGCTGCTCAACGCTTTTGAGTAGGTATCGAAACTTGATAAAATTACATCATTTGCACTTTCAGCATCGCCTTGGCTTAGCAATACGTTGTAAGTCTTCGTTTCTTTGATGTATTGATTCCAAGTTTCTTTAAAAACGCTAAAGGACTGCGTTTCACGCTTATTAAGGTCGAGCTTTTCGTATTCTGCAATACCAGCCTGCACATCAGAACGCCATTGGTCGAGGCCTTTTAACCACTCACCAATTTTGGGGTGATTTGCGTTTGGCAATAAAGAGAACTCATCTTTACGCACTTTAGTAATATCAACTTGGATACCTTTCAAAATCGCAACAGAAGGTAAACTTTTATCTGTTAGCACTGAGATGTCTTTATTCAGTGTTAACAAACCTTGCACCAACATTACTGACACTAAACCAAACACGGCAAAAACGGTTAAATAACTAACCGATATTTTCTTTACGACACTTAAGTCTTTAATACGCATGCACTTTCTCCCCGCAGCCTTTCCAAACCTCTCACTTAAGTGAAAGCTTAACCTCTAAAACACACTGTTTTTGCGCTCGATATCATTGAACGCTCTTATATACATCGGCTTGAGAGATCAAATCTTGACCAGTAATTGATAGTTTTATCACATGCTATTTTAGAGATAGGCTCGTATGCTCCGTATTGTGTCTACATCTTTTCATGAGCGCTTCTCGGCGCAGATCCAAGATCTCATCGATGAGCTTTTCTTTCGCGTTTATCCCAAAATGCTGGGCATAATTTTTTACTTTTGCTATCTCATTAGGCTGCAAGCGGTACACCTCTTTCTTTAAACGCGCTTCTGCTTCACTTCTAATCAGACCTTGCTCTTGTAACAATTTAATGATGGTTTCATCGGTTGGATTTACTGCTCTAGCCATGGTGCTCCATCTATCAATTTGAGTTCTAGCCATATGGCTAGATGAATGACGCCGCACAACTTATAGAGCAAAGATGACAGCTTGATTGCAGTGAATGCAATTCGTTGACTGTTGGTATTATTTTCCACCGCTTCAACGGCCACACACTCAATACCTCCACCCTCACCATTGAATAAAGATCACATTCTGATAACAATTTTCAGCACTGGCTTAGGTGTCATCCATATTTAACGTGCAAGTAACATTTATAAACAAGAATGATTGCTCTAGTTCAAATGATGGAAAAATAAGATGAAATTTTCGCAGTGGAGCCTTTTATTAAGTAGCTTGATAGCGTTACCCAGCATTGCAGATACCGACGTTTACCTAACGAATAACTCTGATCAACCGTTAACTATTCAAGTAAAACATGAAGGTAGTGATTTGCTTCAATACGGGGAAGAATGGCAACAACATGTGCAGGTACTTGGTCCGTGGGAAACTAAATCTGTATTAAGCTTCAACCGCTGGGAGGGCGTGAAATCAAATCAAACTTACCGTTTTGAAACTGTGGTTTCTAGCCCCGAAGGTGAAAGCATAACACTCAATCAAATAATGGAAGGCCATTGGTACAATTCGACCATTGAATACGGCTTGTCCGCAGCCGATGTCGAGTTATCTCTCAAAGATGATCGTAACATTCATCGTGCCAACACTAACGCTTTTGGTGCGAGAGAAACCGAACTGGCATTTAAGTCAGACAGTACCGCTCGATATGATGATCTTTACTACACCATCACGCCAAGCAAGGTAGCGGAGTCTGTCGACAACGAAGAACAAAACCTTAAGTTGATGACTTATAACATCTGGGCGTTGACGGCTATTGCATCGCACATTGGAGATCGTTACGAACTGATTCCTCAACATGTAAAAGGTTACGATGTTTTGGCGCTGCAAGAGGTGTTTGCCAGCGGTCGTGAAGCATTCTTACGTGAGTTAGCCAAGGAATATCCTTACCAAACAAAGATGTTAGATAAAGAAGGCGTTAATATTCATGATGGTGGCGTAATCATAGTTAGTCGCTACCCTATCGTGAATGAAGCGCAGTATGTCTTTCCCGATTGCTCTGGTACAGACTGCTTTGCCGATAAAGGCGTAAATTATGCGGAAATAATTAAAGGTGGTCAGGCTTACCATGTGTTTGCTACCCATACCGCATCTTTCGATACAGACACCGCCCGTGAGTATCGTCAGCGCCAGTTCAAACAAATCCGCGCACTCGCCCAATCTCTTAACATTCCTTCAAGCGAAACTGTGGTATACAGCGGCGACTTTAACGTCAACAAAAGAAAGTTCCCTGGTGACTACCAACAAATGATCGCTAACTTAAGCGCCATAGAGCCTCAGTACTCTGGTTACACGGAGTCAACCTTTGATCCCCGTATCAATAACTTCGCAGGTGAAGCGTTATCAGGTGGCGAAAACGTGGAATACCTTGACTATGTTATGGTGAGTAGTGAATACGGGGTGAAATCATTCAATGACAACCGTGTAGACGTACCGCGCACAACCGCAGAGAGTTTATGGAAACACTACAACCTTTCTGACCATTTCCCAGTAAGCGCAACAATCAAGCCATGAAGAAAATCGCTTTGATAATCATGTCCGCCATTATGGCGGGCATGATATTTTTAACTTTCAGTCACGATGTTCAAAAAGAAGAGCTCGCTTCCTCTCCTTCCCCTAAGACAAAAAATCAGAATGTCTCCAGTACATCACCACAAACAAGCAGCATCGTGCCCGATACAGATACTTCACCACAAACCGCTAAGCTCCCTTCCACAGTTCAAATAACGACTGAGCGATTAACTCAACTCAAAGGCAGGAAACTTGTCGCCGAACTTGAGACGTTTTGGCAAGAGTGTATGTTGAACCGTAGTTGTGAAGAGCAGGTCGCCTTGTTTGAGGCGCATTTATCTTCAGCTCGATTCCAGCTTTTGGCGAACTACCCTCAGCTCAGCAGCCAATGGCAAGAGAGTGTAGGAAATTTGTTATTTGATGAGCAACAATCACTGGCGTCGCGTGTTGCACAGCTGAAGAACGAAGCAAGAAGCATCTGGGGGGAATTGGCTGATGTTGTTTTTGCGGATGAGTTCGCGCTGTACGATTTCAACTTAGAAGCCCAAAAGCTGGACACTCAAAGCCCAGATAACTTTTTGCGAGCTTTCGAGCAACTCACCATTGACTGGCAAGAACATGCAGGTGCTATCGGGCTAACAAGCGACCAGGAAAAATATGAGCGTGCGGTCACCCTGATTCCTAATAGTATGAGCCTACCAGATCGCTTGGCGATCATCGCAGAGCTAGAACGAACTTACTTAACGAAAGAAGAAACTAAAAACATTCACGCTCGTGAGCAACAAATTGCTGAGCAAAAAGAGCAAGTCAGAGGTTACCAACAAGCATTGCAACAACTTGAGTCCAGGCTCAGAAAAGAGAGAGCCACAAGCCATTCAAATTTGTCAGAACCGGAATGGCAAAGCTATTACCAACAAGAAGTCGCGGATTTTCGTCGTGAATTTTTTTCTTCTTAATAATGCGCTTTGACTGACTGGGAACTTAAAAAGGCACGTTGCTAACCAGCCGTCGTGCCTTATGTTCAACTCTCTACTTTTAATTCAGAACAAATTTAAACCAAATACATCTTTCACATCAAATAGCACTTTTTCGGTTTTCTCGCGAGAACGCTCACTACCTTGTTTTAAAATATCAATCAGCTGCGCTTTATCATTCAAATACATAGCGCGCTTTTCTCGAATAGGGCGAAGCATTTCTTGTAAGCATTCTTCTAACACTTTCTTGGTCAAACCATCACCTAATCCACCTCGTCGATAATGGTCTTTTAGCTGTTCGACATAATTTTTATCAGGATGAAAAGCATCGAGGTAGATGAATACAATATTCCCTTCGACTTGGCCAGGGTCCTCAATTTTCAGATGATTGGGATCGGTATACATAGATTTCACTGCCGCGGAAATCTCCTTTTCGGAGGCGCCTAAGTTGATTGCGTTCCCCATGCTTTTAGACATCTTATTTTTACCGTCAGTACTCGGCAAACGAGGTGCATCGCTAAGTAATGGACGGCATTCTCTAAGAACCTCTTTTCCACCCAGATGGTTTATTTTTCTCACGATTTCATTAGTTTGCTCTAACATCGGCAGTTGGTCATCACCCACTGGTACTAGCGTCGCATGAAACCCCGTAATATCAGCAGCTTGAGAAATTGGATACGTTAAAAAGCCTGCGGGAATAGAGCGTTCAAAGCCTTTACTTTGAATCTCATTTTTAACCGTGGGGTTTCGCTCTAATCGTGCGATAGAAACAAGATTACTGTAATACATTGTCAACTCGGCTAACGCTGGAATTTGAGACTGCAACGTGATCGTAGTTTGAGCGGGGTTGATACCAACAGCCAAATAATCTGCAACGACATTGAGAATATTAGAGGATACCTTTGA
Organism: Vibrio sp. Vb0598; assembly: GCF_033338935.1. Taxonomy (NCBI): domain Bacteria; kingdom Pseudomonadati; phylum Pseudomonadota; class Gammaproteobacteria; order Vibrionales; family Vibrionaceae; genus Vibrio; species Vibrio sp. Vb0598. Next base: position 153,025 of record NZ_JAWOTP010000008.1, on the reverse strand, counting down.
TGGGTTATGCGCGTTATCCGTCAGCCCTTGCATGTCCGCAACCAAGATCGTTTGCTCGTGCTCCGTTTGCAATTTGACTCGTTGTTGCAATGAACCAATATAGTGCCCGAGGTGTAATGGACCTGTTGCTCGATCTCCGGTAAGTATAATTTCACGCTGAGATGTATTTTTATGGCTATTCATATTTGTCTCCAAGTATTTAATAGATCGCTACTGGAGATAAAAAGATCAAACACTCTTAGCTACCATCCAGCAGCTTAAGAATGTAAGTATTCCGCGCCGCTCTATTTAGAGCGCCACCAAGAGAAGGTTGTTAATGAAGGGCGAACGTGTATTTTCATGTTTTTTAAACTAACAGCACACACCGCAGAACTCAATCTGTTTTGTACTGAATTAGTGTGAGTGTTCCAACAGCCAATTAAGAGGATTACATTGGTAAAGACATCGCAATGACCAAAACCGCACCAAATACCGAACCAGAGACAAACGCACACAGTACAGTTTTGTTGTGTTTCCTTTTCATTGATGAACTCCTATCCATAACTACGATGACCAGCCCTCACATCTAATACGCATGTGGATGCATCACGACAACGAGTTAACCAACATATCGCACGTAGGACCAGTACCGCTTTGTTAAATTGGGACCTCGTCCATAACTTGGAGTGTAAATGACTCCGGAACCTACAACAGAAGAAAATTTCATCACGTTACTGTCCTACCCTCCGGGTTTGTGGCTTAATAGGCAGCAGGAACACTTTTTTCTTTTACTGCGGATACTTACATGGAAGCTGTTTTACATCAGTTGCAATTCTCTTTGTCGATAACCGGACCTATCTGTTTGATGTTGGTACTTGGCGTTCTTTTTAAGCGCTTTGGTCTAATCAACGATAATTTTATCGAAGTAGGCTCTAAACTGGTGTTTCAAGTTACCTTGCCTGCAATGTTATTTGTCAGCATTGTGGCTTCAGAACACGACTTTTCCGCGGCAAGTGGATTCGTCAATTTCGGCGTCATCGCTAGTATTTCGTTTTTCATTTTCACCTACCTTTCCGTCAAACTTCTGTTCAAAGCGTCGCCTGACCAAGGCGTTCTCATCCAAGGTGGGTTCCGAGCAAATACAGGTATTATTGGTATCGCTTACGTTGCCAATGCGTATGGTTCTCAAGGTGTGGCGCTAGCAGCGCTCTATGTCGCGGTCACCACATTTATTTATAACGTCCAAGCGGTAATTTGCTTATCGCCCAAGGGGGCAACGTCTGCCTCGCAAGCAGCAAAGATGATGGGCCGAACACTGACTAGGAATCCGCTCATAATCTCCATTGTTCTAGGAATGGCTTTTTATTTACTCGCTATTCCAGTACCGAATGTGGTTATTGATGCAGGAGACTACTTGTCCAAAATGACATTGCCTTTGGCGCTGTTGTGTACGGGTGGCTCACTTGACTTTAGCTTGATGAGAAAAGAGAAAGGTCCATCTTGGTTTGCGAGCAGTTACAAGCTCATCGTAGCGCCAGTCATCATCACCATGGGAGCGTACTTAGTAGGATTTCGAGGAATTGAGCTAGGTATTCTTTTCTTTATGAACGCCTCTCCAGTCGCTGCTGCCAGCTATGTCATGGCGCGTTCCATGGGAGGCAATGCCACGTTAGCTGCAAATATCATCGCACTCACTACGGTGCTTTCTACCGTGACCTGTACGTTGGGCATCCTATTTCTTAAGTTCTACAACTTAATATAATTGGTCTGCGATAAAATAAAGACGCTAAACGGCATTGATGTCAGTTACTGGTCGTGATTCGCAAAAGTGAGCTTTCTTACCAGACGAAAAAATTCACTCGCTTCAGATTCCGACAAACAAGAAAAAAACTCTTTCTGTAAATTCGTCATGATTTGATGAACTTGCTTTAAAGCATTTGCCCCCTCTTTTGTCATGCTTAGCATTTTAAGGCGCTGATTCGATTTACTTTTAGACACTTGAACAAACCCTCTCTTTTCCAGATTGTCCACCATCCGCTTTGCTACACTTCGCTCAGTTCGAACCGCATCAGCCAACGCTTGCTGGCTCATAGGTTGAAATTCTTCTAAAGCGGCCAGTGCACTTGCCATTTCTAGTGTCATCAAATTTTGCCGAGAGAGCTCAGCTTGGGCACGATTGCGGTACATGCGCTGCATCACACCGCAGACAAACATAGGGCTTTGATCCAAAACGGAAATTGGGGAAATTTTCTGATCTTTCATCGTCGTTTTTCTTCTTTAGGCTTTCATTCGGCCGAAAAGGCTGTGCTGATACTGCACACAACACGCCGTCTTTCAGGCTCGCGTCATAAACGGTAACCACCAAGTGAAAACATAAAATAAAGAGCGCCGAAGCGCCCTTTAATCGTGTTTATTATCACTAGTATAACTCAGTTAAAACAACCAAGTCCTACTCGCTTTGCTGAGTGGGTTTAGTGCTGGTCTCAGACAACTCTGCCTCCGACTCTTTTCTCGCACGTCGATCAAACAATCGCTCAACCACTACAAAGAAGATTGGGACGAAGAATATACCCAATATCGTGGCACTGATCATGCCACCAAGTACGCCGGTACCTACTGCGTTTTGACCTGCCGATCCCACACCTGAACTGATAGCAAGTGGTACCACACCCAAACCAAAAGCAAGCGATGTCATGATAATTGGGCGCAGACGAACGCGAACAGCATGCAGGGTTGCTTCGATAAGCCCAGCGCCTTTCTCATAGTAGTCCTTTGCAAACTCAACAATCAGAATGGCGTTTTTGGTTGCCAAGCCGACCGTAGTTAATAAGCTCACCTGGAAGAACACATCGTTATCCATACTGCGCGTCATTACCGCAAGCACAGCACCAAGCACACCAAGAGGAACAACTAACACCACGGCGAAAGGTACTGACCAACTTTCATACAAAGCGGCAAGAACTAAGAATACGACAAGGATAGATAGCGCATATAGCATCGGCGCTTGGTTTCCGGAAAGGCGCTCTTCATACGAAATACCATTCCAGTTCACCGTGAAACCTTCTGGTAGCTTTTCTACCATTGCTTCAATTTCTTCCATGGCTTCACCAGTACTTACACCAGGAGCTGCACCGCCTTGAATATTCATTGCTGGCAAACCATCAAAGCGCTGCAAAAGAGGAGAACCATATGTCCACTCGCCACTCGCAAAAGCAGAGAAAGGCACCATCTCTCCCTTAGCGTTGCGTACGTACCATGAATCGAAGTCTTTTGGCTGCATGCGGTATTCCGCATCACTTTGCACCATCACTTTCTTCACACGACCGCGATCAATATAATCGTTAATGTAAGCCCCGCCCCATGCAGCTGACAGGATTTGGTTTACGTCATTGATACTGACATCCAAAGCACGAAGTTTGACGTGGTCAATGTTCACTTTGTACATTGGCGCATCTGCCTGACCGTTTGGACGAACACCGACAAGTTTCGGGTTTTGTGCTGCCATGCCCAGAAGTTGCCCTTGAGCCGCAACTAATGCATCGTGCCCTTTATTCAACGAGTCTTGGAGATAGAAATCGAAACCTGTCGAGTTACCTAGCTCTTGAATCGCTGGAGGGGCGAACGCAAACACCAAAGCTTCTTTAATGGTAGAGAAGTACCCCATCGCTCGGCCCGTAATGGAAGCCGCATCAGCGCCAGGCGCTTCACGCTCAGACCAATCTTTCAGACCGATAAATGCCATCCCCATGTTTTGGCCTTGGCCTGCGAAACTAAATCCAGCAACGGAGAAGACGGACTTTACATTGTCTTTTTCGTCTACTAGGTAAAAGTCACGCATTTTCTCAAGTGTTTTTTCCGTCTGTTCTTGTGTTGAGTTAGGCGGCAAAATAGCCATTGAGAATACTGTGCCTTGGTCTTCATCTGGCAAAAATGACGTTGGAAGGTTCATAAATAACCAGCCAGCACCTGCACTCATTGCCAAAAATACAACCAACATGCGACCTGTGCGTTTTAGAAGTTTGGCAACGCCGGTTTCATAGCCTGCTGTCATCGCATCAAACTTGCGGTTAAACCAGCCAAAGAAGCCTTTCTTCTCTAGAAGCTCAGCATCGCCTTTTTTCAGCAACGTAGCACACAATGCTGGAGTCAGAATTATCGCAACCAAAACGGAAAGCGTCATAGCCGCCACAATAGTTATTGAAAACTGACGGTAAATAACCCCGGTAGAACCAGACATAAACGCCATAGGGACGAATACCGCTGAAAGCGTCAACCCCACACCAATCAGGGCACCAGTAATCTGTCCCATCGATTTTTTGGTCGCTTCTTTGGGCTCTAAACCATCTTCATGCATCACACGCTCGACGTTTTCTACCACAACGATGGCATCATCCACCAGCAAACCGATAGCCAGAACCATCGCGAACATGGTTAACGTGTTTACACTAAATCCAGTCGCATACAAAATAGCGAAGGTTCCTAGCAATACGACAGGCACAGCGATCGTTGGAATGATCGTCGCACGGAAGTTCTGCAAGAACAGGTACATGATTAAGAACACAAGAAGAATGGCTTCTAACAGCGTTTTAACCACTTCTTGAATCGAGGCTTTGACGAATGGCGTTGTTTCAAATGGGTAAGCAATCTGCAGCCCTTCTGGGAACGTTGCACTCAGTTGTTCTAAACGCTCTTTTACCGCATTGGCTGTCTCAAGCGCGTTTGCGCCAGTACCTAATGAAATACCTAACCCCGATGCTGGGAAGCCATTATATTGGCCTCGAATATCGTAACTTTCTGCACCACGTTCAACACGAGCTACATCTTTCAAATAAACATTCGAACCACTGGCGTCAGACTTAAGAATGATGTCTTGGAACTCTTCCACACTGCTCAAACGACTTGCAGACGAAATCGTTGCATTCAACAACTGGCCTTCCTGCGCAGGTGCTGCACCAAGTTGACCTGAAGAAACTTGCGCGTTCTGTTCACTGATCGCGTTCGCTACATCGATTGCGGTCAAGTTGAACTGCGTAAGCTTAAATGGATCCAGCCAAACTCGCATCGCATACTGCGCACCAAACGCCTGCACTTGTCCTACGCCAGTTACACGACTTATCGGGTCTTGAATATTCGTTACAACAAAGTCGCCGATATCGTTTTCTGTAAAGTCTGGATCTTCAGAATAAACTGCGACAACCATGAGAAATGCCGTATTGGATTTATTTACGACAATACCTTGGTTTTGTACCTCCATCGGTAATGAAGTCAATGCCAATTGCAGTTTGTTCTGCACCTGTACTTGCGCGATATCAGGGTCAGCTTCGCTATCAAACGTCAGGGTAATTGTCGCATTACCAAATGCATCACTGCTCGATGATAGGTAGCGAAGGTAATCTAATCCCGTCATGTTTTGCTCGATAACTTGCGTTACCGAGTCTTCAACGGTTTTTGCTGATGCACCTGGATAGCGAGCACTGATGGTGATCGTCGTCGGTGAAATCGTTGGGTATTGCGAGACGGGTAAATTGAATAATGACATTACCCCCGCCAACATCGTTAGAATCGCGAGAACCCAAGCAAATACCGGACGATCGATAAAAAATCGTGCCATGATTACTCCTGTTCACCGTTTTGGATAGTTACCGAACTGCCTGGCCCTACCTTTTGTAAACCGGCGGTAATGACTTTATCACCCGCGTTCAAACCATCAATAATGCGCCATTGGCTATTGATCGCTTCGGCAGTCTTCACTGGTTTCGCTTCCACTTTGTTCTCGCCATTAACCGTCATCACTGTCGCTTTACCTGTCGCATCACGAGATACCGTATTTTGTGGTATTAGAATCGCATCAGGGTCGACACCAGTAATGACCGTCGCACGAACAAACATTCCAGGTAGCAACAAACCGTCAGGGTTTGGGAATTCGGCACGAAGCGTCACGCTGCCCGTACTTTCGTTCACATTAACCTCAGTAAATTTCATTGTGCCTTTGTGTTCGTAAGTGCTGCCATCTTCAAGCATCAATGTAACTTGCGCAGAGTCATCTTCTTGCATATGGCCTTGGGAGAGTGATGCTTTCAAACGCAGCAGTTGCGCGGATGATTGCACAATATCAACATTGATAGGGTCAAGCTGCTGAATGGTCGCTAATTTGGCAGCTTGATTAGCCGTAACCAACGCACCCGCTGTCACACTCGATTTACCGATCACCCCGCTAATCGGAGCTTTGACTTGCGTATAATCTAAGTTGATTTTTGCTGTGTTGATCTTGGCTTTTGCGACTAAGACCTGCGCTTTCGCTTCTTTGTATGCCGCTTCTGCTTCATCCAAGTCTTGTTGGCTGATGGATTTTTTGGTGATCAAGGTTCTGTAACGCTTCACCGTGGCATAGGTCGACTCTGCCGCAGCTTGCGCACGGATTAATTCCGCTTCAGCGCTCAGCAAATCCGCCTGAAATGATGAATCATCAATTTGATATAGCGACTGCCCTCGTTCAACAAGGCCACCTTCAACAAAATTTCGCTCCGAAATAATGCCAGTGACTTGCGGACGAACTTCTGCTTCTTTGAATGCTCTGCTACGACCCGGCAACTCTACTGTCAATGCTTGGCGCGTTGGCTGCACTGTTAACACTTCGACTTCGGTTGCGGGCGCAGGCCCCCCACCTTGGCTCGATCCTTCTTCGCTAGGTTGACATCCAACCACAAAAAGGCTCGACGCAATCAGCAGAGATAGCGTGGTTTTACGTCTCATGAATTTTTCTCTCTTATCTACCGACAAGCCTTCAAGATTCCTTATTAAAAGCTTCTAGAATGACTTAATAATGACTAATGGATGTATATCCAGAACAAATTAATTAGGATGATAAATACCCAGTGTTGTACATACAACAAAATTTACAGTTCTATACGCTTACGAAAAACGTTTATGGTAAAGGTGTTATGAAGTTCTCAAATTTGAAGATTTTGGGTTGGAAATCACATTTTCCTGTGTGCAATTGCAATAGTTAAAAAGCAGCAAAAGTGATGATAAAAGCATCATCACGCTGTACAGAGTTTGTTACCGCTGTCTAGGGTTATTTGCCCACTCTGGTATACGAACTAAAGTGAGAAAGGAATGTAAATATAGTCGAAATTTCACAAGTCAGGTTCGCCACTTATCTAAAAAATAACCCGCTAAGAAGCGGGTTATTTCGTCAGTGAGATTGCTGTTCTCAGCTTATACTTTGAACTGACTGACCTGATGATCTAAACGTTGAGTTTGCTCTGACAACATGGCTAAAGAAGCTTGCGCTTGGTTTACGATTTCCACAATTGAAGTGCTACTGTCTGCAATGCCTTGTACGTTGCTATTTACTTCGTCACTTACTGTACTTTGCTGGCTCGCAGCCGTTGCAATGTGTGTATTCATCTCGTTCATACGTGAAATCGCGTTCAAGATTTCAGAAAGGGATTCACTCGCTCGGCCAGCGGACTTGATCGTTTCATCACTGCTATTTTGGCTACCGCGCATCACTTCTACAGCTTGTCCTGCACCAGATTGTAGCTTTTCAATCATGGTTTGGATTTCTCCCGTACTCTGTTGCGTACGACTGGCTAAAGAACGAACCTCGTCCGCTACCACAGCAAAGCCTCGCCCTTGCTCTCCAGCGCGAGCCGCTTCAATGGCTGCGTTAAGCGCTAATAAGTTTGTTTGCTCGGCAATACCACGAATTACATCCAGTACGGACGCAATGTTACTCACATCATGATCCAATGTGTTAATGACGTGGCTTGCGCTTTCGATTTCACTTGCGAGGCTACGAATTGAGCTAACTGTTTGATCCAAAATAACATTGGTATTGGTAAGTTCATCATTCGCTGTTTGGCTCGCAACCGCAGCTTCGTTAGCGCTATCGCTTACATTTCTGCTGGTGACTTGCATTTCATGCACTGCCGCCGCTACCGCCTCGCTATCTTTTTGCTGAGAAACGGTCGAGTTCGCGATGGTCGTGGTCAACGAGCTAAGATTTGCCATTTCGTTACGTAAAGTATTTGAGCTTTCAATTACCTGAGCGACTGTCATTTGAATTTTGGACACAAACTGGTTAAATGCGTCTGCTAAATTGCCAATTTCGTCTTGTGTTTTTACATCAATTCGCTGACTTAGATCACCTTCACCGGACGCAATTTCTGTCATCGCATTTTTAATATCATTGATAGGCTTCACAACCGTTTGTAACAACAAAAAAGCCATCGCGATAGCGGCAAAAATAACAATCACAATGCCAGCCTCAAGAATGAGTTCTGCTCTTGTTGCAGCCGCTGATATTTCGCCCTTCAACTGGCTTTGCTTTTCTTCTATTGCATCTTTTACAACGTTAAGCTGCGCTCTAACCTCGATAAATTGGTCTTCAAAGGTATGTTTGTGCTCGTTGTAGTAACCACGCCATTGAGATTGAGGTAAACGTAGCATCGCTTCATAACTTGCTAACCATTTTTCACCCAAAGAGACAAGCGTTCGAACTTCATTACCATGTGTAGAAGGCATCACACCGGCTTGTGATAGCTCAATCATTTGTTCCATACGTGGTAGTGCTTTGTAGGCGTTGTCTTTGTATTCACCGATGTGATGATCAATATCGTTTTGAGTATCAGAAAGTGCAACACCTTGGATTGCAGATGTTGCTTGGTAAAGATCGCGATAAGCATCCTCAATCGTTAATAAGTTCGGCACGATCTGTTCGTTGAGTGTCTCACTCAATTCAGATTGCTTCCAACTTGTCATAACGTTTAATACAGAGCTCACAATAAACAATCCAATAATCAATGACAGCGGAATCACTATCTTCTGCTTGATCGTTAAGTTCTGGAACATGAATAGACTCTCTTTATTTATGGTATACAAACTGCCGGAAATTATATCAAACAAATAGAGTATACTATTAGGTAAAAGAGGCTATTCAACATGAAATCTAATGACTTTTTGACAAGGGTTCTAATTTCAACAATTAGTTGATTTTATACAAAATTTAACAAAGAGATCTTTTCAAAAGATGCAAATTAAAATGCTCTTTCAAAACGAAAAATATGTAACAGAAAGTGAATTAAAAGGGACCACATTTTGAAGAATAGATCGACTCAATGATTTACTGAGAACACATACAAAACACAGTTCTTGGATTGAGCACCACCGCGGAATATGCAAAAGTCCGAACATTTCTTCTAAAGCTCAAAAAAACCATTGTTTATCTGACGTATTTAAGGGTAATCCTTGATGATGTTAGTCGTGATGTTGGCAGACAGGGTGCTTACAAGTTTTCGAAGTAACCTGTAGCACAGTGAACGATTCAGATTTTCTTGAGCGCCAAGGCAATAAAAAAGTTTGCTATTTTCCTCTCAAGAGACGCATTCAAGAAAATAATGCAACCTAGTCACAAAGTTTTGCTACATCTTCAGAAAAGAATGATGTTGCTAAACAAATCTGGTGCAGCATACACATTGAAGCTAAACTCGTTTAAGGAACTTTTTCATATCAATATGAGAAAACATAGATTTCTCAAAGTTACACCGACCATTCAACGATTAAACTAATGTTAGCGTACCGGTACGTCCAAAAACTCCATGCATGAACCATTTGAAAGAGCCAAAATGTTCCAACCCAACTTCGCCTCAGTGGAGTGGCGAGTCGTTTCGCTCACTCTCCTACTCTCACTTCCTCACACTGCTCAAGCGGATCCACTAGATAAGGAAATTAGCAACCTTCTCCAACAACGTTTTTCTATCGCGGTTTTGCTGTCCGACACTGACGCAATTGCGTTTGGTATTGGCGACTTTGATCCGAATGCATTATTTGATACCGCCAACCCAGAGTTCGGGACTGACGAGTCAATCAATGAACGTCGAAGCAAATCCGTATATGTTCTCCCTTACACGACTAACTTTGACATAGAGGGCAGCGAGGACTTACATGAGCTGTCGTTTAAGGCATTTACGATACAAACAGAGAATGATCTCAAACTATTCGGCACAAGTAAGGATCTTCTCAAGGAAAGGACATACGGTGCATCGATTGGTTATGGGTATCTATACAAAGCAAGTGAAAACGTCACCCTTAGCACCAGAACGACGACTCACCTTATGCGTTATAAAAACTCATTCTCTACCGATAATAAACTTTCATCCATCATTGGAAGAATCCTAGACGGCCGTGCCGTTAACGTTTCAGCATGGGCGGCAATAGTTCAACCATCCATTAAAGCCAAATACACGTCTCCCACAAGTTGGGGGAAATGGCATGCCAGTTCGACATTGAATTCATTCATTGGGCACAGCTGGGGAAGCGCAAATAACGGCAATATAGGCAACCCTAAAGGTTGGTACCTATCTAATGAAATCACCGGTTACTACAATATTTATCACGGTGAGCAAGCTTTATTTACCGGGATTAAAAGAGTCGACCTTTCGCATGATTTAAGCGATGAACTGGGAAGTCCGCATTACTACGAAGCTTCTATAGGATGGCTATTTTATGCACCAAAGCCCTTTGATTGGTTGGACAATTTCGGCATAGGCGTTAACTTCAACTACGGCTCGACTCTCAGAGGTGGCAGCATTCAACTTTACTACAACAAACAATAACGCTGTCAGTACAGGAACCAGTTGGTAGCATATATAACAAGAAGAACGAGAAGACACAAAAGGAATGGCAGAGTTAGCGTCTTCGCAAACTTTTTCATGAGACTTGGGTTATCAAACACCACACCTTCCGCTTCTCTTACCCTTCGCTCTTCGTCAAAATGCCATTTAATGGCTAAGTAGGCTCCTATCCCTAATACAATAAGCTTAAAAGCTCCAGCAAAGTAAGGAAAGAAATTAGCCCAACTGTCGTTCATTATCCATCTCCATCAAATTCAATATCAGCTTTGCGGTGGCAGAATCCAAGGTTCATGTAGAATGCCCCCCTCAAAGTCAGACTCTCTGGCTAGCGCCAGTCTACTGCTCGAGATAGCTGCCCACAACTCTCTTTACCATATAGGCATTTATTAATTATTTAATAAATAACAAGAAAGACACTAGCACACTTGCTGAAAAGTAAGTGTCAGTTTGGATTGAAACTCATCAGGAATCGAAAATGGTCCGCAGTCGACTTGTTGATCTAGTGAAAGCCGAATTACCTAGAGCCAAATCGTTCGCTAGTATAAAAATGTAGCCTATCGCACTTCTGGTCGAGTGCTAACGAACTTATGATGCACATGTCATTAGCAGTGCAATTTTAAGTTTATCAATTAGCTAAAGTTTCCCACCTTAACTGCCAGTAAGTTTGCTGTGTTTGAGATGATCTCGACATGACTAGTGTATAAATAGTATGGAGGTTCAAAGTGAAGGCAAGGCAATTTTCCTTACTAAAAATATTGTTTTTGTAATTTTATTTCAGGATTATCGAAACCATCATAAGGATAATTCGAACTAATCTTAATCCATGCTCCTTCAGTTACATTTGCTTTCTTTTACTCACTTCTCGCGACTATTAGTGGCATTTTGAGACAATTTCCTACACTCCTTTCTTTCCCTTAGTTGATATAAATCATGGTTAGAAGAAAACAGAATCACCTGTATTTCTCGATACATGAATCCAAACTGCCCGACTTTTCGTAACTAAATTACAGATAGACACGATTTTTAGTATGGCACGTTTTTGAGGAACCAAGATGTTAGATACCCTCATGCTGTCGCGGATCCAGTTCGCGGCCAATATCAGCTTTCACATTCTCTTCCCGACCATCACCATCGCGTTGGCATGGATGTTGGTGTTTTTCAAGTGGCGATATAACCGCACACAGGCCCCCGTATGGCTCGATGTTTATTACTTCTGGGTCAAGATATTCGCTCTCACTTTCGCCTTGGGTGTGGTATCCGGCATTACGATGAGTTTCCAGTTTGGTACCAACTGGCCAGGCTTTATGGAACGAGTCGGAAACGTAGCTGGACCATTGCTCGGATACGAAGTGATGACCGCCTTCTTTATGGAAGCCACCTTCCTGGGTGTAATGCTTTTTGGACGAGGACGAGTACCGGAATGGGTTCATACTCTCGCCACCGTTCTGGTTGCTGTTGGGACAAGTATGTCCGCATTTTGGATTCTGGTGCTTAACAGCTGGATGCACACACCAAGTGGCTATGAAGTGATTGACGGCATTGTTCATGTGACCAGTTGGAAAGAAGTCATTTTCAATCCTTCTTTACCGTACCGTCTTCTACACACGCTATTAGCATCGGCGCTGACTGCCAGCTTCTTGATTGCAGGTATCTCGGCTTATCAAATAATGAAAAAGTCAGATCACCGCTCAGCCAAACTTGGCCTAAAAGTCGCGCTGTTCGCGGCGGCTGGGTTCATCCCGGTACAAATCTTTGTCGGTGACCTTCACGGGTTAAACACGCTTGAACATCAACCTGCAAAAATTGCAGCGATGGAAGGTGTGTGGGAGACCGAGCAAGGCGCGCCTCTTCTACTATTTGCGATGCCAAATGAAGAAACTCGCAGCAATGATTTTGAAGTGGGCATCCCTAAGTTGGCGAGTTTGATTCTTACGCATGACTTAGACGGGGAAATCCAGGGACTTAACGAGTTTGCGCCTGACCACCCACCAGTGAAGCCCCTGTTCTTTGGTTTCCGCGTGATGGTTGGTGTAGGTGTCCTTATGCTGCTGGTTAGCTGGTATGGCGCGGTGACGCTAGCACGCAAAAAAGCGTTACCTAAACCTTACCTGTACACGGTATTAGCCATGACGTTCTCCGGTTGGATAGCCACATTGGCGGGTTGGTATGTTACTGAGATTGGCCGACAGCCTTGGTTGGTCAGCGGTGTATTGCGTACATCCGAAGCCGTCACCACGGTTGCGAGCAGTAGCGTGATGACTTCGCTCATTATGTACTTAGCCATTTATGCTGCATTGCTGGTTGCGTACATCCATACCCTATTCTATTTGGCGCGCAAAGACATTGCAGCCCATGAAGTCCCACTGACACAACAAGAGGCCTAATCATGCTCGACTATCTACCAGAAATTTATCTTCTGCTGCTTGGCTTCTCGGTCTTTATGTATGCTGTGCTCGACGGCTACGACCTTGGCGTCGGTATCCTTTTACCAAGTGATAATGAAGCGCAACGTGACCGAATGATAGCCTCTATCGGCCCTTTCTGGGACGCGAACGAAACGTGGTTGGTGTTAGCCGTTGGTATTTTGTTGATTGCCTTTCCTACCGCTCACAGTTTGATTTTAACGGAGCTCTATATGCCGACCGCCATAATGCTTATCGCACTGATAATGCGTGGCGTGGCGTTCGATTTCCGAGCCAAAGCGAACTCGGATCATAAACCTCATTGGGATTGGTGCTTCAGAATTGGCTCGCTAATCACCGCACTAACTCAGGGTTACATGGTGGGTCGTTACATCATGGGATTTGAACAATCAACCGAAGCATTTGGCTTTGCTTGGTTAAGCGCACTTTGTGTAGCAGCGGCGTACGTTTACATCGGTGGCGCATGGTTAGTACTAAAAACGGAAGGTGATTTGCAAATACGCTCGGCCCGTTGGTCTCGCCGTGCTGGTTGGTTAGCGGCCTTAGGAATCTTGGTGGTTAGCGTTGTAAACCCAATTGTAAATCAACAAGTTGCCTTGCGTTGGTTCAGCTTCCCAGAAATCTTGTTGCTTGCCCCAGTTCCGTTAATTGTATTGGCAACCATCTTCCTAGTTGATCGCTATTTGCGTCAGGTTCCAATGGTGAATGATCTGGGTGTGCGTTGGCCTTTCTTTGGTGTCACCGTCATTTTCGCGTTGAGCTTTCTCGGTCTTGCGTACAGCTTCTTCCCAGAAGTTGTGCCGGGGTTGATGACCGCACAACAAGCGGCCTCCTCACCTGCGACATTAATAATCGTGGGCTACGGTGTGATGATTGTTATGCCGGTGATATTGCTTTACACCTTTGTGGTATACCGGATCTTCAAAGGCAAAGCGACAGAACTTAGCTACAAGTAGGAAAGGGAATTCCTCAACGAAGCGCCGCTGCTCATGCGGCGTTTTTTTTGCAGTACTCACGACTAAAGTATCTACCCAAGGCGACTGAGTGGGAACGCTGAGAGAATGTAGCGGCAGCCAGTAGTTTGTTCCTAACTAGAACGAGATAACCGTTTCTCAACTATAGCGATACAGGCACAAAAACAGAAAGAATATTTGATGTTACAAAAGGTAGACCGCCACTTTAAAACGCTTTGAGTATTTTTTGCGCTCAATGAGGTGCAAGTATACTTATGCTTTTTATAACTTGTGAACACTCAATTGCATATTATGTTGCTGTTGAAATCGTACATGAAATAAGGACAAGAACATGAAGATAAGATGCAAAACGACGCAAAGCATTGAAAAATTTAACCCTGATGACCTCAATCCAAACACAGATCTCTTTGTTATGATTGCTGTTGTATTCGTGTTCATGGCTGTTTTGCTTAGCATCTAGTAGCAATACGTTCATTCTTGTGGCCGTATTCATACCTCATGTGATATGGGTGCTAAATTCTAGATTAAAGCGGATGGGCTAACCCGCACCAATCAGATTATGGCTGCCTCTGTATAGCTTCTTCAATTTTGGCGTTGTATCGAGGTGAGATATGAACAGTTGGCTTGTAGATAGAGTTGCGTTTGCACTCTGAGTACTCTTATGTACTTTCAATGATGCATTACTTTAGTGCAGATATGAAAAAAGGCCTGATAAATCAGACCTTTTAGAATGTGGCGGTGAGTGAGAGATTCGAACTCTCGATACGTTGCCGTATACACACTTTCCAGGCGTGCTCCTTCAGCCACTCGGACAACTCACCGAATCAAATTTTGGTTAGCATCATTGGCTAACGAGGCGCTAATTTAATGATTATGTGCCTGATGGTCAAGGCTAAACATAAAAAAAAGCGCCCTTTTCGAATCGATTGCTCACTAAGTAACTAAATTGAGCAAAACTGGGGCATTTACATGCTTTGAGAATAACCGGGAACACGGAACCAACGGCGGCACATGTCCAAGAAGTACCCATACAACACACCCATGCCACAAGAAATAACAGCGTTACTTGCCACTGCGGTCACAATTTGATCTGTAGACGCGCCAACTGCGAATAAAATACCCGCATAAACTGGAGATTGAAATAGTACATAAGCGACCAGATCAGAGATGTTCTTCATAAAGGAAGACGGCGACACCTTACTACCTTGATACAGCACCCAATCACGAAAAACCCCATACGGCCAAGCAATAGCGATATTCACTGGAATCGATAGCGTACGCGATGCTAGAGATTGCTCAAATGTCATCCCTGAAATCAAAATCTCGACAATCATCCCTGTGATAAAGCAAAAAACAACCATAGCAAAGGTATCCGCTGCGGCGTGACGAATACAAAATGGTCCACGAGACTTCATTTACAAAACCCTTAAAATCAAACACTGCAATTAATAAAAATAATAAAACTATTAACCACTAAAAAGACACCAAGCCAGTTAATAATGCAATTAGAACACACAAAAACTAGCTTATGGCTCTGTATTTAAAATTAAGTTGTAAATTTATAACCAACTTTTAAAGTAAAAGTAGTTTTTTTCACCAATGACGAGTAAAAACGCCTAAAATTACGTAAAAATGGTACAAAAACACGGATTTCACTTACATAAAAAGGGGTTACGATAATTATTTTGACGTAAAGTTAGAACAAAACTCGGACTGTAAACAGTCACTCCTATAGCTTATGCTACCAAGCTGCGAAAATTCAGAGTATTACCGATATAATCACAGTAGAAGGTCTTGCTGCTTTACTCGTAAAAGTAAAACTGCAAGCCTGTTCATTGCAGGTTAGAAGAGTTTGTCACGAAGCTGGATGACGTATGAATAGTAAGAACAATTCACAGTTGCGCCATATTGATTCAGTTATGGTGAGGCCAGCAAAATCGTTAATGTATCGATATCATCTTGGTCTGGGGATTGCTGACGCTTTAAGTTACTTCTTATCCGTTCAGCGACTGAAGAAACGTCGTCACTGAGTTCAAGGGGAGCCTCCGCAATGATCGCTGAAATAGCCTCAAGTGCTTCATTAAGATGTCCATTATCTAGAGCGACATAGAAGTTGAGTAACCACTTTTCAGCATTAAAGCTATCTGCTGCATTTCCATCAAAGTCCGATTGGTACTGATATAACTGTATCGCATGAAGATACAGTGCATCATTTAATTCAGACTCCACTATTGGTTTCGCTATTATGTGATCTGCTCCTACATTAATCATACGCTCTTGTGTTTCTTTGAACACATCCGCTGTACAGCCAAAAATCAGTACCGACTTAGCAGGTGAACTCATTGCTCGAATGGCTGATATGGCCCCAACGCCATCTAGAACAGGCATATGATTATCCATCAGTATCAAATCAAATGGTTTGCTCGCAACCTCATCGACTGCAAGCTGACCATTTTCGACACTTGTGCACTCAAAGCCCTTGGCTCGGAGGAAAGTTTCCATAATGATCGCATTTGTTCGGTTGTCTTCAACAATGAGTGCTTTCAACCCTTTACAGTTCAATTTATGTGTATTGATTGACTCTACTTTACCCGGCTTGCAAGGTGTAAGGGCAATTTCGACAGTAAAAGTCGTTCCAGCG
This sequence comes from Vibrio sp. Vb0598, assembly GCF_033338935.1. Classification (NCBI taxonomy): domain Bacteria; kingdom Pseudomonadati; phylum Pseudomonadota; class Gammaproteobacteria; order Vibrionales; family Vibrionaceae; genus Vibrio; species Vibrio sp. Vb0598. The sequence continues at coordinate 136,371 of NZ_JAWOTP010000008.1, read as the reverse complement.
TCCTCCTGACTCTCTACAACCACTTGCCCACCCATATGTTCCGCGATTTCTTTGACTATTGCTAAACCAAGCCCTGTACCACCAAACCGCCTAGTCGTTGATGACTCCGCTTGCTCAAAAGGACGAAAAATGCGTTTTTGTGCCTCTTTTGAAATACCAATTCCTGTATCTTTTACCTTTAGTATCAGCTTGGTGCCTGCCTTACTCGATTGCTCGGCTAGCTCTACCTCTACGATGCCACGATCGGTGAACTTAACAGCGTTATTGAGTAGATTGAACAGTACTTGACGCAAACGGGCTTTGTCATTGTTGTACCAACGACCCGTTGGTAAATGCGAGACGACTCTAAAGCGAAGACCTTTTTCTGCACATAGAGTTTGATAAACACTCTTGATACTGCCGATAATCGACTCAATTGGGAAAGGCTTATTTTCAAACTCAACATGCCCTTGTTCAATTTTTGAGTAATCTAAAATCTCATTGAGTAATGTCATCATGTGATCACCTGAATCATAAAGTGTTCTCAGGTGCTTACGCTGCTCATCGGTAAGTGGTGTTTTTAACAGTATCTGGGCAGTTCCTAGTACACCGTTCATTGGTGTGCGAATCTCGTGGGACAATGTGGCTAAGAATGCCGTTTTAGCGTTTGTCGAAGCCTGAGCTTTTATTCTCTCCTGCTCTAAATAGATCGTCTTTTCATTGAACTTCTCGATAAGCTGTCCGATTTCGTCATCGCTATCGTAGTCAATATCTATGATCCCACCAGTTTTCGAGTCATCAATCTTAGCGGCAATGCGAACAATTGGTTCAACAATATAGCGATTCAGTAAGTAGTAACCGACCAAGACACACAAGAGCAAAAATGGAATGATCCTCCCCTCAACGCTCATCACTTGTTCAAACACTTGATCGGCGACTTTAGCTTTTGCGTTGACAACTTCCATGCGCCAATCGAACTCTCCGAAATCAAGCTCGCTGACATAAATTTCGTCCGTCAGTTGAAAGTTGTGCTCAATAATCACGTTTGAGTCAGCATCGCGAACCACTACCCCCAAAGAATGCTGGTTCGTGTGCTCTCGAATAAACTGAAAAAGTGCATCAAGTGATAGGTCTACCGTTACAACTCCAGCGAATCGACCGTTTTGGTAGTACGGAGAAGACGCGGTAATCATCTGGACCTGAGTAAAGGTATCGATGTAAACCGTAGACCAACTAACAGAACCTACCGGAGCATCGGCGGCAGCGACATACCAGGGTTCATTATCATAACCGCCAGATTCGGGGTTATTGTAGGAGTGAATTTGGTCAATACCACTATCACTGTTTTTATTGAAGAATAGACTTTTATATCTCCATTGTTCTGCTTTGAGTTCGGGTTTAGGCCATACGCCACCACTAACAAGCATCTTGTCACTCAATTGAAGTATATGTGGAATTATTGTGTTGAGAGATTGAATATTTTCAGTCCCTTGGGCTAGCCCTACTAAGCTGCTCAATACACCTGTAGAACTGAGGAGGGGCTCTTTTATCTCAAGAGCCAGGAGTTGGGTACGTAACTCTAGGTTTTGCTCTAGCTTTTGTCTAACTGGTGGCTCAACAACCAAATAGGCGACAGAACCGATAGTGGCGATAAAGAAGCACAGGTAAAGTGTTAGGGCGAGAATGCTTTTTTTTCTAAGTGATGAGCGAATTTCCATAGATGTGTGAATCATTCCCTAATATCGATTTATCACTAATTGATTGGTAAGATGAGCGCAATCAACCAGCCCATTAACAAATGGTATTCTATTTTGAAACTACAAGACATCCTTTCTCTCCCAGAACTTGACGGTAAACTACTAAACCTAGCAAAAACTCAAGGCTTTGTAACAGCGATGGCTGCAGCGCCAAACGTATTAATGCCTCAAGAGTGGTTGCCATTCTTATGGGGTGGAGAAGAAACAGCGCCATTTACTGACGGTGAACAACTAGAGCAGTACATTGACGAGATTGTACAAATGTGGAACCAAACTCGTCCCGCTCTCCTAGAAGGCACTTGGCAGTGGCCTGCAGGGTGCGCGCTAGATGAGCAAGACATTGTAACAAGTCAGGCTCGCGATTTCTGTGAAGGTGTATTACAAGGCTGGCAACTTGCGCGTGATGACTGGGAAACGTTGATGCCTGAGGATAGCGAAGATAATGCCCTACTCGGTGGTGTTTTACTTTCTCTTACTATGCTTTACGACCCAGAAACAACCATTGAAACATTGGCCGAACAAGGTATGGAAGGCTTAGAGCAGTTTGAAGAGATCTTCAATGCAATGCCAGTGATGTTATGTGGTCTTACCCAGCGCGGTGTTGCATTAGCTGAAGAACAATAGACGCAACGCTGTCGACCATCAAGATTGAACGGCTGAATAGACAAAAAGCTCTCCAAATGGAGAGCTTTTTTGATCATGTTAAAATTACATGTGGAATATACCGCGCCATATCTTGAGTCACTAAGCTACTGTCTTCCCTAATCGAAATACCGGCAGCTCTATCATTGACCAACCAACTGCCAATTAACGTATGGTTTTGCCCAAACTTAGGTAGTGGATGGTATTGTTGGACGATATTAAATTTAGATTCATAAGGCCCTGACGTTTTAACCAAACGTTTTCCATCGATGACGATCTCGATGTTCGCGCCCTCTCGAGAAAATAGTGGCTTGATGACATAATCTCTCATAGTGTTCGCTTTTGAATCGTTAGCAAAATAAGCGGGCAAAAGGTTCGGATGATTAGGAAAGCGCTCCCACAATAACGGTAAAAGTGCTTTATTGGATAGTATCGACTTCCACATCGGTTCTAACCAGTTTACGTTTGCAGTCGCTAAGTACTTCGCATATTCCTCTTCAAACATAAACTCCCAAGGGTAAAGCTTAAACATCCAACGAATCGCTCTGTCGTCAGCATCCACAAACAGACCATCTTCCGTCACTCCAATATCTTCGACATGCACGAATGCCGTTGCTAACCCTGCCTCTCGCGCGCAATCCTCTAAATACTGGACAGTCCCTTTATCTTCTTCAGTGTACTTGCAGCAGCTAAAGTGAAGTGTTTGTCCTGGTTGGTATTTTGCTATTTCGGCGAAGCGCTCGATCAAAAAGTCTTGAAGAATATTGAATTGATCCGCGCTACGGTGAACTCGACCTTTATTTACAACATCTTCTAGCCACACCCACTGCCAAAAGCCAGTTTCAAACAAGCTGGTTGGCGTATCCGCATTGTTTTCCAGTAATTTTGCTGGCGAGGTCCCGTTGTACGCGAAATCCAGCCGCGAATAAAGCGAAGGTTCGCTTCGTCTCCATGAAGAAGCGACCTGCTCCCACATAGATTCAGGGATCGCACATTGCGTCAGCAACCGCTCACTCCGAACGACTTCATCCACAATAGCCAGGCACATCTGATGCAGCTCTTCAGTGGGCGCTTCTATATCGCGCTCAATTTGCTCCAGCGTGAATTGATAGTAAGCACTCTCATCCCAATACGGTTGGTCATACATGGTATGGAAACCAAAACCAAACTGGCGTGCTAATTCACGCCAGTTTTCGCGCTCTTGTATTTCTCCTCGAAACATAGTGCTTTTTAACCGCCTCGACTGACCGACACCGCTTTACCAAACCCGCCTCGAGACATCGCCCTGCCAATGGTGCCGCCACCACGTTTGTTAAGGCTATTCGTCGCGACTTTGGTCGGCTGATTTCGGTAGGAGCCAAAGAATTGTCCTGCTCCATTATAGAATTTGGATTTATAACGGTACATCGGCTCTGAGTAATAGCTCTTGTTATAACCTTTCAACCCGCTTAATGAGCGACTGTAAAAAAAACCGCCAAAGTTAGGTACATAAGCTCGGGAACTGGAACTGTAGTAACAATCATCCTCGTAGAAATCATTCTCGCATTCGAACTCGCTGCGGTAGCGAGGGGCATTTTGTTCGGCACGAGCTAAAGCTTCTTGGTATGCAATGTCACACTGTTCACTAAACTCAGGCGAGTTAGATTTACACTCATCGGCATCAGAAAAAATGTACCCTTCTGTTTTTGACTCGTACGTAGCAAAGAAGAAAATACCACCAAAGGCAGCAAAGGGAAGAATTTTCCCAAGCTTTAAGCTTTTGTCCATGGAAGAACGTTTAACGTTAGAACTCCGCTTCATCGTTCCTCCTAGTAAGTCATGCAAGCGGCATTCAATACGCCGACCGAAACAGAAACTGCTGCTAATACGATACCGGCTGGCAGTTCATCTTTTTCGATACGCTCTGCCACTTTCGGAAGTAAAATAAAGCGTACAATTGCAAATGCGATAATTTGAGCAAGCATTGCGACAACGCCCCAAACCATAAAATCGACGATATTGACTGAGTTTTTTGCCGCCCCCGAAATCGCGAGACAGTAACCAAGGAAAGCCCCACTTAGCGCAATCGCTGCTGCTGTATTTTGTTTTTCTTTAATCAGATGCCACTCATCGTATGGCGTCAACTTGACGTAGATGAACTTAAACGCCAATACAAAAATAATAGAAACAGAGAAATAGAGTAAAAAGTTTGGGAAGCCTGCTAACAGGCCGGCAATCATGTGCATTATTGTTCCTTGTTCATTTCTTTCCAGGCAAAATCTTCAATACGTTCATCTGCAATGTAAAACAGCTTGGTACTCGCGGGTACTTCAGCATCTAAATCTGGGTTGAGTTGAATACCATCGCCAATATCAAAAGCAATCAGCGTGGCATGATGGCGTCTTTTGAGAAAAACGAAGAGATTCTCAATAGTGGTGGCAGACTGCCCCTCAGGATAAATAACTGAGTATTGCGTCATACCTCGTGTTGAAGCCAAAAGCTCCTGATGAAGCGCACTTGAGCCCGGGTCAACCGCCGCTTTTGCCAACATTTCTGCGCCAACAGCAGGTATGCATTCCGCTTTCGGGCAATGCTGACTTAGAAGTCGGCCTAGCGCTTCATCTTTAAAGTAAGCGACCAAATGAGCGGAAGGGTTTACAGATGCGCAGTATAGAGCGGCTGACAAGGTAATGTCGTCCGAGAGATTATCCACAATAATGCAAGCGGCTTCGGCAATATTGGCGTTTTTCATCTCTTGCGAATCGGTATAACTGGTCACTTTGATAAAACTGATTTCGCCAGGTAACGGGTTCTCTATTTCTGAACGGCTGCATAAAACAATCGGGCGCTTTCCCTCTTCTTCATGTTGTAACATGCGAATAAGGTGCATCGTTCTCGATCCATTCCAGCCCAACAATACAATATGGTTTTCCACTCTTACTCTCCGTTTTCCTAAAATACCCGCTCGCCAATAGTCCATCGCTGCTCCAGCGACACGCCCCAATAATGCGGCGAATAAGCTCAAACCGCCGGGGATTACAAATAGTACGACAACCCATTTACCCATATCTGTTACTGGAGAATGGTCGCCATAACCCACCGTACTCGCCGTAACCATGAGGTAATAGATAAAGTTAGCGAAACTGTCTGTTAATGCTGTTTCACCAGCGAGAACCAGCAGCCACCATGAAAGGCTCACATATAAGCCACTAAAGATGAGAAGGCTTCGGTTGCTCAATTTAAAAAGGTGGGAACTAAGCCACTTTTTAACTACTAACCACACCGCCATAAATTTATGACCTCGATATTCATTGATTGCATCAATAGTAACTCATTGATAGTAAGACACAAAAAAACCAGCCATATTCGGCTGGTTTTTGAGATTTACTTTCAGTTACGCCTACTTTTTAAGCATTACCTTTCACTTGCATATTTAGCTGCTCAGCAAAATCTAGCATGCGGTTCAGTGGGATAAGTGATTTCACACGTAGCGCTTCATCAACAAAAATTTCGTGCTCTTCACCACCTTCACTAAGCGCTTTCTCAATTGCTTTCAAACCGTTCATTGCCATCCAAGGACAGTGTGCACAGCTGCGACATGTTGCGCCTGCACCTGCGGTTGGCGCTTCGATAAGTTCTTTCTCTGGCACAAGTTGCTGCATTTTAAAGAAAATGCCTTTGTCTGTCGCAACGATCATTTGTTTGTGAGGAAGCTCTTTCGCTGCTTTGATCAGCTGACTCGTTGATCCAACGGCATCGGCAAGTTCTACGACGCTTGCTGGTGACTCAGGGTGAACCAAAATAGCCGCATCTGGATACACGCTCTTCATTTTTCGTAGCGCATCAGCAGAGAACTCATCATGAACCACACACTCACCCTGCCAAAGCAGCATATCTGCGCCAGTTTTGTTAGCGATGTACGATCCTAGGTGACGGTCTGGTCCCCAAATAATTGGCTTATCTTCAGCGTCTAAGTGTTCCACGATTTCAAGCGCAATGCTCGATGTAACGACCCAGTCGGCACGGGCTTTAACCGCTGCTGAAGTATTTGCGTAAACTACAACCGTATGATCAGGGTGAGCATCACAAAACTCGCTGAACTTATCCGCAGGACAGCCAAGGTCGAGCGAACATTCCGCTTCCAACGTTGGCATTAGAATGCGCTTTTCTGGTGTCAGAATTTTGGCCGACTCGCCCATAAAGCGAACACCACCAATAATCAATGTACTTGCAGGGTGACGATTACCAAACTTCGCCATTTCCAACGAGTCACCAACAAACCCGCCAGTGTCTTCAGCTAGGGCTTGAATCTCAGGGTCGGTATAATAGTGCGCGATAAGTACCGCATCTTTTTCTTTGAGTAACTTTTTAATACACTCAATGTAAGATGCTTTTTCTTCTTCGCTTAATGGAACTGGTTTCGGTGGGAATGGGTAAACAGTGTCGATTTTATCTAATATATGGCTCATTGCTCTTGCTCTACGCAACTTCCTTTAATCCGAGTATTGTAACCTCGTTAATTTTCAAAAACCAACTTGTCGCGGGGATTTCTAGCGGTCTAGCCGTATATCTTTGTTACAGGTAGCATTTCCGAGTAGCGAAATTCGGTGCAACACAAGGTCAGAGGCTCTGCATCATTGCTATCGACTTAGCCGTTCTGCACCAACAGAAAATGGAAAAGAAAAAGGAAGCCGAGGCTTCCTTTTCAAAACATAACGTCTTACAGCTTAGAGCTGGCAAGTTTTGCAGATGCACTACCTGGGTATTCATCAACCACTTGTTGGTAGTACTTTTTCGCTTGAGCTGCATTGTTATTACGCTCAGCGATTTCGCCTAATTTAAGCAACGCATCGGCTCGCTTATTGGAGTCTTTGTAAGACACCACAGCGGCAAAACTTTTCACTGCATCCTCATCCTGCTTTTTAGCGAAGTACAACTGACCTAGCCAGTAGTGAGAATTCGCTGAATATGTAGAATCAGGATAATCTTTCTGGAACTGCTGGAACGCTGCAATTGCGCCAGTGTAGTCACGTTTCTTGAGGATGAGGTCGACTGCATTTTGGTATGCCGTTTGCTCATCAACATTTGGTGTGTACTGACCACCTGTTTTAGCCGGTTTCGCTTCTTGCGCAGGCGCGGATTTTATCTCTCCACGAACACGATCCAGCTCGACAAACAACTCTCGTTGACGTTGCAACATTTGCTTCATTTCGTAGCTATTTCGCTCTAATTGACCACGCAATTCACTGATCTCTTGTGACATTTGGTCAATTTGCTGTTGCATTTGGAGCTGAACGCGATTGCGATTTTGTAGCAAACGTTCTAGACGCTCTACTTCCGTTTCAGATGAACGGCTCTTAGAGACGGATGATGTGCTGTTGAGATCGGATACTGGAGCTGGTGCAGCGAACGCAAAGTTCGCTGCACTTGCCAGTAACGTAAGCGCAACAGCGCGCTTAGTGTTACTGAACATGAGGATTACCTCGAATTAGTATACTAGAACCGCGCGACGGTTCTTAGCGTAAACTTCATCTGATTGACCTAGAAGAAGTGGCTTCTCTTCACCGTAGCTAACGATTGAGATTTGGTCAGCTTGAACACCTAGTGCTTGTAGGTAGTTCGCTACTGCTTGTGCACGACGCTCACCTAGAGCAATGTTGTACTCAGGTGTACCGCGCTCATCAGCGTGACCTTCGATAGTTACGTTAAGTGCTGGGTTCTTGCTTAGGTAAGAAGCGTGAGCCGCTAGCATCTCTTCGTAATCTGCTGCAATTGTTGAGTTGTCAAAAGCAAAGTAGATTGTTTGAGTTTCACGTAGCGCTTGCTCTTTTAGCTCTTGCTCTGTCAACTGACCGCTTTGATCAATTGGCGTAGCTACTGTTGTTTCCACTGCGCCATTGTTGTTTGTTGCTGCACCAGTGTTAGAAGCAGCGTCGTCGCTTGAACTACACGCTGTAACAGCCATTACAGGAAGCGCGATTAGTAGCCCTTTTAGAACCTTGTTCAGTTGCATCTTATTTTCCTTTATTAATCAAACTTATTACTACAAAAACGGTGACCATGCAGGCGCTCGAACACGCCCATTTGTTGCCGGTAATCTAGCTTTGAATCGACCATCAATTGACACCATCGATAGTACGTTTTTCTTGTTGTAAATCGAGCTATACACAACCATGCCACCGTTTGGGGCAATACTAGGAGACTCATCAAGCAAGGTCTTAGTTAAGACTTGAAGAGCACCAGTTTCCAAATCTTGTTTCGCCAAATTAAATCCTGCGTTGCTGCGGTTCACCATAACTAGGAATCGCCCATCAGGAGTAATCTGACCACCCAAATTTTGGCTGCCTTGCCAAGTCAAACGGTCAATAGAACCGCTGCCCAAATTTACTTGATAAATCTGTGGTTTACCACCCCTATCCGATGTGAAAATCAACGATTTTCCATCCGGATGCCAGAACGGTTCCGTATTATTTGATCTGCCACGCGTAATTTGCGTCAGCTTACGAGTGTTAAGGTCAAACGTATAAACATGAAGCGAGCCTGTTTTAGAAAGAACAATCGCTAACTTATTGCCATCTGGCGAAAATCTTGGCGCACCATTGTGACGTGGGTATGAAGTAATTTTCTCACGTTCACCGGTGTAGATGTTCATGATGAAGATTTCTGCTTGGCCATTTTGGAAGCTAACATACGCAAGCTTTTTACCATCTGGTGACCACGCTGGTGACATTAATGGTTGCTTAGAACGTAAAACCAGACGCTCATTGTAGCCATCGTAATCAGCGACTCGAAGTTGGTAAGGGAAACGGTCTTTATCGTTCACTACCACATATGCGATACGAGTCATGAAAGCGCCACGGTCGCCAGTTAACTGTTCATACACCAAATCAGAGATACGGTGAGCGTACTCACGCATACGAGGCCCTTGAACAGTGGCTACTTTATTGAATAGCACATGATCTTTTGACAGAACCAATTCACCGTCACTACCAAGCGCCTTACTCTTCCCACCTGTTAACTGACCACGCACAATATCAACAAGTTGATAGTTGATAACGTAGTCACCTTGGTCGTTTTGCTTGATTGAACCAGTCAATAGCGCATCCACACCTAAATTGGTCCAAGCATCAAAATTAACTTCTGATTCACTGAACGGTGTTTGTGGCATTTTGCTCGTTGGAACTGGGCTGAATTTACCACTACGTTGTAAATCCGAGGCGATAACAGCAGAAACATCCGTTGGAAGCGCTTGTGTGCCCTCCCACTTAAACGGAACAACAGCAATTGGTCGTGCTGAATCAATACCATCGGTAATGACCAACTCTAATGCGGCATTCGCCACATTTGTCATACTGCTAAACAGTACAAACATTCCTAGTAAAAGGCGTCTAATCACGTCTTATTCCTTATTCTAGTATTCAACGGTTAAGTTGATATCTCTAACTTTATCAATAACATCTCTATCTTTAGGCATCGGAAAGTTGCCAACTTGGGCTACTGCACTTTTGGCTGCACTACAAAGACGAGAGTCACCGTTTAACACAGTAACATTACTCACAATACCATCAGTCCCAGTTGGAACTAGCTTCACATTAAGCCTACACGACTTTCCCACAAGATAATCGTCCTTAATGATACGACTCTCTATCAATTGTTTGTAAATTGCACCATAGCGGTCAACTTCAGATTGCACATGTTGATTTTTCGCTTGCTGATTCTGTTCTGACTCACTCTCGAGACCCGCAAAAATATCATCTAACGCGGCTTCTTGAGCTTTACGCTCACGCTCGGCACGCTCAGCTGCTTCTCTCGCTTTACGCTCTCGCTCCGCTGCCTCTTTTGCCGCTTTCTCTTTTGCAATGCGCTCTTGTTCAGCTTTTTCAGCAGCTTCACGCTCACGACGTGCTTTTTCTTCCGCTTCTTTTGCTGCTTTTTCACGAGCCAAACGTTCTTGCTCAGCTTTTGCTATAGCCGCTTCTTTTGCTAAACGCTCCTGCTCAGCTTTACGCACGGCTTCTTCTTTTTCCTTGCGCTCTTTTTCTAGCTTAGCAGCTCGCTCTTTTTCTTTGCGAACACGTTCTTCTTCCTGCTTGCGCTCTTGCTCTTTTTTCTTACGTGCAGCTTCTGCTTCTCGTGCCGCTTGAGCATCTTTCGCTTGCTGCTCTTTCAACTTGCGAATTTGCTCTTCTTCAGCTTTGCGGTTTTTTTCTAACTGCTCTGCTTCGCGTCTCAGTTTATCAAGACGCTCTTGTTCTTTTTTCGCTGCCTTTTCGCGTTGCTGGCGAATTTCTTTCGCTTGTTGCTGCACAAGTTTTGGATCGATGACAACAGCTTGAACCATTTGCCCTGTAGGCTCTGGTTTAGACATGTTGAAGTCCGTCCCCCAAAGCAGGGCTGCAACTAGAATTGCATGCAAACCAATCGATATTGCTATCGGTTTGGCGTATTGGTTGGGTTTCTTCTTGTGATCTTTCATAGATAATTGATGTCTATTCCCTGATATCGGTCATTAGACCTACCTTAGGGATACCAGCTCGACTTAGTTCATCTAGCAATAGAACAACATCGGCATATGGTGTTGCCGCGTCTCCACCTACCGCAACTGGTGAATCTGGCTTAACCTCTCGCTCCGCTTTCACTCGCACAATAACATCTTGCAACGACAAACCTCGCTGAACTTCTTCATCATTTACGCTTAGGCCTAAATTACCCTCGCTATCAATTTCGATGATAATAAAGCTACTGTCAGTCTCGCCAGCAAGGTCTTGCATAGATTCTGCGGTCGATGTTTTCGGAAGATCAACGTCGACGCCTTGAGTCACAAATGGAGCGGTCGCCATAAAAATGATCAACAGTACGAGCATTACGTCGATATACGGAACAACGTTGATCTCCGCTGTCATTTTTCGCTTTTTAGGTTGATAACCCGCCATGCTTTATTCCTTATCCGCGCTGTCTCGGCCAGCCATCGCTTGACGATGAAGGATGCTGTGGAATTCTTCAGAAAATGTTGCGTAAGTGTGCTCTAGTTTACTCACTTTATTGCTTAGGCGGTTGTACGCCATTACTGCCGGAATAGCCGCAAATAGCCCCATCGCTGTCGCGATAAGTGCCTCGGCGATACCCGGTGCAACCATAGACAACGTAGCTTGCTTTACTTCACCCAGCGCAATAAAGGCATGCATGATGCCCCAAACGGTACCAAATAGGCCGATATAAGGGCTTATAGAACCGACTGTTGCCAAAAACGGTAAGCTTGTTTCTAGCTCATCTACTTCACGAGAAACAGCAACGCGCATTGCGCGGCCAGTGCCTTCCATGATGTAAGCTGGTGAATTTGCGTTGCTCTTACGTAGGCGAGCAAACTCTGTAAAACCTGCGTAGAAGATTTCTTCTGTGCCTTCAATTTCGTCTTTACGCGCTTTTACTTTTTGGTAAAGCTGAGAAAGATCAGTACCCGACCAAAATTTGTCTTCAAACTGCTCTGCATTTTTTGATGCTTGAGAAAGCACTTTGCTGCGCTTGATGATCATTGCCCATGACACAATTGACATGCCAAGCAACGTCAGCATCACAAGCTTTACCAACAGACTGGCCTGAAGAAAGAGATCTAAAATGGAAATATCAGCAGTCACTATTTGTTAGCTCCGAATTTATAAAGGTTGGAATAGCTATTGGTTTCATTTTCTTATTATCGATACATGCTACCTTAACCGAGGCCTTGCACAATATCTTGCCTTGATCATTGACCAACTCTTGACAGAATTGCAGAGAAGCACGTTTTATTTCTGACACTCGGGTTACGACTGTCAGATGCTCGTCCAGCCTAGCCCCTTGGTTGAAATCGATATCCATGTGTCGGACAACAAAGCCGATATTTTGTTCCAGTAACACATGTTGAGAAATGCCTTTAGCACGTAACATCTCTGTCCGTGCGCGCTCAAAGAATTTTAGATAATTAGAATGATATACAACACCGCCCGCATCAGTGTCTTCATAGTACACGGTGATCGGCCAGTGAAAGAGATTTGATGTGCCTTGCAAGGGAGTACCAATATATTCAATTCTTTAAAGTAATTACTATAACTGAAGCGACAGCAATTGGTACCGAGCTAAGGAAATATTTTTGAAATTTGTAGAAAAAATAAAAGCTAGGCGAGATACCTAGCTTTTATTCGATGATTTAGTAACCGACTTTATTACAGCATATTTCAGCCTAAATGAAATAAAGTGCCGTTAGATAAATTAAGATAGCTAACGAGAAATAAGGACTAAACAAAACTTGCCAGTACCAGTTTCTTGGCTTGAAGCCCACCCCATACACCATGCTTGAACATACAGACCAAATCAGTGCTGGTGCGATGATTGAGTCAAAACCACCAATTGCTTGATGGTAAGCTTCAGGGTCCCACATCACCAATCCTACGTGCATAAAGCCAAGGATGAGAGATAAGACTCGTAGCAGAGTCTTATCCATTGGTGCGTGAAGTTTCGCTACCTTATCAGCGAGGTTACTCACTGTCTTTATCCATCATTTCTGAGTGCTCTAGCCAAAGAGCGTTGATGATACCGAATGCACAAGCAAGTAGTACACCTAGAATCCATGCGAAATACCACATAGTAAATGCTCCTTAGTAAAGTGAGTTTTTGTTGTCTTCAATGTACTGGTCATCAAGGCGACCAAACATCTTGTAGTAAGTCCAAGATGTGTAGCCAAGGATGATTGGCACCATAACAAACGCAACGCCTGTCATTAGGTTCAGAGTCAGCTCAGATGACGTTGCATCCCACATTGTTAAGCTGTGGCTTGGCATTAAGTCTGAAGGCATGATGAATGGGAACATCGCAAAACCTGCAGTAAAGATAACACCAGCAACACCCAAGCTTGAAGTAATGAACGAAATCGCACATTTTTCAAGACGAGATGCCAATACAGCGAGAAGCGGCATTGCAACACCTAATACAGGAGCAGCCCATAGTAGTGGGTAGTTTTCAAAGTTCTTCATCCACGCACCAGCTTCACGGATAACCTCTTTGTTTAGAGGGTTAGAAGCAGCGTTAGTGTCGATACCGCCAACAATGACGTAGCCATCGATATTTTGGATCCAGAAACCAGCCGCTACAAACGCAGCAACCGTCAGTAAACCAGCTAACTGAGCAACGTTGCGCGCACGCACATGCACTTCGCCCGTTGTTTTCATTTGTAGCCAAGTAGAACCTTGCATCAAAATCATGAACAAGCTTACTAGACCACACAACAGTGCAAATGGGTTTAGTAGACCAAAGAATGAGCCATGGTATGTTGGCATCAAGAACTCACTCAATTGGAATGGTACACCTTGTAGAAGGTTGCCAAACGCTACACCAAAGATGATTGGCGGAACAAAACCACTGATTGAGATACAGATATCCCAGGTATTGCGCCATTTTGGATCTTCGATTTTAGAGCGGTAGTCTAGGCCCAGAGGACGAAGCCATAGCGCTGCTAGTGTCAAAATCATCGCTAAGTAGAAGCCTGAAAATGACGTTGCGTAAACCAAAGGCCAAGCTGCGAACAGTGCACCACCAGCAGTGATAAGCCAAACTTGGTTACCATCCCAGTGAGGAGCAATTGAGTTAATCATGACACGGCGTTGCGTGTCGTTTTTACCGATGATAGGTACAAGCGCGCCTACACCCATATCGAAGCCGTCTGTTACTGCAAAACCAACTAGTAGAACACCGATTAGTACCCACCAGATGAGTCGCAAGATTTCGTAATCAAACATCTTGTTATCTCCTTACCTTACGCTTCTACTTGGCGACTAACTTTGTCTTCAACAGAGTCAGCATTTTGCTCGAAGTGGTAGCGACCCGTTTTCAGGCTACTTGGGCCTTTACGAGCGAATTTCAACATTAGGTAAACTTCTGCAATCAGGAATACCGTGTATAGCGCCAGAATTGCGAAGAGTGAAGTCCAGATTTCACCTGCAGTTAGTGCAGAAGCTGCAACATGTACTGGTAAAATTTCACCTACAGCCCAAGGTTGACGGCCGTACTCAGCGACGAACCAACCCGCTTCAATTGCAATCCAAGGTAGTGGAATGCTAAATAGTGCAGCTTTTAGAATCCATTGTTTCTGCTCAATCTTCTGACGACACGTTTGGATAAACGCCGCACCAAAGACAAACAACATGATGAAGCCACAAGCAACCATGATACGGAATGACCAGAATAGCGGCCATACTGTTGGGATTGAGTCGTCCGCAGCAGCTTGGATTTGCTCTTCTGTTGCATCAACAACATTGTCTGTGTAGCGTTTTAGAAGTAGACCGTAACCTAGGTCACCTTTCACTTCATCAAACGCAGTCATGTTTTCTTCTGACTTATCGCCCGCACGAAGCTTCTCTAGAAGTTCATAAGCGTACATGCCGTCACGAATACGATCGACGTGTTCATCACGTAAATCACGAAGACCTGTTACTTGCTCATCAAAAGAACGTGTCGCGATAATACCCATTACGTAAGGGATCTTAATTGCGTAATCGGTATGCATCGTTTCCTGGTTAGGAACACCAAATAACGTAAATGCGGCAGGTGCAGGTTCAGTGTGCCACTCTGCTTCAATTGCAGCGAGTTTCACTTTTTGAACTTCACCAAGCTCGTAGCCAGATTCGTCACCAAGAACGATGGTAGATAAGATAGCTGCAATACCGAAAGAAGCAGCAATAGCAAACGAACGACGAGCAAACGCAATGTCACGACCTTTTAATAGGTAGTATGAACTGATGCCTAGAATAAACATTGCGCCACAAGTGTAACCAGAAGCAACCGTATGCACGAACTTAACCTGAGCAACTGGGTTTAGTACAACCTCAGAGAAGCTCACCATTTCCATTCGCATGGTTTCGAAGTTGAAATCTGCGCCTACTGGGTTTTGCATCCAGCCGTTTGCGATAAGAATCCAAAGAGCAGAGAAGTTAGAGCCTAGTGCCACAAGCCAGGTAACCGCTAAGTGTTGGCGTTTAGATAGACGATCCCACCCGAAGAAGAATAGACCAACAAAAGTTGACTCCAGGAAGAATGCGACAAGTGCTTCGATCGCTAGCGGTGCACCGAAGATATCACCTACATAGTGGGAGTAGTAAGACCAGTTCGTACCAAACTGGAACTCCATGGTAAGGCCTGTCGCCACACCAAGTGCAAAGTTAATACCGAATAGCTTACCCCAGAACTTGGTCATGTCCTTATAGATTTGCTTGTTCGTCATTACGTACATCGATTCCATAATGGCCAGAAGGAAGGCCATACCAAGGGTCAATGGTACGAATAGGAAGTGATACATCGCTGTCAGTGCAAACTGCAACCGCGATAGATCAACTACGTCAATCATGGTAACTCCTATGTGTCGGCTGAATGACACTCTCTACATATTGCAATCCATATTCAGGTGTTATTTACACTTGAAAAATGTTGAATTATCACAACTCATTGTTGCAAAAATGTGCTTCATTGGTTAGTTAATTGTTAAGCATCAGCTAATATAGCTGGGGCTAATATTACTTGTAAAAACAGATTGTTTCAAAAGGTTTATAGCCGTAACGCGCTTTGATATACATCAATGTTTATGCGCGGAATTTGCACAAAAATCCATCACATTGATCTAGATCAACCAGTATTGGATACGGATGTTAAGAGAGAGTAATCAGGAGAGAAATTAACCAGTTGCAAGCAAACATCGAGTTAACAATCAATGCTTTTTACTTACTAAACCAGTATGAGAAAAAATTCAAAAAATGTGAGTTTGGTCAACTTTAATGAAGCGCTGGGCAACAAAGGCCCAGCGAGGGAATCTTATTTTTCAATTCCGAAATGCAAATACGCGCGATCTGTCGCGATTCTTCCACGCGGAGTGCGTTGTAAATAACCTTGCTGAATAAGATAAGGTTCAAGAACGTCTTCAATAGTGTCCTTTTCTTCACCTATCGCCGCTGCCATGTTGTCGAGCCCGACCGGACCACCACCAAATTTTTCCATAATCGCGAGTAGTAGCTTACGGTCCATGTAATCGAAGCCTTCGGCGTCCACATCAAGCATATTCAACGCCTTATCGGCAACATCGGCACAAATGTGACCATTGCCTTTCACTTCCGCATAATCACGAACACGGCGTAGCAAACGGTTAGCAATACGTGGTGTGCCACGCGCACGTCTTGCCACTTCCAATGCACCTTCAGGTTCCATTGATAAACCTAAACAATCCGCGCTTCGCTGCACAATATCTTGGAGGTCTTTTATCTTATAAAACTCAAGGCGCTGAGTAATACCAAAGCGATCGCGCAATGGTGACGTTAAAGATCCCGCTCGGGTCGTCGCACCAATTAGCGTAAATGGTGGTAAATCGATCTTAATAGAACGAGCGGCCGGACCTTCACCGATCATAATATCCAGTTGATAATCTTCCATCGCCGGATACAGCACCTCTTCAACCATCGGGCTCAAGCGGTGAATCTCATCGATGAACAACACATCGTTTTCTTCGAGGTTGGTTAACAGCGCGGCCAAATCGCCTGCTTTCTCAAGTACAGGGCCTGAAGTAGTGCGAATGTTCACTTCCATTTCATTGGCAACGATGTTCGCAAGTGTGGTTTTACCCAAACCTGGGGGACCAAAAATCAAAAGGTGATCAAGTGCTTCGCTACGTAACTGAGCAGCTTTAATGAAGATTTCCATTTGGTCACGGACATGGTCCTGACCTTGGTAATCCGCTAATTTTTTTGGCCGAATAGCACGATCAATGACATCTTCATCACGAAAGGCAGGGTTTTCTGGCGCGATTAAACGATCGGCTTCAATCATCTTTTTACCTTGAAAAATGGTTACCTGAGAGAATAATGCCGCTCGTTTAACAGCAAGTGGCATATTTCTATATCTCGTTATCCTGTACAGCGACGAAGGAGCGTGATACAGGATCTTCTATCCGAGCGATTTATGGTCAAATTGTTTCATTAACCGCTCAGCGTGCTGCTATTAGATTCCCAGTCTCGCCAGGCTCGCTGGAATGACACAAAAAACATCGTTAAGCGATTGGCATTAACCTTAGAGAATGAGTTATCTTGAACAAATGTTCACTGTGCAACCAGCGCTACACCATTGATTTTAGAGCTTCACGGATCATTTGCTCACTGCTCATGTCCGGTTTAGCGATCTGAGATACCACTTTCGACGCTTGAGTCGGCTTGTAACCTAGAGCTAGAAGCGCACTGATTGCTTCTTCTTCCGCGTTGTTGGATGTCGCACTAGAATCCGCAGGAGCAGCATCCGTAAATGGTGTAAATAGATCGCCAGCGCCCCACCCTTTCAAGCGGTCTTTCATTTCAACAACCAATCGCTCTGCAGTTTTCTTGCCAACGCCTGGAAGCTTAACCAGCGTAGAAACGTCTTCATGTTCCACACAAGTAACAAATTGCGTTGCCGTCATACCAGAGAGAATACCAAGACCGAGTTTAGGACCAACGCCATTGGCTTTGATCACTTCACGGAAAAGTGCTCGTTCTTTTACCGTGTTGAAACCGTATAGCAATTGCGCATCTTCACGGACAACAAAGTGAGTATAAATAATGGCTTCTTCGCCAACATTTGGCAGTTCGTAAAAACAGCTCATTGGCATCTGGACTTCATAGCCAATGCCATTAACTTCAATTAATACTTCAGGTGGTTGTTTTTCAATCAGTATGCCACGAAGACGTCCAATCACTATAAATACTCTTTGGAAATGAATTTGCGACAGGATAATAAAGAACTGGATAGACATCCAGTTAATTTTATCGATAGCGCCCTTTTCTGGCACTGGTTGCTTTGCCCGCTAAGGCAACGAGAGTCTTGTTAGTATTGGCATGACAAATCGCCACACCTAAAGCATCGGCCGCATCCGCTTGAGGCTTGGCGGGCAATTTAAGCATCTGCTGAACCATATGCTGAACTTGCGCTTTGTCCGCGCCACCAGTGCCTACGACAGCTTGCTTAATAAGACGAGCCGCGTATTCAAATACCGGCAACTCCGCATTCACCGCAGCAACAATTGCACTGCCACGAGCTTGGCCAAGTTTTAGCGCTGAATCCGCGTTTTTGGCCATAAACACTTGCTCGATCGCGAAAACGTCCGGTTGAAACTGGGTAATGATTTCCGTGACGCCTGCATAAATCTGTTTAAGCCGACCCGGAAGTTCTTTTTCTGAAGTACGAATGCAGCCACTACCAAGGTATTGCAAGTGGCGTCCATTTTGACGAATGACCCCATAGCCGGTAATGCGCGAACCTGGGTCAATGCCCAAAATAATTGACATGAATGTTCCTAAAAATGAGGCCTAATTCGGCCTCAGTCTTTTTATTATTACTTGCTAACTTCGGAGCAAATACCGCTCTCGACACCTTGAGTTTAATCTAGCGTAGCCGCAACGTCGTCAGAGATATCACCATTGTGATAAACCTCTTGAACGTCGTCCAGATCTTCCAAAGCGTCAATCAAACGAAGTAGTTTTGGCGCAGTATCCGCGTCCAAATCTGCTTTCGTAGATGGGATCAGCGACACCTCCGCGTTCTCTGCCTCAAACCCTGCGGCATCAAGAGCATCTTTTACGAGTCCAAAATCGCCTGGGGCCGTGTAGACATCAATCGAGCCATCTTCTGCCGTTTCAATGTCATCAGCACCACTTTCTAATGCTACTTCCATTACCGCATCCTCATCTAAACCTGGGCCATATGAAATCACGCCTTTCTTGTCGAAAAGATAGTTGACGCTACCATCCGTCCCCAGATTACCGCCTGACTTTGAGAATGCATGGCGTACGCCAGATACCGTACGATTTCGGTTATCCGTCATACATTCGACCATGACCGCCGTACCACCTGGACCATAACCTTCATAGATCACGGTTTCCATGTTGTCGTCGCCTTCACCACCAGCACCTCGGCTGACAGCGCGATTGACAGTGTCACGTGTCATGTTGTTAGACAGTGCTTTATCAATTGCGGCTCGCAAACGTGGGTTATTTTCTGGCTCACCGCCCCCCTCTTTTGCCGCAACAACGATTTCACGGATTAATTTAGTAAAGATTTTGCCGCGCTTCGCATCTTGCGCTGCTTTACGGTGACGAATATTCGCCCATTTACTATGACCAGCCATAATTCACCTTTTAATGTATTTTGACGCTTAATAACAAAACATGTTCTAAAAGCGTTGCTTGGGAAATTGCTTTGGAAGTTTCTTGGGTTTATTTAAACAAAAACTCCCGCAGTTGCGGGAGTTTTCTTCAAATGTTGTGCGCTTATTCTGCGTCTTTTTCTTTCGCTGCAGTTACTGCGATTGCTAGCTCTTCTAGCGCTGCTGGGTTCGCAATACTTGGTGCGTCTGTTAGTAGACACGCAGCTGCTGTTGTTTTAGGGAACGCGATAACATCACGGATGTTCTCTGTACCACATAGCAGCATTACTAGACGGTCTAGACCAAATGCAAGACCAGCATGTGGAGGCGTACCGAATTTCAGCGCATCAAGCAGGAAGCCGAACTTAAGCTGTTGCTCTTCAGGTGTGATGCCTAGAATATCAAATACGGCTTCTTGCATATCTGCGTTGTGGATACGAACAGAGCCGCCGCCCACTTCGTAGCCATTTAGAACCATATCGTAAGCGTTAGAATTTGCCGCAGCAGGGTTTGCTTTTAGCTCTTCTGCAGTCACACCTAGAGGCGATGTGAATGGGTGGTGCATCGCGTGTAGGTTGCCTTCGTCATCTTCTTCGAACATTGGGAAGTCAACAACCCATAGTGGAGCCCATGCAGACTCATCCGTTAGCTCTAGGTCTTTACCTAGTTTCAAACGTAGCGCACCCATTGCTTCTGCAACGATACCCGCTTTATCAGCGCCAAATAGGATAATGTCACCAGATTCCGCTTGAGTACGATCTAGAATGCCGTTGATCACGTCTTCATTTAGGAACTTAGCGACTGGAGATTGGATACCTTCCATGCCCGCTGCACGGTCGTTAACCTTCATCCAAGCTAGACCTTTCGCACCGTAGATGCCAACGAATTCACCGTAGCCATCAATTTGCTTACGAGTCAAAGATGCACCATCTGGAACGCGAATAACGGCAACGCGGCCTTTTTCGTCGTTTGCTGGACCTGAGAATACTTTGAACTCAACATCTTTCACTAGGTCAGCAACGTCTACTAGTTCCAGTGGGTTACGTAGGTCTGGCTTGTCCGAACCGAAACGACGAATCGCTTCGCTGAACGGCATTACTGGGAATTCACCTAGGTCAACGTTTAGTAGCTCTTGCCACATTTCACGAACCATTTTCTCAGTCGTTGCACGAACTTGGTCAGCCGTCATGAATGACGTTTCGATATCGATCTGAGTGAATTCTGGTTGACGGTCAGCACGCAAGTCTTCATCACGGAAACACTTAACGATTTGGTAGTAACGGTCAAAACCAGACATCATTAGAAGCTGTTTGAATAGCTGTGGAGACTGAGGAAGCGCGTAGAAGCTGCCTTTGTGAACACGGCTAGGTACTAAGTAGTCACGAGCGCCTTCTGGAGTCGCTTTTGTTAGTACTGGCGTTTCGATGTCTAGGAAGCCGTTGTCATCTAGGAAACGACGAACAAAGCTAGACGCTTTAGCACGTAGCTTTATGCGGTCGCTCATTTCAGGACGACGTAGATCTAGGTAACGGTACTTCAGGCGCTGCTCTTCAGAGTTCTTTTGGTTGAAGTCTAGAGGCAGAACATCAGAACGGTTGATGATTTCAAGACCTTTCGCAAGGATCTCAACTTCACCTGTTGCCATGTCTTTGTTTGCTTGGCTCTCTGGGCGAACGCGCACTTCACCCGTTAGTTTGATACAGAATTCATTACGAAGTGTGTTCGCCACTTCATACGCATCCGCCATATCTGGATCAACAACTACCTGAACGATACCTTCGCGATCTCGCATATCAATAAAAATAAGACCGCCTAAATCACGACGACGGTTAACCCAGCCGCAAAGTTCTACAGTTTGTCCTGCAAGGGACTTGTTCAGGTGACCACAGTAATGGGTACGCATAATGAAATTCCCAATCTCTCAAATGTTGTTAACTACGCTCTGTCAGCCTCATTGCTAAGCAGAGTAAAGATTCAGTTATACGCTGAATGTCCACGAAAAT
Source organism: Vibrio sp. Vb0598 (assembly GCF_033338935.1). Lineage (NCBI taxonomy): Bacteria > Pseudomonadati > Pseudomonadota > Gammaproteobacteria > Vibrionales > Vibrionaceae > Vibrio > Vibrio sp. Vb0598. Next base: position 114,829 of record NZ_JAWOTP010000008.1, on the reverse strand, counting down.
CGACTACTCAACATACAATTACGTGTGTTTTATCATTCACTGGTGCTTTTTAGTACAACAAATGTTCAAAAGCGCACCAAAGCGAAAAAATTGGGGAGGATTATAGCGTGAAATTACCTATTTCAGCAAAACTCTCGTAAAGTATTCACACGAGTAGCAAGCAGTAAAGAATAATGGATAACTTACCTCTTCGACTTGGATTGACGATGTGGTCGCACAATCAATGGCAACAAAGTTTTTACGGCAGCGGGACAAAGCCCGCTGAACGTTTAGAAAGGTATGCGCAAGTGTTTCATACCGTGGAAGGCAACACGACATTTTATGCCACACCGACGCTCAATACAGTGCAAAACTGGAGAGCCGCAACCCACGATGATTTTCGCTTTACTTTCAAACTTCCTAAAGCCATCACTCATGAGCAAATGCTAAGAGGTTGCAGCGAACAACTGAGAGACTTCATGAAGGTCATGGAGCCTTTGCATGACCGTGTGGGCCAATGGACAATTCAATTACCAGCCGCATTTGGTCCTGAGCACCTTGATCGACTGAAAAAGTTCTGTGCGAGCTTTCCACCTAACTTCCCTCTCGGTGTTGAGGTTCGTCATATGGCATTTTTCTCCAAAGGCGAAGAAGAGCGAGCACTTAACCAATGGTTAGTAGAGAATAATATTGACCGTATTATTATGGATAGCCGCCCAGTCTTTGCCGCTAAGCCCGACAATGAGGCGATCATTGATGCGCAAATGAAAAAACCACGAGTCCCTGTCCACGCCATTGCTACCGCTTCACACCCTTTGATTCGCTTTATTGGTCATCCAGAAGAACAGCAAAATTACGAGTTTTTTAAACCATGGCTCAACAAGTTGCCACAATGGATTGCCGAAGGTAAACAGCCATATGTCATGATCCATACCGCAGACAATATAATTGCTCCAGAGTTGGCCGCAAACCTATATAAAGACATACAAAAGCGTATCACGATCCCTGAGTTAGCGCCTTTCCCTGCTGACGATGGCAACTCGCAGTTACAGATGTTCTAACGCAACACATGACAGAGGCGCGAAATTCCCATAAAATACGCGCCTTTTTTGGTGCCTGACATTTTCAGGCGGCTTGTATGCAGAGACTTAGTTATGAACCCTAAGAGCAATCCAGATACTATTTTTTCGGCTCCAATCGATAAAATTGGGGATTTCACGTTCGATGAACGCGTAGCGGAAGTATTTCCTGACATGATTCAACGATCGGTACCGGGTTACAGCAATATCATTTCTGCAATCGGTATGCTGGCAGAGCGTTTTGTAAAACCTCACTCAAACATCTATGACCTTGGCTGTTCTTTGGGTGCTGCAACATTGTCTATGCGTCGCCATATCAAACAAGAAGGTTGCCAAATCATCGCAGTGGACAACTCTCCTGCGATGGTTGAGCGTTGTAAACTTCACGTCAACGCTTACCGCAGTGACACTCCTGTGGATGTAGTAGAAGCAGACATTCGCAATATCGAAATTGAAAACGCGTCAGTGGTGGTGTTGAACTTCACTTTGCAATTCCTCTCTCCAGAAGATCGTTACTCCTTGCTCGAGAAAATTTACGCAGGCCTGCGTCCAGGCGGCATTTTGATTCTATCGGAGAAGTTCGTCTTCGAAGATGAAGTGTCGAACGAACTGTTAATTGACCTTCACCACGACTTTAAACGTGCGAATGGTTATAGCGAACTAGAAATCAGCCAAAAGCGTAGCGCGATAGAAAACGTAATGCGCCCAGATTCAAAGAAAGAACATAAAGAGCGTTTCGCTAAAATTGGCTTTTCTAGCTACGACGTTTGGTTCCAATGCTTTAACTTCGGCTCCATGTTCGCGATTAAATAGACCATGCATACCAAGCCTGAACCATACCGATTTCGGCTTTTGTTAATAATTTATACCCATCAACTCAGCGATTGACTAACTATGTTTAACTTTGCAAATTTCTACCAATTGATTGCCCAAGACACTCGTCTTCAACCTTGGCTTAATGTGCTTCCGCAACAGCTAACGGATTGGCAAAATGCAGAGCACGGTGACTTTGGTCGCTGGTTGAAAGCCCTGAACAAAATCCCAGCGGGTAGACCGGACAACATCGACATTGTTGATTCTGTCACGATTTCAAACAATGAGCCGATGCCTCAAGGGGAACTTAAAAAGCTAGAAAGCTTACTTCGTACATTCCATCCTTGGCGCAAAGGCCCATACCACGTACACGGCATCCATATTAATACTGAGTGGCGCAGTGATTGGAAATGGGACCGCGTGCTTCCGCATATTTCACCATTAAAGAATCGCAGCGTACTCGATGTAGGTTGTGGTAACGGCTACCACATGTGGCGCATGCTAGGCGAAGGTGCACGCTTAACTGTCGGTATCGATCCATCTCACCTGTTCCTGATTCAGTTCGAAGCAATTCGTAAACTAATGGGCGATGACCAACGTGCACACCTACTGCCATTGGGCATTGAACAACTACCTAAGTTAGAAGCGTTCGATACGGTATTCAGCATGGGCGTGCTTTACCATCGCCGCTCGCCTCTCGATCATTTAGTGCAACTAAAAGATCAATTGGTATCTGGAGGTGAACTCGTATTGGAAACACTCGTGATTGAAGGTGATGAGAATGCAGTACTGGTCCCGACTTCTCGTTACGCGCAAATGCGTAATGTCTATTTCTTCCCTTCAGCAAAAGCCCTAAAAGTGTGGCTAGAATTGGTCGGTTTTGAAGATGTTCGTATCGTTGATGAAAACATCACGTCCGTAGACGAACAACGTACCACAGATTGGATGACGCATAACTCTCTACCTGACTACTTAGATCCGAACGACCCAAGCAAAACTGTAGAAGGCTATCCTGCCCCTCGCCGCGCGGTTCTTGTCGCTCGCAAATCATAATTCGCTGAGATTCCTGACATTGTCTTAACTCATTTTACGAGTTAAGACATTACCCTCTTTCCTCGTAATGAGCGAGTTTGTTTTTTGAATCCATTTTTCACGTCAAAATATAAGCACGCTCTAAATAAGGATGCGCTTTTATGTCCTTGATTTTTGGCTTTTCATCACTATTCCTCAAACAATAAGTAATAGAGAAACATTCTTACTTGTGAGGCTTTATCGATATAAGCTAAACTCCTAAAAAATAAACAACTTAATCCAATCCCAAGGTTTTCAATGTTATTACGATTGACCCCGATTGTTGCCATCGCCTTACTATCTGGATGCTCACTAACCAAAGGCGAACAGTACCACCAAGAAACGTTAGCGGCGATTCAAAATTCAGAAGCGAATGTCAATAATCGCATTACCAACCTAGAGCTACAGCTCAGCAACCAATCGGACTATATCGACAGCCTTGAAGAACAAGTCGATAAACTACAGGTTGAACTTCTTACATTTCGCGATGAAGCAATGGCAGAAGTAAAAAAACCGAAAGAGCCGATTATTGTCCAATCTCCCGCTCCTGTGGAACCAACCCCAACTCACGATATTGTCCTTGGCTCTATCGAAAAGGTCACTGTAGAGTCGATTAAGCAAACTTTTGATGCACGTATCGACACTGGTGCCGCGACGTCGTCTTTAAATGCCGTTGATATTGAAGAGTTCGAAAGAAATGGCAAAAAATGGGTCCGATTCCACTTAGCAGACACCAGTAAATCCGAAGAAGAGAAAAGTACTTGGATCGAAGCTCCTGTCATTCGCTACGTCAAAATCCGCCAGGTTACCAGTGAAGAGTTAGAACGCCGCGCTGTGGTAGAACTTTGGGTGCGCGTTGGAAAAATTCATGAAAAAGCGCAATTTACGTTGGCAGATCGCTCACATATGAACCATCCTATTTTACTGGGTAGAGAATTTATGCGCGACATAGCACTTGTCGATGTAAGTCGTACCTATATCCAAACGGACGAAGATAAAAAATAATAAGGTAGATTATGACGTCAAAAATACCGTTTTACCTTTCTATCATCTTATTGGTGATTGCGGGCATTGCTCTGAGTGTTTTCAGACATGAAAACTACGGCGTGCCTTGGACGCCAGGCGAAACTCGCCAGGTATGGGATGTAGAAGCTCGTATTGAGTTCAACGCTAACGGCAACGAAGTAAAAGCGTCACTTGCAGCACCTCATACACAAAGTGGTTACACACTTATCGGTGAATCTGCTTCCTCATCAGGTTATGGCGTTTCCTACATCAATGACGATTCAGGCCGTCGTGCAGAATGGTCAATTCGCCAAGCTCAAGGGCCACAAACCATATACTACAAAGCCCAGTTCTTAGTAGACCCTCAGGCTAAAGTCACTCCTTTACCGCCAACGGAAGACATTACGCCACCAACGCTATCAGCACCACAAGCAGCAGCGGCAAATGCCCTTATCGAACGTGCGATGAGTCGCTCAGCCGATAATGTGACGTTTACTCGTGAGCTTATCAAAGCGCTTAATGACCCAGATAGCCAAAACTCGTCGCTACTACTGAACGATTTCAGCCGTACTGATGCACTGCATAACATTTTGCTTACCGCAGGTATACAGAGCAAAACCGTCGGTGTTATCGAACTAGAAGATGGTCGTCGACGCCAAACAATTCAACCAATGGTTCAGGTTTGGTCAGGTAAAGATTGGGTACTGTTTTCACCAAAATCCGAACAAAAAGCAGTGAAACCCAACTTGTTAGTGTGGGATGAATCAAACGTATCCTTACTTGACCTTGTTGGTGGTAAAAATAGCCAAGTGCATTTCTCGATGATTAAGCAAGAAATGACACCACAACAAGCTACAAACAACAAAATAGAAGCAGATGGATTACTGAATATTTCAATTCATAGCTTACCTTTGGAAGAGCAAGCGATGTTCAAAACCATCATGCTCATCCCTATCGGTGCTCTGATCGTTGTGTTCTTGCGTGTGATTATCGGCCTGAAAACATCCGGTACCTTCATGCCTGTGTTGATTGCCGTTGCTTTTGTTCAAACTCAACTATTAACGGGTATTGTCGGTTTCTTGCTAATTGTAGGTACAGGCCTGATTATTCGAAGCTATTTGTCTAGGTTGAACTTATTGCTGGTAGCAAGGATATCTGCGGTCATTATTACCGTTATCATGATCATCTCGGTGTTCACCGTTGTTGCGTTTAAGATGGGCTTAACGGAAGGCCTAACAATTACCTTCTTCCCTATGATCATCTTGTCTTGGACGATTGAACGTATGTCAATCCTATGGGAAGAAGAAGGTGCGAAGGAAGTTGCTCTGCAAGGTGGTGGTTCATTGCTGACAGCGGTATTAGTTTACCTTGCAATGACGAACTCATACATTCAACACTTAACCTTTAACTTCATTGGTCTACAGTTGATTGTTCTGGCCGGTATTCTATTACTAGGTACTTACACAGGTTACCGCCTCACTGAGCTACGACGCTTCAAACCACTAGCGGAGGACTAAACGATGTTCGAAAGTTTTACTTCGCCGTCTAAGCTTCGCCATAAAGGCATTATGGGGATGAACAAGCGTAACCACAGCTATATTGGCCGTTACAATGATCGTTCTAAATACCCACTTGTCGATGACAAGCTAAAGACCAAAATTATTGCACAGGCAGCAGGAGCAACAGTTCCTGCCCTGATCGGTGTCATTCATAACCAAGCTGAAGTTAAGACTATCCACAAAATGGTTGAGAACTGGCCTGGTTTTGTAATCAAACCTGCACAAGGTAGTGGCGGTAAAGGCATTCTGGTTGTTACGTCTCACAAAAACGGGGTATATACCAAACCCTCCGGCTCTACAATTGGTAGGGATGAGGTCGAGCGTCACATTAGTAATGCGCTTGCTGGCCTTTTCTCTCTTGGTGGTAAAAATGACGTTGCTGTGGTTGAAAACTTAATCAAGTTTGATGACTGTTTTGATGGCTTCAGTTATGAAGGCGTACCAGATGTTCGGATCATCGTATTTAAAGGTTATCCAGTTATGGCGATGATGCGCTGTTCTACAGCGGCTTCCGACGGCAAAGCAAACCTTCACCAAGGTGCCGTAGGAGTAGGCATTGACATCGCGACAGGTAAAGCCGTCAGAGCGGTGCAGTTCGATCATCCAGTGACTCATCACCCTGATACAGGTAAAGACCTTTCGACCCTTCAAGTACCGCATTGGGAGCGCTTGCTGGAGCTTGCGTCAAGTGCCTGGGAAATGACAGGTTTGGGATACATGGGTACGGATATGGTGCTGGATAAAGATGAAGGACCTATGGTTTTAGAGCTTAACGCTCGCCCTGGTCTGGCAATCCAAATCGCTAATGGTGCAGGCTTGCTTCCTCGTTTGAAACACATAGAGAGCCTTGGCACACCTGCTGAGTATCCAAAACCGATTGAACGCGTCGCTTACGCGGCAGAGCAGTTCGGTGTGAAGCCGTTGTTCTAACCCTCCGACATAATGTTCGTTATTACTCGCCAGTAATTGTCATGATTACTGGCGTTTTTGTTCCCGCATCCAAAAACCTTGCACTTGCTCTCCTTATTAAACACATCCTTCTCATATATAAGTTGAATCAATGATCGAGCTAACAAAATCAACATAGATCGTTTCTTTTCTACTTTGCCTTTTGAGTATGATGAGAGCTCCCCTTACTCAACTTGAGAGGTTGGGAAATGCTAATAAAAGAAACAAATAATGATGAACCAGAGCTTGAAGAACAAGAGAGCTTAGACCAACACCTACAACGCTTGTCTGAGCTTTCTGTCCAAGCACTCGAAGAGCTTGCTGAAATGATCGAAGTCAGGGACGATATTCCAGAGGAATAAACGTCGCTTCCTCGTGAAGTTCCGCTAATAAGCCGAGACTGCCGTCCTACAGTCTCGGCTTGTCTTATGTTGTTCGAAGCCTACCTCGTAAATAGATACAAAAACGCCCGCGTTCATTGCGGGCGTTTTATTAGATTCGGGGTTTACGATTCAAACTCTTCAATCATCTCTTGCGCTTCAGTCTTAGGCTTATCCGTTTGACCAAAACCACGCAGACCAACTACGTGTACGTGCTCGTGGTCTTTAAACACCTTACGCACCAGTTTGTAGGTCGTACCTTTCTCTGGGCTGATGTTTTCAGGTGCCGCGATGAGAAGCTGCATATCCAGACGGTCACACAATTCGAACAATGTCGCGATCGATTTCGCATCCAGACGCGCGGCTTCATCCAAGAAGAGCAGACGACAAGGCACAATGTCTTTGCTGCGTAGACGACGAGACTCTTCTTCCCAGCTTTGAACAACCATAAGAAGGATTGACTGACCGGTACCGATCGCTTCACCTGTTGATAGCGCGCCAGACTCAGCCTGTAGCCAACCATCTGTACCACGGTTCACTTCTACACTTAGCTCTAGGTAGTTACGGTAATCCAGTAGCTCTTCACCCAGAACTTGAGGAGAACGCTGACCCATATCGATGTGTGGGTTCACGCGTTGGAACAGTTTCGCCATTGCTTCAGAGAAGGTAAAGCGAGTCGATTCAAACAGGTCTTTATGCTGCTCTTGTTGTGTCGCTAGGCCGTTCAGTAGCACTTCGTGACTTTCGCGGATCTTCACGTTCAGACGTACGCCCTTCACCTGACCAAACGAGATGTTCGACAGGCCTTGGTTCAGCATACGAATACGGTTTTGCTCACGTTGAATCGTCTTCTTGATAATGCTCGCTACTGACTCAGAGCTGATCGCTAGACGGTTTTCACGTTGCGTTAGCTCTTCCGTTAGACGCGCCAGCTCGACTTCCATCTCTTCGATTGCTTCAACTGGGTCATCAGTACGGATGATATCCTGACGAATACGCTCACGAAGGTGTTGGTATACAGCAATATAGAACAGAACTTTACGCTCTGGACGTGCATTATCTTCTGATAGACGCAGCGCATCACGCAGGTCGTCATTGTTCGCAACCGCTAGACGCAGCGCACCCAGTGATTTATCCGACATCGAACGCAGTTCATCCGCTGACATGTAAGCCAGTTCACGCTTGTGTAGACGACGCTCAACATCATTCTCACGCGCCAGACGAAGTACTGAACACCAGCCAGCTTTCGCAGCAACCACGAACGTACGCAGCTCAACGTATTCTTTCTGAACTTTCTTCAGACGTTTTGCCAAGCCTTTCATCTCTAGTTCAGTAGAGGTGATCGTGCGCTCGTATTCGCTCTTACGGCTGCGAGACGAGTGTAGACGCTCGTGCAGTTCGTCACGACGACGCATTGCGCGCTCTTCCGCACCTTCGTCAGCGTTCACGCCAAACTCTTGAAGTTCTTGTTTGAACTCTTGAACCGTTTCCAGTTTCGCTTGGTGTGAACTCTTCAATGATGCCAATACTTGGTTGTATTGGTTCATTTGACCTTGCGATTGCTTCAACTCTTCACGAGAGCGAGTACGCATTTGTTCAGCTTGAACCAGTTTAGCTTTTAGCTGCTCACTCAGTTCGCTACTCTTGTTCAGTAGGTCTACTGAATCTGAGTAAGCGAAGTAGTGACGACGTTCAACGAGATCCGAGAGTGCAAAGATTTGCTTCTTAAGATCTTGTAGCCGCTCGTCTGCCGCTTTGTATTCTGCTTCTAGTGCATCGAATTGCTCTGGGTCAGCATCAAGCGCAGACGCAATATTCTCTAATTGCGTGACGGCTTTTGCATGGTTGTTTAAGAAGTTTTTTGCCTCTGCAAGCTGAGCGATTTTCTCTTCTAGCTCATCAAAACGCGCTTGCAATGACTCATCTTCAACAAGCACCATGTGTGACGCTAGCTTGTCCAGAGAAGACAACGCTTGCTTGCTGGTTTGAAGCTGAGAACGTTGTTGTTGCTCTTTCGCATCCAGATCCGCCAACACGCGAGCAATTTGGTTACGCTTATCACGAATAGTTGCCAGTGCTTGTTCTGGATCGGCGTCAAAAGCAACCTGAATGTGGTTAGACACAAATAGGTTAAACGCTTGGTACAAGCGCTGCATTTTCTGAGAATCAAACGCCGCTTTCGCGTGTTTCTCTACCACTTCTTCTCGTTCGTTACGCAGCAACTCTAGACGCTGCTCACGTGCCGCACGGCCAAACAATGGGATCTCAGGCAAGCGAGAGTAACGCATTTGGCGATCGTTCATACGAACGCAAACCGCGCCCTCTAACTCTTCTGCATCGAACGAGCTGTCATCAAAGGCATCGATGTCACCTTCAATGATGTACAAGTCTTCTGGACAGTCGTCTAGCTCTACCAGTTTTTCTTCGATGCCTGACAAGTCAGAAACAACGATAGCGTGACGAGCCGGACCGTACATCGCACTGAAGTAAGGCGCGTCATCAATCGTGATGTCATCGTAGATCTCAGACAGCAATACACCGCCCAGCGTATCTGCCAAACCTTTCAGGCGAGGGTCGTTTGAACCACCAGGAGAAGCTAGGCGCTCAATCTCAGCGTCTAGCTGGCTACGGCGCTCAGCAAGCTTATCTTTAGCTAAAGACAGCTCCCTTTCTTGTTCAAGGACAACTTGCATGTGGTTCATTACCGCATGGCGATCCTCAAGCTCTTCACCGCTCTGCTCTCTCAGTTTCTCTAGCGCATCGTTCGCCGCAATCCAAGCTGGTGCTATTGCTTCAAGCTTACTGATTTCTGCCGCCGCGTTTTGCTCTAGACGGCGCTGTTCACCACGCTGATCACGAACTTCTTCTTGAGCTATCTCTAGTGATTCGATTTGCGTCGCATGACGTTCACGTTCTTGTTCAAATGTAACCTCATCGGTTAGTTCAACGTGATATTGCTTTTTGTATTCAGCAACCAGTTCACGTGCTTGACGCTGCTGGTTAAGGCTGCGTTCGAGATCACGGTGTTGTGCTCGCCATTGCTGTTCGTTTTGTGCGATTTGTTGTGACTCACGCGCTTTCGCGATTGCAGTTTTCGCATGTTCAGACGCGTCTTTGCGCTCAACTTGACCAACGATGCTTTGTACCAGTTTAAGCGCGGTTTCAAACTGCTCTGCCGCTGCAGAAGACATGTCCAGTTTGTGCTTAACCGATAGCAACGCATTGGTGTTTTCTGATTCTTTGCTCTTAAACTCAGAGACAAGCGCTTGTGCCGATTCTGCCGTTAGGCTGTCATCGCCAAGTAGCTGCTTCGCTTTCTCCAGCGCTTGAACTGCTTGTTGATATTGAAGGGCGCGAGTTTGCTGAACGTCAAGAGCTTGCTGGTAATCAGCAAGTTGCGTCTTAAGGCTATCCACCTCTTCTTCTGCAACGGTAGCTTGCTCTTCAGCCATCATCACGCGTTCTTGCGCTTCTTCGACTACCATCATTTGTTCTTCAAGACGCTCGCTCAGCTCTTCAAGATCTTCTTGATAGCGTTCGATCTTCTCTTGCTGACGCAGCGCGTTTTGCACCAGTTGCAAGTGATCAGAAGCCGCTTGGTAGTCTTGCTCTAAAGAAGATTCTGATTCGATCAGCAGTTCCAGCTCTTCTTGAACGCGATTAAGCAGATTGTTTTGCTCAATCAAGGTCTCGCGAGAACCAAATAACTCTGAACGCAAAGACAATGTCTGTTCTAGTTTTTTACGACGCTCGTTAGCATGGCGCATATAGTCCGCTGCCACGTAGTTAGTCGACTCTGTGATCAAGTGTTTGAACAAGTCACGGTCTGCTTGCGTAGTTTTGATCGCTTCTAGCGTCATGCGGTTTTCACGCAGCGCCGATTCCATATCTTGGAACGCTTTCTTCACGCCGCCGTTTTGTGGCAGAAGGTAGTCACGTAGCGAACGGGTAATCGCACTTGAGATACCACCGTAAAGCGATGCTTCGATCAGGCGGTAGAATTTAGAACGGTCACCAGAGTTACGCAGTTTCTTCGGAATCACACCGAATTCAAACATTTGCGCGTGGTAATCCACGATCGAAGAGAAGGCTTTAAATTGAACACCTTCAAATTCTGCGATCGATTCTTTTACTTCGTTGATTTGACGTACACGAGCTTGAGTCGCTGATACGCTTTCAATCAAGATATCCGTTGGTTTCACATGGCTTGGAAGACCTTGGATAACAAACGGTTTGATGTCTACTTTCTTATCACGACCCGCAACTTGCTGCAGTTTTACTGCGAACAATAGGCGTTGGTTACGTGAGTTCACCACATCTAGCGCCGCATAACATGCGCCCGGCTGTAGCTTACCGTACAAACCTTTGTCGCGAGACGATTGGCTGCTGCCTGCTTCTGTGGTGTTACGGAAGTGCAGTAGCGTTTGGTCAGGAATCAATGCGGTGATGAACGCCGCCATTGTGGTTGATTTACCTGCACCGTTACCACCTGATAGCGTGGTGACCAGACCATCGATGTCAAACGTACGGGCAAAGAAGCCGTTCCAGTTGACCATGGTCAGCGATTGGTATTTACCGCGTTCAATCATGCTCATGCTTCACCCTCTTCTGTCGTTTCTTCTTGGGCTTGGTCGTCTTGATCTTCTTCAGACAATAGGCTGCCTTGGCTTGGCTCTTTGGTGTGCACTACTGCTTCACCATCACGGATCAGACGCAGTTGCGCTTCACGCATGTCATCGCCAATACGTACATCGGCACCAAAGCGGAATACCGCTTCACTGATGCTGAACTTACCGGTTTCACCGATGTTGATGATCATGCCTAGGCGACGCAGACGACGAAGTGACGTACGTACTTTTTCAAACAGCTTTTCTTTATCAAGGTCAGAACCGGTAGCACGGTTCGTCACTAGCTTCATCAGCTTATTTTCATCTGCTAGAGCAAGCAGTTCGTCGTACAGCTCTTGGTTAGTGAAGATGCCTTCGTGCGCAAGACGCTCTGGGCTTAGATAAAGGAAACACAGTACCTTGCCCACCAGCATATCCAGTTCAGAAAGAACACTACGGCCAATCAGAGACGTTGAACGAGGACGAAGATAGAAGAAACCTTCTGGCGCTTTCACCAATTCGGTGTTGTAGCGTTGGTAGAAAGAAGAAAGCTCAAGTTCGAAATCCGACAGCAACGCGTGGTTGTCTAGATCTTCACTTGAGATATGACGCCCTGCTCGAAGCATGCTGTCTAGCGCTGGGAACAGAGGGTTAGAAATTGCTTTTGCCAGATTCTCTGACATGTATTCATTAGTATCGGTCGATGACATTCGCTTGTACCTTTGCCCCAAATTCGTTGATTGCTTTCCAGTCTGGTTGAATCGCTTGGTAATCCGATTCTGAATACCCTAGACGTACAGCTTGATCGACGATAATGCGAGCTAAATCAAAATGATGAGTATAAGGGTGCTGTGCAAGGTAATCTCGCAGTACCACACTCAAATCGATTGGTGTGCCTTGATCTTTATGCGCTTTTAGCATGTCACCAATTCGTTCAGACAGCTCATCATTGACTTGTTGAAACTCTTCGTATTCTACTTCCATCGGAACTTGACCCGTGACCTCGTCATCACGCAGTACTAGGGCCTCATCACGAAGGTCAGAAAGCCTCTCCGCATCTGCATAAGTCAGATACCAAGGCGCATCGAAGTATTCTTTGACGGATTGACGCAGACGCGAGCTAAACGCACGGTTCTTATCCATATCGATTGCAGTACGAATAAACTTGTGCACGTGTCGGTCATAACCAATCCAAAGGTCGATAGCTTGCTGGCCCCAGCTTGTGATTCGGTCTAGTTTCATTTGCAGACCAAACAAAGCTTCTTCGATAAACTCCAGCTCAGGGTCACCGTAAACAATTTCTTGAATATCGAGGATCTGAGTTTGCAGTTCATCACTGGCGGCTTGCAGCGTATCTTGAAGTTCACGCAACGTGCTTGATGTTTCTGACAGAAGTGCTTCACAGTTGTTGATCGCTTCGCGCCAGTCTTTGTTAAGCAGGTCAGCAATCTGTTGTTTCACTGACTGTTGCTGCTCATCCATAACACGTTGGTTGAGGTCAATTTGATCGAAGATTTCGCCTACAGAATATTTTAAAACACCGTATACGTTTTTCTTCCAGTGACCCGGTGTGCCACCTTTTTGTGCTGCCTCAATCGCTTTCGCCATTTCATCCGCTACCATGGATAGCTGGATAGATAGACGCAGTTTTGAGAACTCACGATGGCGCACGTAGTAGTCGGTTATTCCTATCGCTAATGGCGACAAGCGGTAAATGCTCGCTCCGTCAGTAATCTCACTGACAAAACGGCTCATAAGACGCTGCTTAACCATCTCGTTGATCGCATTGTTCGCACGAAAAGCGGAGGCTTCGCCGGTCTCATCAAATAGTCGAGTGACGATGGCAAATGCATCATGCAGTTCACCTTCACCCAGTTCTTCATCGAACCTTTCATTACTCAGTACGGCAATGGCTATCAAAAATGCCAATCGCTCTGTGGTCAGGTTCAACGAGAAATCGTGCTGCTTAACCCAGCCAACCAGCTCATCGATTGGTTGCTCTGCAGCATTGAGAGTCATCTCACTCATTGTTATTCCTGTTTATCGTTCTTTTTAGCCCACACATGAATGTAGCGGCCTAATGAGAGGTATGGCTCTTGTCGACAAAGTTGTTTTTCTAGCGCCAACACATCTTCAAACTCGTAATCACCCATGTATTCCATATTGCCTATGTAATCACTAAATGAGCGAATACCAGATTTGCCACAAATATTAAAACCTGAATTTTCTATCCACTGGTAGACTTCTTCAGGTTTTAAGCCTTTTTGCGGCTGTAGTTTAAATCTTTTTCGGTGAGGCATGCCGTCTAATATATGAGGAATGTTGCCACAAACCACGTTTTTATAGACTAAACCGTGGTGGTTGTAGAACATGACTGATGCGATGCCTCCCGGTTTTACTTGTTCTAGAACTGTTTCAAGTGCGGCCTTAGGATCAACCAGCCACTCCATCACAGCATGGAACATAACCAGATCGACCTGTCCATCCATATGTTCACCGATGGATTGGACAGGCGAATGAATCAGGCGATACTGCTCAAGCAAACCGTTTTTTTCAATATCCTGCTTAGCCAACTGCAGCATTTCCGAAGATAGATCACATAAAGCGATTCGATGTCCGAGCTTAGCAAGCTTTTGCGACATTTGTGCCAAACCACCACCAGCGTCTAACACTTCTAGGGGTTGCTGGTCAGCATCTAATTCACTTAGAATCTGTAGAAAATCTTCCCACACAATGATTTGGCGGATCTCCCCTTTATCGGAGCCGTAAATATTTTTTGCAAATTTGTGGGCGATATCGTCGAAATTGCGGTCTTCTGTCACTTCTGCTGAGTTATCATAACGGATTGTGCCGCTATTCTGGCACAAGGAAAGCAGGAATAAAGAGGGATACCCTCATTTTTATTATCAATTGATGTTTTTTCGGACTATTTATGTATGTTTGAGCTGAAAAAAGTAGTGTCAGCCGTGCTTATGCCCCTTCCGGCATTGCTGCTGATAGGCTTGTTGGGTCTTGCTCTCATTAGTTTTACTACAAAACGTAAAACTGGCTGCTTCGTTGTTCTATTCTCTTTTGTTGGCATTTTTCTTGTTGCCTTCCAACCTGTTTCAACCAAGCTTCTTATGCCGTTAGAGCGAGAGCATAAAGCCTTTTTGCCAGTTTCTGGCACCATCGACTACGTGATGGTTTTAGGGAATGGTCATGTTATCGATGACGAAATTCCACCCACCTCACAGTTAAGCCGTGCAGCATTAATGCGCTTAACTGAGGGCATTCGTATTTTAAGAATGTATCCAGGCGCGAAATTAATCTTATCCGGCTATGCTGGCGGATCTGAAATTAGCCACGCGCGAATGATGGCGAACGTTGCCCTTGCGTTGGGAGTCGCGAAATCCGATATCATTTTATTAGAAGATGCGAAAGATACGTGGGAAGAGGCGCGTCAAGCGGCTGCATTCGTTCAACAAAAGGAGATGGTGTTAGTCACTTCTGCGAGTCACATGAGCCGTGCATTGTATGAGTTCAACGCAGCAGGCATTAAACCAATCCCAGCCCCGACCAACTTCTTAGCTATTAGCGAGATAAGTCAACCTTGGGATAAATACTCACCTAAAGCGCGTTACTTAGAACAAACAGAGCTTTATTGGCATGAGTACTTGGGCAGTATTTGGCAAAGGTTGCGTGATACTGTCGGCCAAACACCAATGGTTGAAGCAAACTAGTATTATCTTGAAGCCACAAAAAAGGAGAGCCGAAGCTCTCCTTTTCTTTTTACGATTGAGTTATGTTCAAACTAGTCACCAGCAAACATATAGCCTTCGCCGTGCACCGTTACAAAAATCTGTGGGTTCTTAGGATCGAACTCCATTTTTGCGCGCATACGTCGAATAAGAACATCAATGGTGCGGTCATTCGGCGCATCCACTCGATGGCTGATCATGTTCAAAATACGCTCACGACTTAACACCTGGTTAGGATAAGACGATAATGCCACCAAAAGTTCATACTCTGCTTTAGTTAGTTTTACTGGCTCACCGTTGCGGCTAAGTGCGCGACGTTGAATGTCGAATGTCCACTCCCCAAAGCGCACAATGTGCTCTTCACTGGTTTCATTCGCTTTCGAGCTGCCACTGCGCGCCGCTGAAATACGCCACAGCAAGTTTTTAACGCGAACTAACAGCTCTCTCAGTTCAAAAGGTTTTGTCACATAATCGTCAGCACCCATTTCTAGGCCTACGATTTTATCAATGCTATCCGTGCGTCCTGTTACTAATATGATACCAATATCCGATTGGCTACGTAACTCACGAGTAAGCATCAGGCCGTCTTCACCAGGCAGGTTAATATCCAGCATGATCAGGTCTACATCGCCCGCTTGCAAAACTTCACGCATTTCTGCGCCACTCTCTGCTTCGCTGACTTGGTAGCCCTCATTTTGGAAATATCCCGCAAGCTTACTACGAGTTACAACATCATCTTCTACGACTAATACGTGATAGCTCATTTACACCACTTTTCTGTCTTCTTATTATCCAAGACGTATTCTATTCATAACTAGTAACATTTCTAGTCATAGATACATTAAAACGCAAGATTTAGCGTTTTTATTGATTCAAAACAAGCTTGCCCATTGCTATTAATAAACGGTCATTTTTGACCATAAAACATAACAATTATAGTTACTGCTATTCATTTTAATTGATTACACTTAGGGGATATCCCTAATTGACTTTGTGATGCATGACTTGAAGCATCATTCAGGAGCCCAAAATGCAAGAAGTGAAAGCTTTTAATGAAAAACGCGCTGAAATTTACTGGTGGTTTTCGAGCTTGTTCGCAAAAGAACTAACAGAGAAAGAATTGGAAGCCTATCACAGTGTTGAAATTCGCAGTTTTCTCGCAGGTTTAGGTGAAAATGAGTCGCTGAAACCAGCTGTTGATAGCCTAGTTGATGCATTGAATCGGTTACAAGATCGTGAAGATGCACAACTAGAGCTTGCAGCTGACTTTTGTGAACTGTTTTTGAAGACAGAAAAATACGGCGCTCTTCCTTACGCATCCATGTACATTGGTGAATCAGGTTTACTGAATGACAAGCCAGCTGAGGAAATGGAAAAGTTGATGGCTGAATTTGGCGTTCAAGTAGACGAAAACCTAAAGGAACCTGCGGATCACTTAGCCGTTGAGCTCGACTTTCTCGGGAACATGATTATCCGCTCAAACGAGCTTGAACAAGAAAAACACATGGAAGAAGCCTTCGTTAAACAAAACGACTTTATCCAGCAACAATTGATGTCTTGGTTACCTCAGTTTTCAGACAAATGTAAAAAATTCGACGAATTTGGATTTTACTCGAGTGTCGCGAAACTATTAGTTGCATTTTGTAAACTAGACAGCGCCTACCTTCTTGGTGAATAATTGCCGCCTATTTTTAGGGAGCCTGCCTATCGGGCTTCCTGTATGCCTGAAAGTGACCAATTGTAAGTAACTTGGGTATAATATTCGTTTGCCTTAACTTAGCGCAAAGACGCTTGGTTATTTAGCAGTCAAAATGTGACTTCAAATACACAAATCTCTTGCTGAAAACATTGCTAGTCAGTCCACATAGGGCTAAAATGTGAGCGCAAACGATTAAATATGATTTATATGTAAACCGCTGAAATATAGCGGTTTTTGTGTTTTCTTAACAGGTTGATGGCAATTTCTCATCAGATAGAAAAAAGATAAAATTCATCGACCGATGCTGCTACGTACCCTTTTGTCGCACTTGGATCAACCGCTGCCGAGACACTTAGCGCCAATTTTATATTGCTAGGTGTGAAACCATTAGAGCATCAGGTACATCCAATACGACATATTTCAGTAGCTCGATACAGGACACCATTTATGGCCACGATAAAAGACGTTGCTCGCTTAGCCGGCGTTTCCACTACGACAGTTTCGCACGTTATCAATAAAACGCGTTTCGTTGCAGAAGCAACGCAAGAAAAAGTAATGAAAGCCGTTGACGAGCTGAATTACGCGCCAAGTGCCGTTGCACGCAGCCTAAAATGCAACTCAACTCGTACGATTGGCATGTTAGTAACTCAATCAACTAACCTATTTTTCTCAGAAGTGATTGATGGCGTTGAGAGCTACTGTTACCGCCAAGGCTATACTCTGATTTTATGTAACACAGGCGGGATTTACGAAAAACAACGCGATTACATTCGTATGCTGGCTGAAAAGCGCGTTGATGGCATCCTAGTGATGTGTTCTGACTTAACCGAAGAACTAAAAGAGATGCTTGACCGTCATGCGGACATTCCTAAAGTGGTCATGGATTGGGGCCCAGAGAGCTCACAAGCAGACAAGATCATGGATAACTCAGAAGAAGGTGGCTACATTGCAACCAAACATCTGATTGATAATGGTCATACGGATATCGCTTGTCTAAGCGGTCATTTTGAAAAGCTTGCTTGCCAAGAGCGCATTGCAGGTTTCCGTCGCGCAATGAGCGAAGCGAACCTAGCTGTAAATGAAGACTGGATCCTTGAAGGTAACTTTGAATGTGATACGGCCGTATTAGTTGCAGATAAAATTACCGCAATGGACAAGCGCCCGACGGCGGTATTCTGTTTTAACGACACAATGGCTCTAGGCCTAATGAGCCGCTTGCAACAAAACGGGATCAAAATTCCTGAAGATATTTCAGTGATCGGCTACGACAACATCGAGCTTGCGGAATACTTCTCTCCACCGCTAACGACTATCCACCAACCTAAACGTCGTGTTGGTAAAAATGCATTCGAAATTCTACTTGAGCGTATCAAAGATAAAGAACACGAAAAACGAATTTTCGAAATGCAACCTGAGCTTGTAATTCGAAATACTGTGAAAAAAATGAACTAAATTTCACTGTATTTAACCGTGTTAAATAAGCGCTCTACAGGGGCGCTT
Organism: Vibrio sp. Vb0598; assembly: GCF_033338935.1. NCBI lineage: Bacteria > Pseudomonadati > Pseudomonadota > Gammaproteobacteria > Vibrionales > Vibrionaceae > Vibrio > Vibrio sp. Vb0598. Next base: position 96,449 of record NZ_JAWOTP010000008.1, on the reverse strand, counting down.
ATTTTTTTGGGAAAATTAAGCATTCTCTAATACTTCACACCGCTCTAATAACAATTGACTAACGTTAACTCCCTGTTTTATATAAATGTAATATATATTAAGAACTCCTTTTCAAAGGCCAATTTGCACCTTTCCATATGCAAAATAGAGCATTCAATCTATCATTTTTATTGAACCAAAATCACACTTTTAACGCTAAACCGTGATGTTAATTCAATATAAGAAGTATGCTCATTGTGTCACGCACAGGGCAAACCATTCGAAAGAGTGGGACGCAAAGCCTCCGGCCTGAACCATATTGCGATATGGAAGGTAGCGGGGTTACCGATGGCAAGTGTGTAAGCAATGACTTTACTCTGTAATGACATTGTTTTTACGCATGTTTGCTACTCTCTCGGACCTGACTTTTGGTGGCGTAATATTAATTACACCGAGATAACAAAACATGGATAAACCGATACTCAAAGACTCTATGAAGCTATTTGAGGCACTTGGTAATATCAAGTCGCGCTCAATGTTTGGTGGCTTCGGACTATTCGCTGATGAAACAATGTTTGCACTAGTGGTAAATAATCAGCTTCATATCAGAGCAGACCAAAAAACTTCATCTGACTTCGAGAAACAAGGGCTAAAGCCTTACGTTTATAAAAAACGTGGCTTCCCAGTCGTTACAAAGTACTACGCTATTTCCAGCGATTTATGGGAATCAAGCGAACGCTTAATCGAAGTAGCGAATCAATCATTGAAAAAGGCAAAGCTTGAGAAAGAACAGCAAGCAAGTACAAAGCCTAACCGTTTGAAAGATTTGCCTAACTTACGACTGGCTACCGAGCGCATGCTAAAAAAAGCCGGCATCGAATCCGTAGAGAAGCTTGAAGAGGAAGGTGCGCTTAACGCCTATAAAGCGATAAGAGATACGCACTCTGCAACCGTCAACATTGAGTTGCTATGGGCACTAGAAGGTGCTATCAACGGCACTCATTGGAGTGTGGTACCTCAAGCTCGCCGAGATGAGTTGATGAACGGCCTCCAATAAAAGTCGGCCTAAAAACTATCTTGTAAAACCGCAGTCTAATCTGCGGTTTTTTTGTGAAATTTTTTCGGTTTTCCTACTGTCTTATTACATATATCCCAAATTGGAATCAAAATTATGAATAAGAAACTGATTTTAGGTCTCATCCTACTAGCGGCTATCGTCTTTTTAGGTATTAACTTTGGCCAGTATTTAACCTTAGAGAATGCAAAAGCCCAACAAGAAGCACTAACTACATACATCGATCAGAATTTTGTATTCTCGGCTGCGATTTACTTTTTTACCTACATTGCAATTACCGCTTTTTCTATCCCAGGAGCGGCAGTAGTCACCTTACTTGGTGCAGCCTTATTTGGTTTTTGGACAAGCTTGCTACTGGTTTCTTTCGCTAGCACTATGGGGGCAACACTGGCCTTCTTGAGCAGCCGATACTTATTGCGTGACTGGGTACAAAACAAATTCGGAAATAAACTCAACGCAATTAATCAAGGTGTCGAAAAAGACGGAGCTTTTTATCTATTTTCCTTGCGTCTAATCCCTGTATTCCCTTTCTTTCTAATCAACTTACTGATGGGCTTAACGCCGATGTCTGTAGGTAGATTTTATCTCACTAGCCAAATAGGTATGCTGCCAGGCACAGCCGTATATCTGAATGCAGGTACTCAATTAGCAACAATTGAAAGCCTATCGGGCATTGTTTCACCCGCAGTATTAGCGTCTTTTGCGCTATTGGGACTATTTCCAATCATCACTAAATGGGTTATGAATAAAGTAAGGCCGACACCAAGTCAGCAAAACTCGTAATTGGTGAAGTGGGTATTTTGATGAAAATATTTATCGCTAAAAACCCAGCAGAAGCACACATTGTATGTGAGCTGCTTAAAGTGGAACAAATTTACTGTGAAGTTCGTGGAGAAGGTATTTTCGGCTTAAAAGGAGAACTGCCGTTAGGTGATGATACCGATCCTTATGTGTGGCTTTTTGACACTGCACAAAAGATGAAAGCTGAAGAAATAGTAAAAGCATATCGAAAACAATCCGATAGGCATGAGTATCAAGATTGGCAATGCCCAAAATGTCATGAAATAAACGAAGGGCAATTTGGTGCATGTTGGCAATGTGGATATCAACTAGGAGAGCTATAGCGGCTCTCCTATTCAGTGGATGCACTCAGTTTTAAGCACATACAGCTTGCTGTTTAATAAACTCGATGGAGTGTTGATTGAAGTCTTCTGGACGCTCTACATTGCATACATGACCACAATTCGGGATTTCTCGTAGAATGCTGAGCTTATGTGCTGCAACCATTTCTTTGACAGGTTTAATAAACATGTAATCCCTGTCGCCCATTAAGTAAAGAGTCGGAATGGGTAACTCTCGATCTTTAAAATATTTCATTAACGGATTTACATCAGCGGCAAGAATAAACCAACGTTTAAATTCTTTTTGGCAAAGCTTCTTGGCTTCGCGAATAAAAAGGTGGCGAGATTCTCGTTGGCTTCTTTGAGGCATAACAATATAAGCGAACAGTTTGTAGAGCCACATGTACGGTAGGATATGCTTACAAAAATTACCTAATTTCACCAATATCTGAGAACGAGTGTTAAGCCTTGTGACAGCACCGCCGAGCACCATCGAACGTACGCGCTCTGATGACAATTCAGCAAGGTTTCGAACAATAATAGTACCAAGCGACATACCGACAAAATGAGCGGATTGGATCTTTAAATGGTCCAATACTTTCAAAATATCTTGGGTAACTTCCGTAAAGGTATAACGGCTAGCAATGAGCTCTTTAAGTAACTGATTTGACTTTCCATGACCTCTTAAATCGATCAGCAATAAGTTAAAGTGTTGCTTGTAAGCTTTAATTTGCTTGAACCAGATAGAAGAGCTACCACCAGCACCGTGCACAAATACAACCCACTCATTACTAGTAGGGTGCAAATAGGTTTTATGAAAAAGTAGCGGCTGGGTCATATTGAGTATCAAAAAGATCGTGCTATTGAGTAAAAAGCCATCCTACCACACTCCCCTTACTCAAGATAATAAAGGCACCTCATTCGGTGCCTTTCGTTACAATTTTAAGTCAAACTAACGCTGAGTGGTAAAGCTGCAAATAAGATTCTGCGGCCTTTTGCCAACAAAAGTCTTGTTGCATCGCGTGCAACTGTACTTTATTCACTTCAGGCTCGTTTTGAGCGTAGAGCAACAGTGCCCTTAGCATCGTTAACAACAATGCCTGCTGTGTCGGTTCGAAAAAAACAAACCCCGTTGCTTCAGATGGGTTTACATCATAATCGCTAACGCTGTCCTTTAAGCCACCAACACCGCGTACTATCGGTAATGTCCCATAAGCCATACTATAGATTTGGTTTAAGCCACATGGTTCAAACTCAGAAGGCATCAAGAAGAAATCAGAACCAGCTTCAACGATATGCGCAAGTTCATTGTCATACGCTTCTACAAAGGCAAATTTGCTAGAAAACTGCGCGGCAACCTCTCGTAACTGAGCGGCAAGAACAGGGTCTCCGGTCCCAACGACAACTAGCTGAACATCGTGCTTCAAAAAATCGGCCAAAGCAGGCAACAAGTAATGAACGCCTTTCTGCTGGGTCAATCGACAAACCATACCGAACATAGCTACATTTTTTTCGGGCAAATTTAGTCGTTGCTGTAATGCTTTTTTACAAGCTTTCTTCCCTTGCGACATACTTTGCTGGTCGGCGCAGTAATTAACTGGCAAGTAAGTATCCGTTTCCGGGTTCCAAGCACTGTAATCACAACCGTTCAAAATACCAACTAAGTCCTGCGCGCGTTGCTGAAACTCCCAAGCCATTCCATGACTGCCAAGCTCTGTTTTGAGTTCCTCTGCGTACGTAGGGCTGACCGCGTTTATCTTATCTGCATTCATTACACCAGCTTTGAGCATCGTAATATGCGTTGCACTCACCGCAGCATCGGGAACGTTTCTACAATGAAACTCTGGCAAACACTGCACGTCTTCATAACTAAATACGCCTTTAAAGACCGCATTGTGAATTGAAATGACGCTTTTAGTATGAGCAAAAAACGGATCATTGCCATACCTGTGCTTGAGCAAAAATGGAACAAGACCTGTGTGCCAATCGTTCGCGTGTATGATATTAGGTTGAAAGGCGAGCTTGGGTAACATGTCGAGACATGCTGCACTAAAAAACGCAAAGCGCTCGCCGTTATCAGTATACGCTTGGTTGTTCTCCGCATACATTGATGGTCGATTGAAATACGGCGGACAATCAATCAGGTAAACAGGATTTTGACCTAACATGAGCCGCAAAACTCGATACTCCGTATGCGGCCATGATGTTAATTCTGTTTCTAATACAACTTCTGCGTCTGCGAGTTTATCAATACTACTGTACGCAGGGATGGTAATTCTTACGTCTTGCTGTAGGTTTTGAAGGGCTTCCGGTAGTGCCTTGGCAACATCTGCCAAGCCACCACTTTTAATGAGGCCTTCAACCTCAGAAGCTACAAACAGAATAGATAAGTTGTTAGTAGCCAACTCGAGCTCCTTTCGGAATAACAACAATGCCCTCCTCAGACACGTGGAAGTGTTTTTTATCTTCTTGAAGATTCACACCAATCTGAGTACCAGGAGCAATATCGGCATCCTTGTCGACAATCACACGACGTAAAACACAGCCTTCGCCAATTTTTACGTCACCAAGAAGTATACATTCGCTGATATCGCAAGCAGAAGCAATATTACTGCGAAAACCAAGCACCGACTTTTCGATTCTTGAGCCTCTAACATAGCTGCCATTACACACTAAACTATCGATTATCTGCACACGACCATTATCAGAGTCGGTAAATGTCGCAGGTGGCAATGGTGGGTAGTAGGTGTGCAATGGCCATTTACGGTTGTACAGCGAAAATGGTGCATCTTTTTCTAGCAGATCCATATGCGCTTGCCAGTACGCATCAATAGTTCCGACATCACGCCAGTACACCTCTTCTTTTTCGCCACTGATTTTGTTGGTACTGAAGTCATACACGAACACATCACCTCTAGGGAACATCTTTGGAATGATGTCCTTTCCAAAATCATGTGATGAAGCTTCATTATCCGCATCTTCGACCAACTCTGAGAACAGTACCTGAGCTTCAAAAACATAGTTACCCATTGAAACTAAAGCGTAATCAGGGTCACCAGGAATCGACTTCGGATTTGCTGGTTTTTCTTCAAAGCCAATCATACGACCTTCACTATCCACTTCGATAACCCCAAATTGCGACGCCTCTTTTAGTGGCATGCGCAATGCAGATACCGTCAGAGAAGCCTGCTTTTCTGAGTGGAAGTTCAGCATTTGTTTGATATCCATCTTATAGATATGGTCAGAGCCAAAAATACAAACTTGCTCTGGTTCCTCTAATTCCATAAAACGCAGGTTTTGATAGATCGCGTCCGCCGTCCCTTCGTACCAACGTTTACCAGTACGCATTTGAGCGGGAATAGGATCGATAAAGCGGTCTGTAATGCCGTTGATGTTCCACCCCTTTTTTAAGTGATGGAATAAAGATTGAGATTTAAATTGGGTTAGGACGTAAATGCGCATCAGATCCGCATTAACAAAATTGTTTAGAGCAAAATCGATCAATCGATAACTACCACCAAACGGTACCGAAGGTTTACTGCGAGATTCCGTTAAAGGTCTCAAACGAGAGCCTTCACCGCCAGCAAGAATCATTCCCAAAACACCAGCCATTTGTTGTTCTCCATATCGTTATAGCTTGGATTTGGTACTCGCTTGAATGAGTCATACTCGGGGAGTCAAGCGAATACATTTAGCAACCGTCTCTGAGTTTCTGTGAACTCTTACAACACGGATAAAAAAGCTACGGCACTTCCAGTATGCAACGTCCACTCTTTCCTTATTTTTTGACGCAAACAATGCACACAGTTGCACTAATTTTTGTAATAAATTATCTAAGCGGGTTCTAAATTACAATTTTTAATACGCCATTCTGTGTACCATACAGCTCTTGCGTACTCAAGACGATATCTAGATCACACATGGAAAAGCAAACGATTACATTGTGAAAACAATTTACGAACGGATTCACTACACCGCCGATTTTTTAGCCCAATGTATAACAAATATGTGAATGCAAAATGAAAGTTACAACGAATATTTTTTACATAAAAAATACATCAGCGACTACGAAATATTGATACTGGGATCTTCTCGCGTCAGCAAAACTCAGTCAAAGCAGCAAAGATCTATACGAACAACACAGTGGCCTTTACGCAAAAACAAAACGCAAAAAAGGCAGCGATATCGCTGCCTTTTTACATTACTTAGATCGTACGTTTTTATGCTTTCGCTTTTTTACGCTTATCAGTGACTTCCCACTTACCGTCAACAAAGAGCGCTGTCCAACCAGATGGTTTGCCATTCTCTTCCGAACGAACGTAGTTCTCTTTTGTTTTGCGACTAAAGCGTACAACTGCAGGACGACCATCAGGATCTTCTTGCGGTGCGGTCGCTAGGTATTTGAACTTCTCAGGTAAACGCTCTTCAAAACGTGCCAGTTCAGCAACCAAAGGAGCACGTGTCTCGCGCGATTTCGGGAAGTTGCTTGCCGCCATAAATAGACCTGAAGCACCATCACGAAGTACGAAATACGCATCTGAGTTTTCACATGGCAACTCGGGGAAATGAACAGGATCTTCTTTCGGGGGCGCGACTTCGCCATTCTTCAAGATCTTTCGAGTGTTCTTGCACGTTTCGCTCGTACAATCCATGTATTTACCAAAGCGACCGTTCTTAAGCACCATATCAGAGCCACATTTGTCACATTCAACAACTGGACCATCGTAGCCTTTTACTTTGAACTCGCCGTATTCAACAAGGTAGCCTTCACAGTTCGGGTTATTACCACAAACATGCATCTTACGCTTGTCATCAATCAGGTATGCGTCCATCGCTGTTTCACAGATCGGACAACGCTTTTTAGCACGAAGAGCTGCGGTTTCAACGTCTTCTTCTAGAACGTTAATAATACCTTCTTCGTCACCCAAGTTGATGGTTGTCTTACAACGCTCTTTTGGTGGTAACGCGTAACCTGAACAGCCTAAGAACACACCTGTCGAAGCAGTACGGATGCCCATTGGACGGCTACACGTCGGACACTCGATATCCGTCATGACGATGTGGTTTAACTTCATACCGCCTTCTGACTCATCCAGCTCCGCTTTTTCAAGATCGCCAGTAAAATCAGCAAAGAAGTTGTCTAACACAGCTTTCCAGTTCACTTCACCTTCAGCGATTTGGTCCAATTTCTGTTCCATACGCGCAGTAAAGTCGTAGTTCATCAAATCGTTAAAGCTGTCATCAAGGCGGTCAGTAACAATTTCACCCATTTTTTCAGCGTAGAAACGGCGCTGATCAACTTTCACGTAGCCACGATCTTGAATCGTAGAAATGATCGATGCGTAAGTCGACGGACGACCAATGCCTCGTTTCTCCAGCTCTTTAACCAGTGCTGCTTCAGTGTAGCGCGCAGGTGGCTTTGTAAAGTGCTGTTTAGGGTCAAGTGACTCTAAGCTTAGCTTATCGCCAAGTTGTACCGCTGGAAGGATTGTATCCTCGTTTTTGCCCATTGGACGCTGTACACGAGTCCAGCCGTCAAATTTAAGGATACGGCCTTTCGCTTTAAGCGTGTATTCTGCCGCTTTTACGCTAATGGTTGTTGAATCGTATTCTGCTGGCGTCATTTGACACGCTACAAACTGATTCCAAATCAAAGCATAAAGTTTGTGCGCATCAGCATCGACACCTTGCAGGTCTTCCGCCTTAACACCCACATTTGAAGGGCGGATCGCTTCGTGCGCTTCCTGTGCTCCTTCTTTGCTACCGTACGTCAATGGTTTCGCTGGTAGGTACTTATCACCAAACTCAGAACCAATAAAGTCACGTACAGCGTCCACAGCCTCGGCACTTAGGTTAGTCGAGTCAGTACGCATATAAGTGATGTAACCGGCCTCATAGAGGCGCTGAGCTAGCATCATGGTCTTTTTCACGCCGTAGCCCAGACGTGTACTTGCTGCCTGTTGAAGCGTAGAGGTGATGTAAGGTGCTGAGGGCTTGCTCTTTGTAGGGCGGTCTTCACGCTTACATACTTCGTAACTTGCATTCTCAAGTACAGACATCGCTGCTTTGGTTTCTGCCTCATTAACTGGCTTAAACGCAGAACCGTCTTTCTGAGCAACAAGCAGTTTAAAGTCCGCTTTGTCTTTCGTTTTCGTATTCGCATGAATGTCCCAGAATTCTTCTGGTACAAACGCGTTAATCTCACGCTCGCGCTCAACTAACAGTTTCACCGCAACAGACTGCACGCGACCAGCAGATAAACCACGAGCCACTTTTTTCCAAAGTAAAGGTGAAACCATAAAACCAACGACACGGTCCATGAAGCGACGTGCTTGTTGGGCATTTACACCATCCATGTTCAGCTCGCCAGGTGTCTGGAAAGCTTGTTGGATCGCGTTTTTCGTAATTTCGTTAAAAACTACACGTTTGTATCGCTCTTCATCGCCACCGATGATCTCACGAAGGTGCCATGCGATTGCTTCTCCTTCGCGGTCCAAATCGGTTGCGAGATAAACGCAATCTGCGTCTTTGGCGAGTTTTTGTAGTTCGTTGACAACTTTTTCTTTGCCTGGAAGGATTTGGTAATTCGCTTCCCAGTCATGATATGGGTTAATCCCCATCTTTTTGATCAACGCTTTGCGGTCTTTCTCTTTTTTAACGCGCGCTTTCTCTTCCGGACTCATCCCTTTAGTTGAGATGGCTGCGGCTTTTTTCTCACCAGTGCTTTGACCGGCCGTAGGCAGATCACGCACATGACCAACACTAGACTTAACAATAAAGTCTTTACCAAGGTACTTATTTATCGTCTTTGCCTTGGCTGGTGACTCCACTATAACGAGTGATTTACCCATAACTGACTCTAACGTCCTTCATAATAATGCGGGTAGAAACCTTGTTTAAAGGCCACCCGCATAATGTTCTATTTCATTGCTTCTTTTTTTACTATTGTGCGAGATGAAAAGAAGATCAACTGCTTTTTTGAAATTCAGATCCGATTGGTTGACAATTCATCGTCTTTATACTTCAAAGAGACAGGGTTCTGAAAGGTATTGAGCGGCATATCTAAACAGGCAAACTTAGCATCCGCTAATCCAATGCAATAAATTTTGTTACCCATCACAAAATAGTTTGGTTCAATGCTCTGCCATCTTCCTCCGCATCATGCTTATACTCTAAAAATTGATCTGTTTAGTCTTACTGAACGATTGACTGAATTAATCATGCAAACCCATTTTAGTTGTAGGTATACTCAGCGTTCTTAACTGAATAGGATGGTAGAAAGAATATGTCTGATAGAACGTTTATCGAAGAGTTCGACCTTCTTTTGATCGCTAACCAAATCATCCAAGAGCACGATGATTACATCGAGGGGATGCGAGCAACAAGCGTAGAAGAAAAAGAAGGTGTTTTAGTTTTTAAAGGTGAATACTTCCTTGATGACAAAGGTTTACCAACTTCAAATACGACTGCAGTATTCAATATGTTCAAATACTTAGCGCATCACCTTTCTAAGGAATTTACGCTGGTTAAATAGTATTGGGAAACAAAAAAGCCAGAGTGTTATTCACTCTGGCTTTCCTGTTTTAGGTCAGAATATTTAGCAACTTAAAGCCTTAAGTTTGTCGAAGTAGTCAGGGAACGTTTTCGACGTACACTTTGGATCGTTAATCGTCACAGGCGTATCACTAAGTGCCACCAGCGAAAAACACATCGCCATTCGATGATCATCGTAAGTATCAATCGCAGCATGCTTTAACTGAGAGACAGGTTTGACGATGATGTAGTCTTCCCCTTCTTCCACTTCCGCACCAACTTTACGTAACTCAGTCGCCATAGCTGACAAACGGTCTGTTTCTTTTACACGCCAGTTATAAACGTTACGAATAGCGGTAGTGCCTTCGGCAAATAACGCTGTTGTCGCGATGGTCATTGCAGCATCAGGGATATGGTTGTAATCCATATCAATGCCTTTTAATTGACCAACACGTGAAATTACGTAGTCATCACCCCATTCAATTTCTGCACCCATTTTTTCAAGCGCATCAGCAAATTGAATATCACCTTGAATGCTGTTTTTACCGATACCCGTGACTTTAACTTCTCCGCCTTTGATGGCTGCCGCCGCCAAGAAGTAAGAAGCAGAAGACGCGTCACCTTCAACCAAGAAATCACCTGGAGCGATGTATTGCTGACCGGCTGGGATCACAAACTCTTGATAGTCGTTGTTGATCACATCGACTCCAAACTGCTTCATGATATGCAGGGTGATATCGATATAAGGCTTAGAAACCAAATCGCCTTCGATGTTGATGCGAATTTCACCTTCAGCCAATGGCGCAGACATTAAGAAAGCGGTCAAGAACTGACTTGAAATGGACCCATCGATAGAAACTGTACCTGCTTTTAGGCCAGTACCAATTATTTTGAGAGGCGGAAAGTTCTCGTTTTCCATGTACTCAACGTTCGCACCAGCATCTTTCAGTGCCGTGACAAGGTGACCAATTGGACGCTCTTTCATACGAGGTTCGCCCGTCAGTACATACTCCCCTTCTCCAAGACAAAGAGCCGCAGCTAATGGTCGCATCGCAGTGCCAGCATTGCCGAGAAATAACTCTACCGGCTCTGAGACAGAAAACGGACGCCCAAGGCCTTCAACGAGACATTCTGTTTTATCTTCGGAAAGTTGGTATTGAACGCCTAGTTTAGTCAGCGCATTCAGCATATGACGGATATCATCACTGTCGAGGAGATTAGTAAGGCGAGTTCTGCCTTTAGCAAGAGCAGCAAGTAAAAGAGCTCGATTAGAAACGCTTTTAGAGCCAGGAAGGTTCACTTCCCCTTGAATTTTATTGATAGGTTGTAACGTTAGGCTTTCCATTAAAAGTTGATAATCCTTTGTGCCCTCAACATACGATTTTTTATGAGGGCTAAACAATTCTTCGTGAATTCAGACTACCCAAAAAAACACGACAAAACCAGAGTAAATCGGCGCTAATTTATGAATATCCTCAAGCAGCCTAAAGATACAGAATTAAAGGCATTGCCAGCGATGTAAATCAGAGCGAAAGAAGCACGGCGAAACAGCAAACTATTTCGACTTTATTTGACGATAAGCCAGCCCGACTGTACATGCCTGATTAGGCTTCGTTAGACTAAAACAACCTAGGGTTAATAAGTGATATCAACCCTGACTCCATCATCAAAATATAAAATACGAACTTCATCCCCTCGACTAAATAACATATTTTTATCAACATCTTGGATGACATTAATTAGCTTATCACCCTTCACTTTGATGAGTAGCTCAACTAACTTATATTCAACCGTGTATTGGTAATTACTTTGGTTTTGAGCAACTGCGGCACCTGCAAGCGCACCCACTGCCGTCGCGACTTCTCTTCCCGTACCGCCACCAAATTGATTACCGACTAAACCACCGATAGTGGCACCAAGTAGTGTCTTCCAACCGTTACTTTTCGATTGAACAACCTCTTGTTGAGTAATATAACGGACAGAGTCAATCTTCCCGTAAACTACTTCATTAACTGGCTTGGCAACATTTCTTTCATAGGCTGCGTTGGCGACAAGTGGTAAAAACAGTATGATCCCAAGCCATACTTTTACGATATTTCTTAACCAGGTCATCATAAACTCCTCTGACTCCAATGTTGGTAACGACTTCTTATGGCTATTTATTTAACTGAACTCGATGAAACGTTCAACTTTCCCTCACCCTATAAAGCACTCAGCGACCCCAATGGTTTGCTGGCTTTTGGTGGTGACTTAAACCCCATGAGAATCCTCAATGGTTACTATCAAGGCATTTTCCCTTGGTATGGTCCTGGTGAACCTATTTTATGGTGGAGCCCTTCTCCGCGCGCTGTGTTTGACCCATTGCAGTTTAAGCCATCTAAAAGTCTCAAAAAATTTCAGCGTAAACATAACTATAAAGTAACACTCAATTTCGCGACAGAAGAAGTGATTAGACTATGTTCTTCAACACGCCCTGCAGAGGAAACATGGCTCAACGAGGAAATGCAAGCTTCCTACATTGAGTTAGCCAAACTTGGTCACTGTCACTCTGTAGAAGTATGGCATGACAACAACCTGATTGGCGGACTATATGGCATCTGCGTGGGCCAACTTTTTTGCGGAGAGTCGATGTTTAGTCTAAAAGATAACGCATCCAAAATTGCATTGTGGTACTTATGCAACCATTTGGCGTCAAAGCAAGGTCAATTAATCGATTGCCAAGTTATGAATTCTCACTTGGCATCACTTGGCGCATTTGAACTTGAGCGTGACGAATTTATGCAAAAACTACTATCTTTAAGAGAAAAGCAAACACTATTTGATGCCTATCAGCCCCAAGTTTTGCAGGATTCAGTATGAGTACGGATATACAACATATTCGAATAGGGTTGACGAATAATCACCCTTGTAGTTATTTGCCTGAACGGCAAGAGCGGGTTGCGGTGGCGCTTGATGAAAGGCTGCATACTGAAGAAAATTACCAGTTGCTCATGGCTAACGGTTTTCGTCGTAGCGGAGATACCATATATAAACCGCATTGCGAGCATTGCACCGCTTGCCAGCCAATTCGAGTCTCGATTCCAGACGTTAGACTATCAAAAAGTCAGAAGAGGCTGCTTAATAAAGCACAGTCTTTACGCTGGGATATGAAACCTGAAATGGATGAGGAATGGTTTGAGCTTTACAGTCGGTACATCTGCAAACGGCATAAAAACGGCACTATGTACCCACCAAAGCGTGATGAGTTTGCTCGATTTGCTCAAACTAGCTGGCTGACAACGTCGTTTTTACACATTTACGATGAATCAGATCAATTGCTCGCCATTGCAGTGACAGATTTGATGCCACAATGCTCGAGTGCTTTTTATACTTTTTTTGACCCTGACTACGAGTTATCTCTTGGCACGTTAGCAGTGCTTTATCAAATTAAATACTGCCAAGAAAACAAACAACAGTGGCTATATTTGGGATATCAGATTGATGAGTGCCCAGCAATGAGCTACAAAACACGCTTTCAACGCCACCAAAGGCTAGTAAATCAGCGTTGGCGAGGGTAGAATACGCCTCAACTTTACATAATTACTATTTAGCGGCAGAATATAGCCCGCTAATATTGCCTAATTTCTAAAGAGGATTAAATGGCTAAAGAAGACGTAATCGAGATGCAAGGCACAGTCCTTGACACTCTACCAAACACTATGTTCCGTGTTGAACTTGAAAACGGTCACGTTGTGACTGCTCACATCTCTGGCAAGATGCGTAAGAACTACATCCGTATCCTAACGGGTGACAAAGTAACTGTAGAGATGACTCCATACGACCTGTCAAAAGGCCGCATCGTCTTCCGCGCTCGTTAATCTCTGATTTTCGGATGCAATAAAAAACGGAGCAAGCTGCTCCGTTTTTTATTGCACAATTTTTTCCGATTTAGTTCAGATAAAAAGCGCACGATCTTCTCGTGCGCTTTTGCGTTTGTTACCGACTAACGATTAATGCATCGCTGTCTCTTTCTCACTTAAGTATTCAAACTCAAGCGTATCGTTGACCAGCGTTACTTTCACTGTACCGCCGTCAACTAAAGATCCAAACAACAGTTCGTTAGCCAAAGGCTTCTTAAGCTGTTCTTGGATAACACGCCCCATTGGGCGAGCCCCCATAGCTTTGTCATAACCTTTATGTGCTAACCAATGGCGAGCGTCTTGCGATACTTCCATTGAAACGCCTCTCGCATCAAGTTGCACTTGCAGTTCAACAATGAACTTATCAACCACTTGATGGATAACGCTTTCATCAAGGCTGTTAAACCAGATGATGTTATCAAGACGGTTACGGAACTCAGGAGTAAACACCTTCTTAATTTCCGTCATTGCATCGTGACTGTTGTCTTGTTGAATCAAACCAATTGATTTCTTCTCGGTTTCCGCCACACCTGCGTTAGTTGTCATAACAAGAATGACATTACGGAAGTCTGCTTTGCGACCATTGTTGTCCGTTAGCGTACCGTTATCCATGACTTGCAACAACAGGTTAAAGATATCAGGGTGCGCTTTTTCAATCTCATCAAGTAATACGACTGAGTGTGGGTGCTTAATAACAGCATCGGTTAGCAAACCACCTTGGTCATAACCGACATAACCAGGAGGCGCACCAATTAAGCGACTTACGGAGTGACGCTCACCATACTCAGACATATCAAAACGAAGTAGTTCGATACCTAGAAGCTTAGATAACTGCACCGTCACCTCTGTTTTACCAACCCCTGTTGGGCCTGCAAACAAGAATGAACCAACAGGTTTGTTGTCTACACCTAAACCTGCACGTGTCAGCTTGATCGCCTCGGACAATGCATCAATCGCATTATCTTGACCAAATACCAACATCTTCATTTTGCTATCTAAGTTTTTCAAAATGTCTTTATCTGAAGAAGAAACCGACTTCTCTGGAATTCGCGCCATTTTGGCAACCATTGATTCGATATCAGCCACTCCGACCGTTTTTTTACGACGGCTTGCAGGAGCAAGACGACTACGCGCACCAGCTTCATCAATGACATCAATGGCCTTATCTGGTAGATGGCGTTCATTAATGTATTTAGCCGACAGTTCTACCGCGGCACGCAGTGCTTTATTGGTATAACGTACTTCATGGTGAGCTTCGTACTTCGGCTTCAAGCCCATCAAGATTTTAGTTGTATCATCCAATGAAGGCTCTACAACGTCTATCTTTTGGAAACGGCGAGACAACGCACGCTCTTTCTCGAAAATGTTGCTGTACTCTTGGTATGTCGTCGAACCAATACAACGCAACTTACCGCTACTTAAAAGAGGCTTAATAAGATTTGCTGCATCGACTTGACCACCAGATGCCGCGCCTGCACCGATGATGGTATGTATTTCATCGATGAACAAAATGGCATCTTCTTCTTTTTCAAGTTGTTTCAAAATCGCCTTGAAGCGCTTTTCAAAATCACCGCGATATTTGGTACCAGCGAGCAAAGAGCCAATATCTAGTGAATAAATCACGCTGTTTTGAATAACCTCAGGGACCTGCCCTTCGACAATTCGCCATGCAAGACCTTCCGCAATGGCTGTTTTACCAACCCCTGCCTCACCCACTAGTAGTGGATTATTCTTGCGGCGTCGACAAAGTACCTGAATAGTGCGCTCTAACTCTTTATCACGTCCAATGAGTGGGTCGATGTTTCCATCTTTAGCGACTTGATTAAGATTCGTCGCAAAGCTTTCTAGGCGTTCTTCAGAATTAGGCTCTTCAACACTTTCTGAGCTAAACGAGTCTGATGATGAATCCTCACCTGCACCTGATGCTTTAGTAATACCATGGGAGATGAAGTTAACAATATCTAATCGGGAGATGTCATTTTTCTTCAGTAAGTAAGCGGCATGCGACTCTTGCTCACTGAAGATAGCAACAAGCACGTTGGCGCCTGTTACTTCATTACGACCAGACGACTGTACATGAAAGACGGCGCGTTGTAGTACACGTTGAAAACTCAAAGTCGGCTGCGTTTCACGCGTCTCATCACTATCTGGGATAAGAGGCGTAGTTTGATCGATGAAAATATCGAGTTCGTTGCGTAAAGCGTCAAGATCCGCCTTACAAGCTAGAAGGGCTTCCTTAGCTGCATCATTTTCCAACAATGCAAGTAGGAGGTGTTCGACAGTCATAAACTCGTGGCGTTTGTCGCGCGCCCGAGCAAATGCACCGTTAAGGCTTGACTCTAGTTCTTTATTTAGCATAAGTACCTCCCGAAAAAACAACTGGGGTTGTTCGAGCAAGTCTTCTTTGTTTACGCTTGCTCCATAGTGCAAAGTAGCGGATGTTCATTTTCCCTTGCGTACATCGTAACTTGCGCTACTTTTGTTTCGGCAATTTCTGCGCTGTATGTGCCGCAGATTGCCTTTCCTTCATAGTGGACCTGAAGCATGATTTGAGTTGCTTTATCAATATCATGTGAGAAAAATCGCTCAAGCACCTCTATGACGAAATCCATAGGTGTATAGTCATCATTATTGAGTACGACATTGTACAGCTTAGGTGGCTGGACTTTCGTACTTTCTCGCTCCAGAAGATCAGAGTCCGGAGTGACCCATTCAAAATTTTTACTCATGGCAATCTAAAGATATCGTATCAAAGGGTTGATGTTTTCGACCTATAAAAACAATCTACCACAAGCGTGCAGCGCGGTGTAGTGAGTTATGGCACCGAATTCGATCTTTGATCGATAAAAGTTGCTACCTAATATAGAGACTAATGCACGTCTTGATACGGCGCAAATAAAAGATGCTTGTCGATAAGTTACACATTTTTTCTTATAAAAGAACTTTCTATTTATTGCTTTCGGGCTATTGCAAACCGCCCCATCATCTTCTATCTGGATCACACTTCCTCATTGAGAATACGGTAATTATCACGAAAACTTCATTTTTTATTCAGTCAGAGGATTCTTCTACCATAAGCAACACGGACAGTATGGCTTTTTCAGTATGAACCACTTCATAGGCAAATTGACTAAACTTCTGCGTATATACGAAAAACTGTTTGCAAATTTGTTAATCTCAAAAGTGATTTGTTTTCAATTATGTTTCTGTTTGTTGCTCACTGCTATTGACTGTCGAAATTCATTGACTACAGTGGAAAGTGTCGATGCATAAATCATCATTTTGAAACCTCTCTTCTTTAAGTGGTTTGATGAATGTGACTTATCATTGATTTGACGTTTGTTGGCATTCGCTGACAATGGTAGTACCAAGTTAAAGGTATAACTTGGTTGCAGTAACAACATCAGTAAAAAATGCATGAGGGATGTAAAGCATGGCTACAGGTACAGTAAAGTGGTTTAACAATGCCAAAGGATTTGGGTTTATTTGTTCAGATGAAGAAGAGGGAGATATCTTTGCCCACTACTCAACTATCCAGATGGACGGTTATCGTACACTGAAAGCAGGCCAACAAGTCTCTTACGAGATTGAAAAAGGTCCCAAAGGCTGTCACGCGAGTAGCGTCGTGCCTCTTGAAGGCCAAGCCAAATAATTAGAGCGCTGTCGAAATATAAAAATATTGCTCTCGAAACGCCACGTTGATGTTTTGAAGAGAAAAATAAACCCGCCAAGATAGCGGGTTTCTTACTATTTAGAGCACGTGTTACAAAAGGAACACTTACAACGCACTTACAGGATAGGAAACACGCCGAAAACGACGTGTTTTTTAACACTAACTTACTTGTTAATGATTGCGTTAAAGGTTTCGCTTGGACGCATCAATTTAGAAACCAATGCATCGTCTAGTAAGTAGTAACCTCCTAGCTCACCTTTCACGCCTTGCGCATTATTTAGCTCAGCAACGATCGTTTCTTCCTGCTCAGACAGCGCTTTTGCAATTGGTGCAAATTCAGCAGCAAGATCCGCATCATCCGTTTGCTCTGAAAGCGCTTTCGCCCAGTAAAGTGCAAGATAGAAGTGGCTTCCACGGTTATCTAGCTCACCCACTTTGCGTGACGGAGATTTGTTGGTGTCTAAAAACTCACCGGTCGCTTTATCTAGTGTATCTGCTAGAACCTGAGCCTTAGGATTGTTTGTCGCTACACTTAAATGCTCTAACGACGCTGCAAGCGCTAGGAACTCGCCCAAAGAATCCCAACGAAGGTGATTCTCTTTTTCTACTTGTTGAACATGCTTAGGAGCAGAACCACCAGCGCCTGTTTCAAATAGACCACCACCATTCATCAATGGAACAATAGATAGCATCTTAGCAGACGTACCTAACTCTAGAATTGGGAACAAGTCTGTTAGGTAGTCACGAAGAACATTACCTGTAACAGAGATAGTATCTAGGCCCGCTTTCATACGCTCTAGTGAGTACTTACAAGCTTCAACAGGAGATAGGATCTTAATCTCTAGACCGTCAGTATCGTGATCTGGTAGGTAGGCGTTTACTTTCTTGATGAGCTCAGCATCGTGCGCACGGTTTTCATCTAGCCAGAATACAGCTGGAACACCTGTTGCACGTGCGCGAGTCACTGCTAGTTTAACCCAATCTTGGATTGGTGCGTCTTTAACCTGACACATACGGAAGATATCACCTTCTTCAACCGCTTGCTCTAACAGTACGTTATCTGAAGCATCAACAACGCGAACAGTACCCGCAGCGTCTAGAATGAATGTCTTGTCGTGAGAACCATACTCTTCAGCTTTCTGAGCCATTAGACCAACGTTAGGTACGCTACCCATAGTGGTTGGATCAAATGCGCCGTGCTCTTTACAGAAATCAATAACCGCTTGGTAAATACCTGCGTAGCTACGATCTGGAATCATCGCTTTGGTGTCTTTTTGTTTACCATCTGGTCCCCACATTTGACCCGAAGAGCGAAGCATTGCTGGCATAGAAGCATCTACAATAATGTCACTTGGTACATGTAAGTTTGTGATACCACGATCAGAGTCAACCATCGCAAGTTCTGGTTGAGTTTGGTAAACCGCTTGAATGGCCGCTTCAATTTCTGCTTTTTGCGCTTCAGGTAGAGACTCAATTTTTGAGTAAACATCACCGATGCCATTGTTTACATCAACGCCTAGCTCTTCAAACAGCTTACCGTACTTATCGAAAACGTCTTTGTAGTAAACTTTTACGGCATGGCCGAAAATGACAGGGTCAGAAACTTTCATCATCGTCGCTTTCATATGAAGAGACAGCAGCACGTCTTGTGCTTTCGCTTCAGCAATCTCTTTCTCGAAAAATTCAACCAACGCCTTCTTCTTCATTACTGAAGTATCAATGACTTCTTTATCTAGTAATGGGAACGCAGACTTAAGCTCTTTAACTGTACCATCATTACCGACAAACTCGATTTTGACATCTGTTGCACCAGAGATAGTTGTAGACTTTTCGCTACCAAAGAAGTCATTGTCTGACATGCTCGCAACATGAGACTTAGATTCTGCTGACCATGCACCCATTGAGTGTGGGTTTTTCTTCGCGTAGTTCTTAACCGAAGTCGGAGCACGACGGTCTGAGTTACCTTCACGAAGTACTGGGTTAACCGCACTACCTTTGATTTTGTCGTAAGCCGCTTTAATCGCTTTCTCTTCGTACGTGCTCGGCTCTTCTGGGTAGTTTGGTAAATCGTAACCTTTCGCCTGAAGCTCTTTAATCGCCGCTTTAAGCTGAGGAACTGAAGCTGAAATGTTAGGTAGCTTGATGATATTTGCTTCTGGAGTTTGAGCTAGTTCACCAAGCTCAGTCAACGCATCGCCAATGCGCTGTTCTTCTTTTAGATGCTCTGGGAAGTTAGCGATAATTCGACCTGCTAGTGAAATATCACGAGTATCTACATTGATGCCAGACGATGCTGTGAATGATTGAATGATTGGTAGTAATGAATAAGTTGCTAGCGCCGGCGCTTCATCAGTGATGGTGTAGATAATTGTAGGTTTTTCTGTAGGCATGAAATTTCCCTATTTTTTAATCAACTTGTTGGCTGATCAACTCAGCGTCTGAGTTGGTTTAATTGACGCATTGCTGCACGTTAGCAGTACATGTCTCCTCACTAACGCCACATGCGGTTCGCACTCTTTGTTGTAGTTTGAAGCTCTAAGCTCTGAATCCATGAGTGCACTGATATAATTAAACAAATAACACGAATTAGTCTATCATTCTGTGCGCGTTTGTTAGTTTTAGGCGCGCAAATCATATCCGATCATGAGAAAACTTAAAACTTTCAAACACAGTTCATTTACATTTTTGCAGGGTAGTTAACATGTCATCTCGTACAGGTCAGGAAAAAGGTCGCAGTCGTAACCAGTCTAAAACGGGCCATTTTAAACACTCAGGAGCTCGCAATGGCTCGAAGACTCGTACTCAGCAAGACCGCCGCCCTAATCGCCCAACAAAAAGCCAAAAGCCAAAAGTGGCCCCTAAAGATCGTAAAGTCATTATTTTCAATAAGCCTTACGATACGCTCAGTCAATTTACCGATGGCGATGGTCGCAAAACGTTAGCGGACTATATCCCAATCAAAAATGTCTATGCGGCTGGCCGATTGGACCGAGACAGCGAAGGTTTGATGGTACTCACTAACGATGGCATCTTGCAGGCGAAGTTAACGCAGCCAAAGTCAAAATCGCCAAAGACTTATTGGGTTCAAGTCGATGGCGCTCCTCAGGAGCAAGATCTTGAAAAATTGAGGAAGGGAGTAGAGCTAAAAGATGGTATGACTCTACCAGCCGAAGTTGAAGTTATTCCAGAACCACAAGTCTGGGACAGAACGCCTCCGGTTCGTTTTCGCGCAAATATCCCTACCACTTGGTTAGCCATTACCATTATCGAAGGAAGAAATCGTCAGGTGCGTCGCATGACTGCGCACATTGGCTTCCCTACTTTGCGCCTCATTCGTCATTCGATGGGTGATATCGTCCTTAACGACCTAATGCCTGGTGAATGGAGAGAAATCTCTCTCTAATAAGCAGAAAAGATAAAAGCAGGCTTAAAGCCTGCTTTTTAGATTCGTACTTTTTCAGTTAAGCCCTATCTAATGAACTAAGGGATTACTGCTCAGCAAGCCAGTTTTTAAATGCCTCTTTTTCCGCCGGAGACGCTTTCTGGTACATAGTCTTTAATACATCAACCATTGGGCTGTCGTTCGATGCGGCTGTTGAACGGGTATCACTAGTCTCAACTCGAGGCTCGATATCACTTACTGATTGTTGATGCTGATTCACAGTTACATAACTAACGGCAACACTCGCGATACCGCCAGCAATATTGTAGTTACGAGATTCTTGAGGGTAATTACGACCAATTTGAACACCATCTGACTCTAATACATCTTCGACCAAAGCAATAGGTTGGCCTTTGGTATCCAGTAATTGCCAATCTAGAGGCGAGATGTTGTTTTGCGCTTGGCGAAGAGTTTTAAACTCTGGCAGTTCAAACGTTAGCTTTTCGTTTTCAGCATCAAATTTAGCAACGATTACATCACTGTAAACCGTCTTAAGGTTTTCGTTAATTTCGAATGTAGGTTGATATTTGAAGACAATTTGATTCGTTCCGTCAGGTAGTTCGATTGTCTTCTCACTAGAAAAAAGACCACCTTCTAGATCTGGCTTCTCCATGTTGACGGCCAATAACTTCACGTCTTCTGGAACCACTAAAGTCGTTGCAGCGTAGAGGTTTGTACTGGCAAAAATAGACAGTGCCATTGCCACTTTTAATGATAACTGCATAGAATTTTTCATCCTTATCTTCATAGTAAAAGACCCAGCATATAGCTGGGTCTTACAATATCAAACTGGGTATTGATTACCAGTAGAAACGAGCACCAACACCGAAGTTAGTTGCGTCGTCTGTGTCTTTGTTGTCGAAGTCAGTACCTTCGAAAGTGTAACCCGCTTCTGCGAATACACGTGCCCATTTAGAGAACTTGTATTCAACACCAGCGTAGAACCAAGAAGAGTCTGCGTCTACTTTACCTGCTTCGTCAGTAGACTGAGCTAAGTACTCGTAACCAGAGTATAGAGTTGTTTTAGGAGCAACAGCGAACATACCAGCTACAACGATGTAGTGTGAATCAACTGTTGATTTACCTAGCTTATCTTCGTTTTCGTTGTAGTAGTACGTAGCACCTAGAGTGTGCTCGTTTAGTGCGTACTCAGCAGTTACTTCAAAAGATAGGTTTTCGTTATCAGTACGCTCTGTGTGAGAAACTGTTTGCTCTACACCATTAAGAACTAGTTTTTTCTCTTTAGTTACGTTGATGTCGTTGTTTGCAGTAAGTACACCAGCGTGTAGAGATAGGTCGTTGAAAGATTTACCAACGAATACTTCTAGTACTTCTTCGTTAGAATCTTTTTCGCCTAGCGCGTAACCAGCTTTTAGCCAGAATGCGTCATTTTCGTAAGCGTATTTGATTTGAGAATCGTTGTTCCAAGCGTGACCGTATGCAGTTTCCGCTGCGTTACCACCGAAGAAGTAAGAGTAATCTGCGAAGTATACGTCATCAGCCCAAGTACCTTCTTTACCGAAGCGAAGAGTACCCATATCACCCATATCAAAACCGATGATGTGGCGACGTACGTATACAGAGTCATCTGTACGCTCGCTTGAATCAGCACCTGCGTCGTAGTTGTCACCTAGAGCAACACCGATTTCAACTTCACCCAGAACTTTTAGGCTTTCGTCAACAACGTAAACCGCGTTCACACCAGTACGAGAAGAGCTAGTGTTTAGCTCTGCTGTGTGATCAGTTTTTTCTGTGAATAGAAGAGTTGGACGTAGCTGACCGTAGAAATCTACAGAACCTTCTTCAGATTTGAATACTTCAGCTGCGTTCACTGAAGTTGCAGACGCAACTACAGCTAGTGCTAATAGAGTTTTTTTCATAATTAATCCACTGCCTTTTCTTAGTTCGGGATATCCTTGTCCGGTTCCCTTTTTTTATATGTTTGAGGTAGAGCGTTAACAAAACGTTATACAGCACCTCCTCAAAATCTGGAGCTAAGAGTGCAAAAGATTATTCTGGCTGTCAAATTTTCTAAATACCAATGTAAAAAAAACAAAATACCATTACAAAACAACAAGTTAATAGGTTTACCTTTATTTATTCGACGAACATCTAACCAATCCCCATTATTATTTGTAATTTACAAAATTATTAACAAATGGTTTTTTAATCCAATAAGTAAATTTTAAAAAAACAAAAAAAGAATAAAAACCTACAAATCAGACCAAGTTGGAGTTTTATATTTTTCATATAATGAAATTAATTTCATTAAGATAAGGTTCAATATTTTTTTGTGAAGGAGATCTACATTCCTTATAAAAGCATTCCGTTTTGTGAACTACTGTACAACTAGTGATGTGTGCTACTATTCGCCTCCAACGCATTTGAGGCCCGTATGCTGACCAGTAACATTCAAAAATCGATTCGTAATAGCTATCAAAACCTTCAAGATCAACTTGATAACTTTGTGCCTAGAAGAGCACAAAACTACCTTGTTGCAGAGATTGCAAAAACGCTGTGCGGTCAGTATCACAAATCTAACCGAATACTCGTTGCAGAAGCAGGGACTGGAATTGGTAAATCGCTCTCTTATCTAATGGCGACCATTCCCGTGGCTGTACATAACAATAGGAAAGTGGTTATCTCAACGGCGACCGTCGCTCTGCAAGAGCAGCTCATAAATAAAGACCTCCCTCTTTTTCGTCGGATTACCGACCGAGAGTTTTCTTTTATTTTGGCAAAAGGCCGTCAACGCTATTGTTGTGCAGAAAAGCTCGCGACTGCTAGCGGTGCTGATGGTGGCCAGTTAGCGATGTTTGAAACCAAACCTAAGCAAAAAGATATAGAGCTGTTAGAAACAATGCATCGCTCTCTTGCGCAAGGTAAATGGGACGGTGACCGTGATTCTTGGCCTAAACCCATCGACGATAAGCTTTGGCAACTGATTGTCAGTGATAAACACAGTTGCAATAACAGTTTACCAGGTCACCGCGGCTGCCCATTCCAAAAAGCGCGCTCAGAGTTGGATAAAAACGATGTCATCATTGCTAACCACTCTCTCGTCATGGCAGACGCAGATTTAGGTGGCGGCGTGATTTTACCTGAGCCAGAAAATACAATATACGTCTTCGACGAGGCACATCACTTACCTCACGTCGCTCGTGACCATGCTTCAGCATCTGCGAGTTTAAAAGGCGCGGCAGCATGGCTTGAGAAGTTAAATCAGTCGATTAGTAAGTTTTCATCACTCGCAGACGAGAAACGCGTAGCTCGATTTCGCAACGACCTTCAAGACGCGGTTCAGAACTTGATACCGGCACTGACTCAATTGCCCAAACAGTTCGACCCAGCTCAATTTGAAGAGGGTATCTACCGCTTCGAACACGGTGAACTACCTGAGTGGCTAGAGAACCAATCCAAAGAACTAAAACAGTTCAGTAAAAAAGCAAATCAGAGTGTGGCAAAAATTGCCGACCTTATTGCGGAAAGAGTAAAAGACGGGGAGCTTGCGACAAGGTTGGCTGAACCAGCGCTTGCAGAGCTCGGTTTCTACATTCAAAGGTTAGAAAACCTAGCGCAAGTATGGCATTTAATGGCAGAACCAACTCGTGAAAAAGGTGCGCCTTTAGCTCGCTGGTTAGAAACCCACCCCGATCGCGAGGGTGATTTCATTGTGAGTGTTTCGCCACTTGAAATTGGATGGCAACTCGACCAACAGATTTGGAGCAGATGTATTGGCGCCATTTTGGTTTCCGCAACGATGCGTGCATTAAACTCTTTCCATTACTTTTGCCATCAGGTTGGTATTGATGGAAAACCAGAATCAGGCACTCAGTTTTTAGCGCTTGCGTCACCATTCGATTACCAAAACCAGGCAGAATTGCTCATCCCTGCGATGAAATATGAACCACCAGCGCCTCAATTTACTGAATATCTTATCGAGATATTGCCTAAGTACTTGGAAGACAAGAAAGCCAACTTAGTATTATTCTCATCCTATTGGCAGATGAACCAAGTCGCGAAGGCACTCTCTTCGGAGTTCATAAAAAAAGGCTGGGCGTTGCAAGTTCAAGGTGAAAGCTCACGTCAAGAAATTCTAAAAAAACATAAAAAGCTAATAGAATCAAATAAAACCAGCGTCTTATTTGGTACTGGCAGTTTCTCTGAGGGGCTAGACTTACCTGGCGAATTACTTGAAAACTTGGTGATTACAAAAATTCCATTTGGCGTTCCAACCTCCCCTGTTGAGCAGGCTCATTCCGAATACATTGAGAAAAAAGGAGGAAACCCGTTTATGCAAATAACTGTACCAGACGCAAGCAAAAAGCTGATCCAGAGCGTAGGTCGCTTACTGCGTAAAGAGAGAGATTCTGGTAGAGTAACGATTCTTGATCGACGCCTAGTCACTAAGCGATACGGACAAGCCTTAATCGACTCACTACCTCCATTTAAACGTAAAATAGAATATTAGAAGAATCACCATTTATGGAAATGATTGAGCCAACCATGCTGTTGGTGTTGGCGCTTGTCGCTTTTGTCGCAGGATTTATTGATGCAGTTGCCGGTGGTGGTGGCATGCTTACCGTACCTGCTCTACTTTCGCTAGGCTTGCCGCCTCATATTGCACTAGGCACCAATAAACTTGCCGCTACCTTTGCTTCTTCTACTGCAGCATTTACGTACTACAAAAAACGTCTATTCAAACCTCAATGCTGGAGGCGTGCATTCGTGGCAACACTCGTCGGAGCGACATTAGGTACGCTATTTGTAGATGCGATTAGTACGGATTGGCTGGAAAAAGGATTGCCGCTTGTTATTTTGGCGGCAGCGTTGTATACCGTTTTTCATAAAACACCCCACTCTGCTCATCAAAGTCCAATACCCGAGCCTTGCCCAAAACTTCATAAAAAACAGTACATGCAAGGCTTATCCATAGGATTCTACGACGGACTCGCAGGGCCTGGAACTGGGGCTTTTTGGACAGTAAGTTCAATGGCGCTGTACCGGCTGAATATCTTGCTCGCCTCTGGCTTAGCAAAAGCAATGAACTTTACCAGTAACTTTACCTCTTTGATCACTTTTGCATTCCTCGGACATATCAACTGGGTGCTAGGCTTAACAATGGGAGTATGTTTAATGGCTGGTGCTTTTGTTGGCGCGCACTCCGCTATTAGATTTGGTTCTAAATTCATTCGTCCTGTATTTGTTACTGTCGTCAGCATACTAGCTATTAAATTGGCTTATGACGCATGGTTTGTAGGTTTGTCATGAACATTTCTCAACTCCAGGAAAATCTAGAACAAATGGCGAAGCAAGCCGCTGTTCTTGACCGTCAAAGAGGCGAACATCATGTTCCGCTTTTTGATGAGCGTTTATTTGGTTGCCGCTCTCGCTTACTTACTCCTTGCGTAAAAGAAGCAAAAGCCACGCTGGATGCGATTGTGCGTGAGCAAAATGAAGGTAAGCTCACCGCTTTGCGTGCTGAGTACCTCACTGAACGGTTAGTGGCGCAAATCGGTGCGATTCAACGCGAGATTTCTACCACTAAAATTCGTAAGAATGAAATCAAACATAGCAGCCACTTCCGCAAGCCTATCAACGTGCTTTATCAGGAGCTCGCTCAACACCAAGAGTGGGCAAGACGCTTGCGCGAGATGGTGTTAGAAAAAGAACGTGCTGTCGAAAGTGCTCCTAGTTTTATGCGTGCCGACGCTCAAAAAGTATTACTAGCAACCGAGCAACGTTTAGAGCGTTGTGAAGCAGCACTTCTTAAGCTAGAGAACCAAATTACACATAGGGAAAAACATCAATAATGGCTGACCAACCAACCTCGCCTTTAGATGACGCACCTGAAGAGATCAAACTGGCTGTCGATTTAATCTATTTGCTTGAGAGCAATGAGATAGATCCAGAAGTTGCGCTTAACGCTTTAAAGATCGTGCAAAACGACTTAGAAAACAAATTAAAAGCAAAGTAGCTCAGAGCGTTTCACTCCTCTCACCGAGACTCATTTTCAGTGCTCTTACACAATGATACTATTCATAAAAAGTACGCCCCAAAAGGATAAATAATGAAAGTAATCAGCTTTAACATCAATGGACTACGTGCGCGACTGCACCAACTCCAAGCGCTAATCGACAAACACCAACCTGATGTGATTGGTCTTCAGGAAATTAAAGTTCACGATGAAGCATTCCCGATTGAAGCTGTCGAAGCCATGGGCTACAAAGTGTATTTCCATGGTCAAAAAGCACATTACGGCGTAGCAATGCTTTGTAAGCAAGAGCCTCTACACGTACAAAAAGGGTTCCCGACGGATAACGAGGAACATCAAAAGCGCATGATCATGGCAACGTTTTTAAATGAAAACGGCGAAAAGGTCACTGTGCTAAACGGCTATTTCCCTCAAGGGGATAACATCAGCCACGAAACCAAATTCCCATACAAGCGCCAATTCTATAAAGATCTGATGACCTACCTAAACGATCATCACAATAACGACGAGCAATTGATTGTTATGGGTGACATCAACATCAGCCCTATTGATGCAGATATCGGTATCGGCGAGCCAAACCGTAAACGTTGGCTAAAAACAGGTAAATGTTCATTCCAACCTGAAGAGCGCGAATGGTTGAAAACCTTACTAGACTGGGGCTTTGTGGACACCTTCCGTAAGCTATACCCAGAGGTGAACGATCAATTTTCGTGGTTTGACTACCGTTCTCGCGGTTTTGATGATAACCGTGGCCTACGAATTGATGTCATTTTGGCAACCCCTTCTCTAGCGGAAAAGTGTATTGAATCTGGTATCGACTATGAGCTTCGTGGTATCGAGAAGCCTTCAGATCACGCACCAATCTGGTCAACATTTAAGTAATATATTGCAAAGCTATAAGCGAGACTCAACGCTAAGCTTAATCCAATAAAAAGGGAGACTCAGTCTCCCTTTTTCATACAAATTACCATTTAATCACTGATTCAGCGGCCAAACCGTTTGACCATCAACAGTTATCGGTGTTTGTGCAAATTCGTTCAGACAGTAGCCTGTATTACTACTTGCAAAGTAAGTGAGCGGCATCGGCGGTAGATTCAGCGCCACAACCTGCTGTTTCGCTTTTTCTGTGAACGAGAACCCCCACATATCGAGATAGCTAGTCATATCTCGCTGAGAGATGTAGCTCAGAGCAATAAGCAACCAGTCGTTGTTCGAGATGCTATTTGCTTCTTCCCGAGAGTAGTTGGCAAAACCAATGCTCAATCGTCTCTCATCCCAAAGCGCGTCGTCCGATTTTAAGCGGTTAAACTCACGTTCAATCAGGTGCAAGCGCGCCAATAAATGCCAACCATTTTTAAGCACACCTTCATGCTGCGCCGCCATCATCATTTGAATGTAAACACGAGCGCCCCAACTCCAACTGGTTTGATTTTGCGCAGCCATGTATGCGTTTGGATCCGCTTGAGTTCGGCTAGCTTGCAATAATTCAAACTGGCCTTTGAAATCCAAGCTTTGGCAGGTTGAAACTTTTCCCGTATTCTGGAAGAAACGAGACTTACTGTAATACGAGTAGTAATTGGTCGTTGAATGCCCTTCCCAGCCTGAAAATCGGAATCGACCTTTTTCTAAACCATGACCAAGCTCATGTAAATCACCGTGACCGAGTGGGCTGAATGACCAATAAGCATCGTAAGGGTTACCCGAACAACCATAACCACACGTCGCTTGGTCAGCGTTCATGTGCTTAACTATATCAATATTGGCGATTTCCCAACCTTGGTTTTGGGCGTATTGAATAACTTCAGGCACTTCATCTATGCCCGGCCCTTGGAAACCTGCCAGCACATGCGGGTAGTTGTGAACATATTCTTCTGTCGCAAGTGCCATTTCCGAAGGGGTAGACCACATTTCATCGTTGACCGACTCCAACATTTTGTCGCGCTTTGAGTGCACTTCAAACCCAGGAGTGATCAGCTCAGCCCAATCGAATAAATTGGCTTCTAACTGTTGAATAAAAGCGTCGTTGTCCTTCTCACTTCTCCAAACTGGATGCTGTGCCACATGATTAAATTTCAGTTCAACCGGAACATCATTTTTGTCAAAGTGAACCTGTACTGGACCACCATAAGGAGAAGTCAGCGTGATGGTTTCACCCGGCTTCACTTCATAGCCGAATGAAGTCAGCAGTTTTGGTCGCGTGTATCCATCTTTGCTGAACTCATGAGTTGCACCACTTCTTAAAGTGTTGATGACAATCTTAGTCGCCACATCATTGCTGTCATTACGTTTAACCGTAAAGGTTTCCCCAGGAAGCGCATACACACCAGCCGAACGGAAGTTACGCTTTGATTCCATATTAATCGTTGCACTGATTCTCTTTATGTCAGGGCTAAACTCACTACGGCTGAAGTTCCCCATATTTGGTTGTTTTGGGTTTACGCTTCGGCTGTTGTATTGCACGTAATCGGCAAAGTACGACTTTAGGAATTCGGTCGTTTGGGTTGATTGTTTGTCCATCGGGAAGACAACCGTTTGACGATAATGATCAGCCAGCAATACCATGAGTTTTTCGTATTGGTAGCCGTTTTGATTAAACAAATCTACTTTTTGTTCATCAAGCTTTTGCAACCAATGGCGAATGCTGTTTGCCCCTGCATAAAATTGACTGTCCATATTCGCAGTGTCAGGGCAGGATTTGTCATCACACTTTGACAAGTCAACGTTGAAATTTTGAGATTCAAAACGAGACAACAGCGCTTGTTGTGTGATGATAGAGTCCGGCACAACGTTCATCAACGATGAAGGTTCCCAGTCGACCAAGCCTAACTTACGCCAATAGTTATCTCCCACATAATCAACATGGAATTTTTCCAAAATGTCTTGGCCAAGATCAGTTAGTCCTCCATCCCAATGCAGGTATAGAACAGGAATTTGGGCTTGCTCAGCGTATTCCAAAGCGTCGAGTACTGGTTTGTTGGTATCTCCAGATTGCAGATGCTGTGACAAGATCAATAAGTTTGGAGTATTGGTTTGCAAGCAGCTAAGTAGCTTCGAACCATCGCATAGGTTGGCCTCGTTAAACGCCAACTCTTGTGAAACATTGTCTTTTAGCCAATTCCGAGTCGCTTGCTCATCCGGAAAGTAATAAGACTGGTCCATTTGCGCGATGACGACGTTTGAAGTAACTCCGCCCGACAACCAAGTGACCAGATTACTTAACCATTTCGTCATCGCTGCGTTGGAAGAGTCGGGAAAACGTTGTGCCGTTCTAAATGGGTTACTACCTAATAGTGCGTAACGTTGACCATTAGACTTTTCCCCGGCAACGCCAATTGACAGAGCTTGATCTTTGTAACCGCTTGCCATGGCCTTATTGGTCATCAAGATGGTGTCGTTGAAGCCATACTGAGGTGCCAAGATCGCGGCATCATGGGTTGGATCCCAATAAAGACCTGAAAGGCTTTTCGCAATTGCAGATTTGATCGTATTCGACTGCATCTTGTGAGCTTCCACAACCTGATGACTTTTACGAATGAAATCGCTCGGGTCAGAAACGAGCAGTGCATTACCAGTTTCCAGAGCTTGTTGAACTGGAGCTGGCGTTGGTTTTACTTGAGCATTAGGTTGTGATTCTCCCTCTCCCCCACCACATCCTGTGGCTAAGGCGGCAATGCCCAACGATAGAATTGTTTTTTTCATTTTTACTTACTAAACAATGAGTTTACTGAATGTTAATGTAAGTTAATGAATAATAAGAAAGAGTCTTTTATATCGGCTGGAAAAATAGGAATGAAGATAACAAAATTATCAAAAGCAATAGCACCCATTCCGGTGCTATTGCCTCTATTGATAATTAGCTTAAAGGACGTAGATAAGCTAAGAAACGCCTCTCTGCCACTTTGAAACACCACAAAATCATAAACGTCAGTGCCATGTAGAACAGCCCCGCCGTCAGGAAAGACTCAAATGGTGCATAGTAGCGCGAGTTAACTAGACGCGCAGCACCAGTTAAATCCATGATGGTAACGATGCCCGCGACTGCACTTCCGTGCAGCATAAATATGACCTCGTTTGAATAAGCTGGTAATGCTCGACGCAATGCACTCGGCAAGATAATACGTCTGTATGTCATAAACTTACTCATGCCATATGCTTTCGCAGCTTCCACCTCACCTTTCGGCAAACCATTAATCGCACCACGAATAATTTCTGCGGTGTAAGCCGATGTATTAAGAATAAAAGCGACCAAAGCACAGAACCAAGCGTTCTCCCATAAGGTATCTTTCACAGGGAAAAACTGATCCATGCCGTAGTAAATCAAATACAGCTGAACCAATAGCGGCGTTCCACGGAAAAAGTAAATGAATCCCCAAGAAGGTAAGCTTAGAGCGTAATTGGTACTATTGCGTGCCACGGCTAATGGGATAGAGACACACAAGCCAATAACCAACGCTAATCCCACTAACCAAACTGTTGTCCAAAGTCCCTGAAGATAAGTTGGAAAGCTTTCAATAATCAAAGAAAAGTCCATAACTTACCTCGCATGAATACTGAACTTACGCTCAACAAGCTTGAGTAGCCCGGTCGAAACGCTGGTAAAAAATAGAAAGATGAGCGCGACAGCCATGTAAAAGGTGAACGGCATTTTGGTCGTACCTGCTGCCAATGAGCTCATTCTCACCATGTCATCCAGACCAATAATGGAAACTAACGCTGTGGTCTTAAGTAACACTAACCAGTTATTACCAAATCCAGGTAATGCATGACGAATCATCTGAGGAAGCAAGATTCTTCTAAACGATAAAGCTGAACTCATCCCATAAGCTTTCGCCGCTTCTAATTCACCCTTGTCCACCGCCATGATCGCTCCACGAAAAGTCTCCGCCATGTAGGCGCCAAAGATAAAACCAATCGTGAGTACACCAGCTATAAATGGGCTGACATCAATATAATCAGGTAAGTAAGACGTCCATTCATGGTTTGGATCACTCGAGGCAAACCACTCGTTGAGCGTTTCGTTGATGGAGTAAAGGCTGTTATTTAAAAGTATTTGTCCACCAAAGAAAATTAGCATCATCAGAACCAAATCTGGAATGCCGCGAATGACTGTGGTGTAAAGAGTGGCAATCGCCCTTGCCCATTTGTAAGGTGCTAACTTAGCTAATGCGCCAAGCATGCCTAAGACCATGGCGAGGATGAGTGAAAGCACTGCAACTTCTATTGTTACTAAAGCTCCTTTCAAAATCGAAGCTTCGTATCCTTGTAAATCTAGCATAGGTGAGTTCCTAATCCCTAAACTCAAAAAATCGACCGTTGACTACTTCTAGGAACAAGCCAACGGTCGCTTAATTACGGTTTATTCACCGTACACATCGTAGTTAAAGTATTTACCAGCAATTTCTTGGTAAACACCTTTCTCACGTAGTGAAATAATTGCTGCGTCGAGTTTCTTCGTCAGATCTTTGTCTTGTTTACGAACAGCGATACCCATACCTTCACCAAACCATTTTGGATCGGTTAACGACGGTCCAACAAACTCATAAGCTTCGCCACCTGCTTTGTTGATCACACCCTCTTCTAGAGCAGACGCATCACCTAAAACGGCAGCAATTCGACCATTTTCTAGATCAAGATACGCTTCATCAAAAGAGCCATAACGCACAATTTCAACATCATCGCCGTAGTTGTCAGTTAAGTACTTGTCATGTGTCGTCGCACGTTGCACGCCAATTTTGACATCTTTAAGATTATCAAAATCTAGACCCGCACCTTTCTTAGCGATAAATTTATTTGGAATTTGTGCGTACTTGCCAGTGAAATCGACTTTTTTCTTGCGCTCTTCAGTGATAGACATTGCTGCGATGATGGCATCGTACTTACGTGCAAGCAGAGAAGGAATAATACCATCCCAATCTTGAGCGACGATTTTGCACTTCACTTGCATCTCTTCACAGAGTGCATTTGCCATGTCTACGTCAAAGCCTTTTATTGAGCCATCAGTTTCTGTCCAGCTAAACGGAGGGTAAGCACCTTCGATACCAAAGCGAACTGTTTTCCATTCTTTCGCTTGGGCAACACCTGATACTGCTGTTGCAGCAATCGTTGCTGCTAATAACCACTTTTTCATTTCCATACTCCTGTGATTGCTATTTTATTTCGTTTTGTTTGTTGTGTTGGCTTAGGAGGCAATAGTCTGCCGCCTAACAAATATTAGTAAATGGATGAGATAAACTGCTGTAATCGTTCTGAATCCGGGTTTGTAAATAGCTTAGCTGGATTTCCCTGTTCTTCCACTAAGCCTTGATGTAAAAACATCACATGGTTTGATACGTCACGTGCAAACGCCATTTCGTGCGTGACCACCAGCATAGTTCGCCCTTCATCTGCCAAATCTCTCATTACCCCCAGAACTTCTCCTACAAGTTCTGGGTCAAGCGCAGAAGTTGGCTCGTCAAACAACATCAACTCTGGGTCAACTGCTAGCGCACGGGCAATAGCTGCACGTTGCTGCTGGCCGCCAGATAAGTGCCCAGGGTAATAATCTTTACGCTCATACAAGCCTACTTTCTTAAGCAAGACTTCTGCATTTTCAATCGCTTGAGCTTTTGGCACGCCTAAGACATGAACAGGCGCTTCAATCACGTTTTCTAGTACGGTTAGGTGAGACCAGAGGTTGAAACCTTGGAAAACCATTGCCAGGCGTGAGCGAATACGTTGGACTTGCTTTTCATTAGCAGGAACAGATTCACCTGCTCTGTTGTTCTTCATTTGGATTAATTCACCATTTACCCAAATTTCGCCCGCGGTAGGCGTTTCTAGCAAGTTGATACATCTGAGAAAGGTACTCTTACCTGAGCCGGAAGAGCCAATGATGGAGATAACATCTCCTTTGTGCGCGGCAAGTGAAATGCCTTTTAAAACTTCATTTTGTCCAAATGTTTTGTGCAGGTCTTTTATATCTAGCGCTGGTACATCATTCATGCGCCCTACTCCCTGTGTTTTTGTCACTGCAATTAAGGGACTCCGCCCTCTCTAATTCGGAACAAATTAGCACCGCCCCTTGAAACTTGCAACAAATTATTAACCTAAATAATTCGAATAGAAAGATACGATAGACAAATTAATATGCAATATATAGCAACATATTCTTCAAAAGTTGAATATTAAATATAAAAAAGCCCCTTTCAAAGGGGCTTAATAAATTTACAAAAGTGTTAAGACGCTACTTAACCAATACCATAAAATCAGATTTCTGAGCATTCGTATTGACCTTCTCAGAATCAACTTCACTGATCACAAGACCATCGTGATCCACTTTAAGATCGGTCACATCACCATGAGAGAAAAGAGAAACAAAGTCATAGCTATTTAGGTTTGCTTCAGCAGACTCCACGACAATAGATTGTGAGAAATCACTTTTAGAAGAAACTTTCAAATCTTGCTTCACACTGTCATCGAATGTGTAGTAGAACAACTCCGGAACAACGACATCACTCTCTAAAGTTGTAAATATCTTGTGTGTTACTCGGTGTAGTGTTCCAGAGTTAGACTCTGCACGATATGCAAGGCGGCTAAAGCCTTTATCTTGGTCAGTGAAAGCAAAACCAGTATCAATAGTTGAGCCTCTCACCACATGCGACGCAGGCAGAGCATTTAGGTTGTAGTAAGCGCTTGGATCAATTGAGATATCCCAATTTGCGTCCTGATACATCTTTTGGTTCAGCACTACCGTCCAACCATTGATAGGTTTTTCAGCTGCAACACTGTAAGTCCAAGTTTCCGTTTTTGGCTCAAGCGGGTGGTAGAACTTCGTCGTTGACATAGGTAGCTCTGCAACTTCGTAGTTGTAATCACCAACAAGTACACTGATGTCTAAAGTGTCATATTTAAAAAGTGTTGGGTTCAAGATTGGAGAAGAACCATTCATGCCAACCAACGGCAATGGTGATTCACTCGACCAATCGCGAATACCATACTGGTGCAGTTCTGTTTTCGCTGCGTCTGCATATTGTAGAACGACTGTCGACTCCATCTTCGAACCAATTGCTCTTACATCCAAAGAATCAATAGAATAGGTAGGCTTAGACTCTTTCGCAATTTTAGATATGAAGTTGTACTCTAAGCCACCAGCCTCCGTTGCTTCATATTTAAGGTCAGTTCGGGTAGCCTTACGGAAGTTGCCATTTTTATTGCAAGCAGACACCGCCTCTCGATTCATTGAGAACGTTGAGTTTCTAAGGTTATTGTCCTTTAAAAAATCTCGACCGAAGCTGTTTGCCGTAAATACTGTTCCAGAAGCATCAAGCAACTGATAAGTAAAATAGCCGTCCTCAGGAATGTCTTCTAGAACAAATTTCAAAGTAGTGCCTGATGGGTAGATAAAGTCGCCTTGACGGACACCATTCTTGTCTGAATAGAAACCGACGACCTTACCTCCTGTTAGCTGTGCACTTACGGCTGGTTGATAGGTCAATACCTGCTCGATGCCGTTGCCATCTACTCTTCGGTCGTAAATAGTACAGCTGTCTTTTTGTGCATTTGTTTCACTAATGACATTTGGAGCTGCAAAAGTAAAAGTGAATGTAGTTCTTGGTGTGGAACTACCGCCACCGCCGCCACCGCCGCCACAACCGACCATTAACCCTGAGATGATTGCCACTAGTGGCAGTACTTTAAGCTGTTTCATGTCTTTTTCCTAAACTAAGCGGCAATGATTAGCCAAAAAATTGTCTTTGCTCTGTCCAAAGCAAGAATAAAGCCAGCTTTATATAATCATCGTGAATATTGACATTTAATCTGCATCTCGTGCAAAAGGACAAAAAGTTCTAATTTTATGCAACTTGTGTAATGAAATTACACAAGTTCTCCGCATCTCATTCGCATGCCAGAAACTTTCTGTAGTTTTATTTCACAACCATTCTTAAAGTGATCTAAATCAATCACCCTAAATGGCTATCTTGCTAGACTCCTGCCAAAAGATGAGGCTTTTTTTGTGCCTCAACACAATAAGTTATTAGCTATGCTTAGGCACAGTGTCGACGTGTAACAAATCTAATAATAGCTAGCATAAGCGTGCCGCAGGATGCGGACTAACACAATTGAATGAAGAATTCATAACTTTTAAATATATGAGGAATCTATGTCAGACGCAGTTAACAAAACGCACTCTGATTCAGATATCGAGACCAAGAGCTACCGTGAGCTTCATCGTCCAGCATCTGAGTTCGCAAGCCGTTCAGACTACCTAGACCACGAACTACAAATTATGAAGCCACGTCGTTTTGGCTTGAACTTGCCAGGTCGTGACTTCCGCTTTGAGCTTGAAGACCTTGTTCCAGCGCTTGCTGGTACTATCGGTATTATCGCAATGTACTCTGCGGTAATGATGTCTTGGGCTGAAGGTCTTACTGCAGCATGGGACCACGTAAACTTAGGCAAGGACTTTGCTATCGAAGTTGCGCGTGTAGAAATGCTCATCCCTGCACTTCTTTTCTGTGTACTTGCCTCTGGTTTTATTAACCCTAAAGCCAACCTAGCAGGCAACCACGGCCCAATGATCCCTCTTATTGGTACCATCGCTCTTGCTGGTGCTCACCCTCTTGCATTAGCAATTCTCATTGGTGTGTTTGGTTTGATTTTGAGCCTCTTAAAAGGTGGGTCAAAACTGGTTAACCTCACCTCTGAAGGTACGGCTGGTGGCCTTCTTATTTTCCTAGGTTTAACCGGAACCATGAGCCAAATTAACTCTATTCAAGCTTGGGCTGTTGGTTTGCAATCCGATACGGTTGCCGCTGGTAGCATGGGTTACATCGGTCTAATTGTTCTTGCGGTTACCATTGGCTTATACGCGTTCCTTGCTAAAGTGAACAAACGCTGGCTAGCGATCCCTGTTTGTGCCTTCACTGGGCTTGCAATCGCACTTGCTCTTGGCGCAGGCTTCGATATTAAATTCGTAACCGAGACAGGCCTTCCAAACCTAAATCCAATCTACTGGTGGGGTTCAACAGAAGAAGGTTGGATGCTTGGTCTTCCTAATATGGAACACTTCATCGCTTCTCTACCATTCGCCATTCTTGCGGTAGCAATGTGGTCACCTGACTTCTTGGGTCACCGTATCTTCCAAGAGATGAACTATCCACGTAAGAGTGAGAAAGTGCTGATGGACGTTGATGACACAATGACAATGTGTTCCGTTCGCCAAATGGTCGGTACTGCAGTGGGTGGTGGTAACATCACATCATCTTGGGGGACTTACATGATCCCTGCTGCAATCGCGAAACGCCCTATTCCTGCTGGCGCCATCTTACTAGGCTCTCTATGTATTATTGTTGCAATCCTTGGTTTTCCTATGGACGTTGCAGTATGGCCTCCAGTTATGCGCGTTGCTCTTCTCGTTGGTGTATCTCTACCACTGCTTGAAGCTGGCATGCAGATGGTGAAGGACTCGAAAGACTCACAAGCAGCAGGTATCTGTATCTTTGGTTCTGCCGTTGTTAACCCAGTTCTAGCTTGGGCACTAACTATGCTTTTAGATAACAACGGTTTAATTGGAGATAAAGAGCGCGCGTCTCGCCTATCATTTGTAGACAAGATTGTGATCCCAGTAAGCGTACTTGTTATCTGTTTAGTTGCTATGCTTGCAGTTGGTATGCTTGAAGGCCAGTATGGCATCCAAGCTTGGCTATAAGCTAGCAGTCCAGAAATTTGTGGGTAGCGCTCGTCGCTACCCCATTTTTATCGAGATTTTTGAGGATTTATTGATTTAGTTTAAGGTTTGCAAAAAAATTTTAGTTTAACCTCTAACTGTTGCTTAAAAAGAGAAACGTTAAAACTAGTGACAATATTTATAGTTTTGTAAATCGAATACGTAAATTTAAGACTATAAATATTGTTATTCATAAGAGTGTACTGTTCCCCTCTTTTATCTGGGGATAGCTGGCTCAACGGCGAAGCAGTACGTATTTTTTTCTACTAAAAAGGTAGGTATGTCATGGCAGAGCAATTTGCTAAAGCTTGGGAAGGTTTTGCTGCAGGCGACTGGCAAAACGAAGTAAACGTTCGTGATTTCATTCAGAAGAACTACACTCCGTACGAAGGCGACGAATCTTTCCTAGTTTCTGAAGGTACTGAAGCGACTAACAAGCTTTGGGCTAAGGTAATGGAAGGCATCAAACAAGAGAACGCGACTCACGCTCCTGTTGATTTTGATACTTCAGTTATCTCTACCATCACTGCTCACGATGCAGGCTACATCGAAAAAGACCTAGAAACTATCGTAGGTCTTCAAACTGACGCTCCTCTAAAACGTGCGATCATCCCTAACGGTGGTATCCGCATGGTTGAAGGTTCATGCAAAGCCTACGACCGCGAGCTAGACCCACAAGTTAAAAAAATCTACACAGAATACCGTAAAACTCACAACCAAGGCGTTTTCGATATCTACACTCCTCAAATCATGGCGTGTCGTAAATCTGGCGTACTGACTGGTCTTCCAGATGCATACGGTCGTGGTCGTATCATCGGAGACTACCGTCGTGTTGCTCTATACGGTATTGACTTCCTAATGAAGGATAAATTCGCGCAGTTCTCTTCTCTACAAGAGCGTTTTGAGAACGGCGAAGACCTACAAATGACAATGCAGCTTCGTGAAGAGATCGCAGAGCAACACCGTGCTCTAGGTCAAATCAAAGAAATGGCTGCAAAATACGGTTGTGATATTTCTCGTCCTGCTGAAACTGCGCAAGAAGCTATTCAGTGGACTTACTTCGGTTACCTAGCTGCTGTTAAATCTCAAAACGGTGCGGCTATGTCTCTAGGTCGTACTTCTACGTTCCTAGACATCTTCATCGAACGTGATATCGCGGCTGGTAAGCTAACTGAAGAACAAGCTCAGGAAATGATCGACCACTTCGTAATGAAACTACGTATGGTTCGTTTCCTACGTACTCCTGAGTACGATGATCTATTCTCTGGCGACCCTATCTGGGCAACTGAGTCTATGGGTGGTATGGGTCTTGACGGTCGTACGCTAGTTACTCGTACAAACTTCCGTTTCCTAAACTCACTATACACTATGGGTCCTTCTCCAGAGCCAAACATCACTGTTCTTTGGTCTGAGCAACTACCTGAAGGCTTCAAGAAGTTCTGTGCGAAAGTATCTATCGATACTTCTTCTATTCAGTACGAAAATGACGACCTAATGCGTCCAGACATGAACTCTGACGACTACGCGATCGCATGTTGTGTATCTCCAATGGTTGTTGGTAAGCAAATGCAGTTCTTCGGTGCTCGTGCGAACCTTGCGAAAACAATGCTTTACACCATCAACGGTGGTGTGGATGAGAAGCTAAAAATCCAAGTTGGCCCGCAAATGCCTAAGATCGAAGGCGATGTTCTTAACTACGATGAACTGTGGGAGAAAATGGACCACTTCATGGATTGGCTAGCGAAACAATATGTGACTGCACTAAACGCTATCCACTTCATGCACGATAAGTACAGCTACGAAGCGGCACTAATGGCTCTACACGACCGTGACGTTAAACGTACTATGGCTTGTGGTATTGCTGGTCTATCTGTTGCAGCTGACTCACTATCTGCAATTAAATACGCAAAAGTTAAGCCAATTCGTGACGAAGACGGTCTAGCAATCGACTTCGAAATCGAAGGCGATTACCCTAAATTCGGTAACAACGACCCACGCGTTGATGACATTGCATGTGAACTTGTTTCTGTATTTATGGGCAAAATCCGTAAGCTTAAGACTTACCGTGACGCAATCCCTACTCAGTCAATTCTTACTATCACTTCAAACGTGGTTTACGGTAAGAAAACTGGTAACACGCCTGATGGTCGTCGTGCTGGTGCTCCATTTGCTCCAGGTGCAAACCCAATGCACGGTCGTGACGAGAAAGGTGCTGTAGCATCACTAACTTCAGTTGCTAAACTGCCGTTTGCTGACGCACAAGATGGTATCTCTTACACATTCTCTATCGTACCTAACGCACTAGGTAAAGATGAGGGTTCACAACGCGCTAACCTTGCTGGTCTGATGGATGGTTACTTCCACCACGAAGCGGGTATCGAAGGTGGCCAACACCTAAACGTGAACGTTCTTAACCGTGAAACTCTAGAAGACGCAGTTAAGCACCCAGAGAAATACCCTCAGCTAACAATCCGTGTATCTGGTTACGCTGTTCGCTTCAACTCTCTAACTGCAGAGCAACAAGCTGACGTAATCGCACGTACATTCACTGAGTCTCTATAAGACTATAGCGAAATAACGTTCTAGTAATACAACAAAGGCTGATGCTAAGTAGCATCAGCCTTTTTTTATTTCTTGAATGAAAGTTGTGATATCGCGAAAGACTTTTGCCCGCATTCTTACGTATGATGCGAAAAAAGTTAGCAAATAAAGTCTATGAGATTTAGTAAATTAATTATTCTTACCCTTCTTTCTCCAGTTGCAATAGCATCCACTAAGTCTACGGTTTCTTTTACCATCGACAACGATGGTATTTTTGGCGTCGATCAAGACTATACGAATGGTGTTTTCCTTTCGTACGCGACAGACCAACTGACACAAGAAAGCCAATGGAAATGGCTGAGTCTAGCTAACTCAGAGCACGCCAATATCGATAAAATAGAGTTGGTTCTTGGCCACAAAATGTGGACTCCAAGCGACATTGAAGCCGATTATCCACTAATCAATGATCGCCCATATGCCGGTTACCTACACACCGAAATCAACTACCTTTCCCTAACGAGTGACAAAGCTGTACGGTACAATTTCACCATAGGAGCTACGGGTGAAAGTTCGCTATCAGAAAAGGCGCAAGAAATCGTTCACGGCATAACAGGATCGACGGACCCTCAAGGTTGGGATTACCAGATTGAAGATAAAGTTGCGTTCAGCCTTGGTTACCGCGTATTTAACAAATTGATGCGCAGCGAAGAACAAAAAACACAATGGGAGATCACCAACATTAACGACATCAATGCGGGTAACTTCCGTAGTG
This sequence comes from Vibrio sp. Vb0598, assembly GCF_033338935.1. Classification (NCBI taxonomy): domain Bacteria; kingdom Pseudomonadati; phylum Pseudomonadota; class Gammaproteobacteria; order Vibrionales; family Vibrionaceae; genus Vibrio; species Vibrio sp. Vb0598. The sequence goes on along the minus strand of NZ_JAWOTP010000008.1, from coordinate 55,714 downwards.
ATGTCTCTCAAGGCGTCATGTTTCGTTGGGGTACAAACCTAGCGAATAGCATCGGAGCCGCCAATATCAGTGTCGAAAGCCCTTTTTCAGCAAGTATGATCGCTCAGAACACGTCGAGTTGGTTCTTGTTCACCGGGTTTGAAGGTCGTTACCGCTTTAATGACATGACTATCGAAGGAGATCGTCCTGGCATTCCTGAACCATCAGCGCCATACGACGTCACTCTGCAAAATTGGCAAGCAAGTGCCGTCGCGGGGGTATCTTGGTACAACCAAAATTACGGTGCAAGCATCACCTTTACAATTAAAACACCGGATTATGAAGAAGCCCAAACCGATGTTTATGGGACAGGCTCGTTCTCCGTGTTCGCCTTTTTCTAAAAACTGGATTATCCCAGCACCGAAGTCAATCTAGATACACGGCAAGTTCTCGGGGTAGGTATTAACCACCTCGTGTTCAAGCGTTTATGTAGATTGGCTCCATCTATTTTCTTTCTTCAAATAACCTTGCCTTTAGTACCGACAAAGCTGTTTTAACCCTGCTTTTTGTAATAAAATAACAGCTAGAATTTACTAGTAATGAGAGCAAAAGATGTCAACAGCTGGTCGTATTCACTCATTTGAGTCATGTGGTACCGTAGACGGACCTGGTATTCGATTTATCGTCTTCTTGCAAGGTTGTTTAATGCGCTGTAAGTATTGCCATAACCGCGATACTTGGGACACGCATGATGGCAAAGAAGTCACGGTTGAAGAAATCATTTCCGAAGCGAAAAGTTACCGCCACTTCATGAATGCATCAGGTGGTGGCGTTACTTGTTCTGGCGGCGAAGCGATGCTTCAACCGGAATTCGTACGTGATTTTTTCCGCGCAGCTAAAGCCGAGGGCATTCATACATGTCTAGATACTAACGGTTATGTTCGTAAGCACACTGATGTTATCGATGAAGTACTGGATGCAACAGACTTAGTCATGCTTGACATCAAACACATGAAAGACGAAGTGCACCAAGATCTCATCGGTGTATCCAACCGACGCACATTGGACTTTGCTCGTTACTTACAAAAAATCGGAAAGAAAACATGGATTCGCTATGTCGTCGTGCCTGGTTACACAGATGACCCAGAAGCAGCACACATGCTTGGTGAATTTATTAAAGACATGGATAACATCGAAAAGGTCGAGTTACTTCCTTACCACAAATTAGGGGCTCATAAGTGGGAAGCGTTAGGCTTAGAATACCCACTCGAAGGCGTAAACCCGCCACCGAAAGAAACCATGGATGAAATTCAATCCATTCTTGCTCAATACAACGATAACGTAAAATACTAAGTGAACCGCAAGACTAACCTCTTTAAAATACCAGCTTATTGCTGGTATTTTTTTGATTATATCTAAGCCTTATCAGTGAGTTTCTCTGCGGTCATTTAGGTAGAAAAAGAACGATAGAAATGATTGCGTCATGTTCGCATAGGAAGGAAGTAACATGGATTTGTTTAACTTAGGCTCTCTTGTTGTCTCAATTTGGATAGTAGTAGTCTACTGCCTACCAGATTGGAAAAAAGTCGTTTGGCCCAAACTGGAAAAAGAGAAAGGATTTCAGCACCTCGTTTTTGCAACGCTCTTCTTTTTCAGTATTTTATGGACAGCTCAAGCAGGTGTAAAAGAAGGATTACAGATTCATTTTCTTGCACTAACAACGCTGACGATGATGTATGGTTGGCGTATGGCATTTCTACTCAGTATCCCTGCAATGCTGGTCAACCACCTACTACATGATGTGTCCTTGCTACTCTTACCCACGTCGTTAGTTCTATCTGCCCTAATTCCGATTTTCATTAGTTACTTAGTGTTTCTTCTGAGTTACCACTACTTGCCACGAAACATTTTTGTTTTCATCTTCGTTGCTGGATTTTTCAATGGCGCGATAACAGGAAGTCTGCACCTCATCATTAACTCTTTTTATCACCTATCAGTTGGTCACTACGATTGGGAAACCATTCAACATAACTACTTTGTTTTTGTGCCGTTGCTCGCCTTTCCAGAAGGTCTATTAAATGGTATGGCACTGGCGGTTTTAACCGTATTCAAGCCAGAGTGGCTGAGAGTATTTTCAGACCGAGACTACATATACAATCATTACCATAAATAAGTGTTTTCAAACTGGTCAAAAGTGACAGTTCTTGCCATTTTTTAGTATTAAATATGTGTTGAGATCATGTTTCACTCATGTCTTAAGCGTTAACCTAAGCACATTAAAAATGTATTAGATATCTAGTGAGGTCACCATGGAAATGTCAAACGCTCAACGTTTGATTCTATCAAACCAATACAACCTTATGTCTCAACTTGATCCAAGTAATGCGGCCAAATACAAACGCTTACAAACGATCGTTGAACGTGGTTATGAACTACAAATGCGAGAGTTGAACAAAGATTTCGGCTGCCTCTCAGAAGCAGAATGTCGTGAGATCATCGACGTTATGGAGATGTATCATGCGATGCAAGAATCTTACAACATGCTAGACGATGAAGACCGCAGCAACGTAGATCAGCGCCGCTTGAAGTTCTTGGGATTTGATATCGCTTCAGAAGCGCAACAAGTACATTACGTACGTTTTCTCATCGATTCTGAAGGTTTGTACCCTCAGTTTGACAAGGCAGATCATCACTTTAACAGCCAAATGCCGATGCTAGATAAATACCGCCGTATGCTGCAAACTTGGCGTAACTGCCCTCGTCAGTATCATTTATGTGAAAACGAACTAGCGCAAATCTTCAGCGCATAAAATGGTCGTCTAAGAATGAGGAGAGCGCCCGCTCTCCTTGTTATTTACCCTGTCACAAACTTATCTAAGACTTTGCTCTCTTCCTACCTCTTTCACTTACCTTGCTCAATGTAGAACAACGAATCACTGAGACTCTTCTGTCTTTGCCAAATATTTGATTTCTATTGCACCTATTCACGACATAAATTCGTCCTTAATAAAAGAGTGATTCAAATGTCACTTTTACAATAAATTCATAATTGTTAAGCAAAATTGCAAATCCCCGACTAGGCTTAAGTAGAGAAAGGCTGTGATTGAAAAATTCATATCCACCGCTCACCGTTGTAACGAAAAAACCGTCCATAAAGCAAAGTCTTTGGTGTCGCCAATCTTACATTCTGTACGAACCAAATGTGATAACAGGACGTATATTCAAACAACAACGAGCATAACTGTTGGTGGAAAGCCTGAATCAACGTTCGTCGGTAGACTGACTATTAAAGGGGAAAGCGACATGAGTATTTTCGACCACTATCAATCAAGATATGAAGCTGCAAAAGATGAAGAGATGTCGTTACAGGAGTTTTTAGCCCTGTGTAAAGATGACAAAAGCGCTTATGCTAATGCAGCAGAACGCCTACTGATGGCGATTGGTGAACCAGAGATAATCGATACGGCAAAGGATCCGAGACTAAGCCGAATCTTCTCGAATCGTGTTATCTCTCGTTATGAAACCTTTAAAGACTTTTATGGCATGGAAGATGCCATAGAACAAATTGTGTCTTACCTAAAACATGCGGCGCAAGGCCTAGAAGAGCGTAAGCAGATTCTTTACTTACTCGGCCCTGTAGGTGGCGGTAAGTCTTCGCTTGCAGAAAAGCTTAAGGCTCTGATGGAACAGATGCCTATTTATGTTCTTACTGCTAACGGCGAACGCAGCCCAGTGAATGACCATCCATTCTGCCTATTCAAAGCCACAGAAGATGGCGATATTTTGAAAAAAGAATATGGCATCGAGCACCGTTATCTTCGCTCGATCATGTCTCCTTGGGCCGCTAAACGTCTTCACGAGTTTGGTGGTGATATCACCAAATTTAAAGTAGTGAAAGTACGCCCTTCTATCCTTGACCAAATCGGTATTGCCAAAACTGAACCAGGCGATGAAAACAACCAAGATATCTCATCATTGGTTGGTAAAGTCGATATTCGTAAGCTTGAACACTATTCGCAAGACGATCCAGACGCTTACAGCTACTCCGGTGCGCTGTGTAAAGCAAACCAAGGTTTAATGGAATTCGTTGAGATGTTCAAAGCACCAATCAAAGTGCTTCACCCGCTGTTAACAGCAACGCAAGAAGGCAACTTCAACGGTACAGAAGGCCTTTCTGCGATTCCATTCGACGGTATGATTCTGGCTCACTCAAACGAATCTGAGTGGCAGACCTTCCGTAACAACAAGAACAATGAAGCGTTCTTGGACCGTGTTTATATTGTGAAAGTACCTTACTGTCTACGTGTTTCAGAAGAAGTCAAAATCTACCAAAAACTTCTTGAAAACAGTGAGTTGTCTCAAGCCCCTTGTTCACCAAGTACGCTCGAGACTCTGGCACAATTCAGTATTCTTTCTCGACTTAAAGAGCCTGAAAACTCGTCCATCTTCTCTAAGATGCGCGTATACGACGGTGAAACGCTGAAAGATACGGATCCAAAGGCAAAAAGCTATCAAGAGTATCGTGATTATGCTGGTGTCGATGAAGGCATGAACGGTCTCTCAACACGTTTTGCCTTTAAGATTTTGTCACGCGTATTTAACTTCGACCAAACCGAAGTGGCAGCCAACCCTGTACATCTATTCTATGTGATTGAACAACAGGTTGAGCGCGAACAGTTCCCTGCTGAAACAGCAGAGAAATATCTCGAGTTCTTGAAAGGCTACCTAGTACCTCGATACGTTGAATTTATCGGTAAAGAGATTCAGACCGCTTATCTTGAGTCTTACTCTGAGTACGGCCAAAACATCTTCGACCGATATGTCACCTATGCAGACTTCTGGATTCAAGACCAAGAGTACCGAGATCCAGAAACTGGTCAGCTATTTGATCGCTCTTCACTGAATGCTGAGCTAGAGAAGATCGAAAAAACAGCTGGTATTTCTAACCCGAAAGATTTCCGAAACGAAATCGTTAACTTTGTGCTTCGTGCGAAAGCGAATAACAATGGTCAAAACCCGGTTTGGACCAGCTACGAAAAACTGCGCACAGTAATCGAGAAGAAAATGTTCTCCAATACCGAAGAGCTACTTCCGGTTATCTCATTTAATGCGAAAACCTCTTCTGAAGATCAGAAGAAGCACGACGACTTTGTCGCTCGCATGATGGAAAAAGGCTATACCGAGAAACAGGTTCGCCTACTTTCTGAGTGGTACCTACGAGTACGTAAGTCATCCTAACCCAGTATTGAGTTAGGTCGCTTGTGAAACATGAAGAGGGCTATTTCATGGCGCAATTTATAGACCGAAGGCTCAATGGCAAGAACAAGAGCGCTGTTAATCGACAGCGCTTCTTGAAGCGCCACAAAGAGCAAATAAAAGAGTCGGTAGCAGACGCAGTGAATCGACGCTCGATTACGAATACGGAAACGGGCGAAGACGTCTCTATCCCTCACAAAGACATCAATGAGCCTATATTTCATCAAGGCAAAGGTGGTGTTCGAGAACGAGTTCATCCCGGTAACGACCAATTCATTACTGGTGATAAAATTGAGCGTCCCAAAGGTGGCGGTCAAGGTAGCGGCTCAGGAGAAGGGAACGCCAGTCCAGATGGAGAAGGCCAAGACGAATTTGTATTCCAAATATCAAAAGATGAGTACCTCGATATTTTGTTCGAAGATCTCGAGCTGCCTAATCTAGAAAAAAACCAAATTGCCAAAATCACAGAATGGAAAACGCACCGTGCAGGCTTTCAAACTGCCGGTATCCCTTCCAATATCGCCGTAGTACGCTCTCTGCAACAATCTCTTGCGCGCCGTACTGCAATGACTGCTGGTAAGAAACGACTTCTTAAAGAGTTAGAAGACGAACTTGCTCGCATCAAAAATATTGAACCTGCTCAGCAGTTTGAAGAGAACCGCTTGAAGGCTGAAATTGAAGAACTGCGCAAGAAAATCGAAAGCGTGCCGTTCATCGATACCTTCGACTTACGCTTCAAGAACTATGAGAAACGCCCGGTACCATCGAGCCAAGCGGTAATGTTCTGTCTAATGGACGTATCCGGTTCGATGGACCAGGCAACGAAAGACATCGCAAAACGCTTCTATGTTCTTTTGTACTTGTTCTTAACTCGTACCTACGAGAATGTCGAAGTCGTCTTTATCCGCCACCATACCCAAGCGAAGGAAGTGGACGAGCACGAATTTTTCTACTCACAAGAAACCGGGGGTACCATTGTATCTAGCGCGCTCAAGTTAATGGATGAAATAGTAAAAGAGCGATACCCGATTGGTCAGTGGAACATATATGCAGCTCAAGCATCCGACGGTGACAACTGGGCAGATGATTCGCCAAGATGCCGGGATCTGTTAGTGAACAAATTACTTCCAAACTGTCAGTATTACTCTTACATAGAGATCACGCGGCGATCGCACCAAACTCTATGGCATGAGTACGAAAAACTCACTGAAGAGTTTCCTAATTTCGCAATGAAAAACATTCGCTCTGTGGAGGATATTTTCCCAGTCTTTCGTGAACTATTCCAAAAAGAAACGGCGTAAGGAGGCTAGCGATGAATACCGCAACGAGAAACCTCTCAGGAGAGGCGCCTAAAAAGCGTAACAGTAAAGTGTTGCCAGATGGACCAGATTGGACATTTGAGCTGTTAGAGCGATACCACAAAGAAATTAAGCGTGTCGCGGAGCATTATCGCCTAGACACTTACCCTAACCAAATAGAAGTGATTACTTCAGAACAGATGATGGATGCCTACTCAAGTATCGGCATGCCAATCAATTACAACCACTGGTCATTTGGTAAAAAATTCATTCAAACAGAGCAGAACTATAAACATGGTCAAATGGGGTTAGCCTACGAGATTGTGATTAACTCCGACCCTTGTATTGCTTATTTGATGGAAGAAAATACGGTAACAATGCAAGCACTCGTTATAGCGCACGCGTGTTACGGCCATAACTCTTTTTTCAAAGGTAATTACCTATTCCAAACGTGGACTGACGCCAGCTCTATTATCGACTATCTGCTGTTCGCCAAAAAGTATTTAGCCGAGTGTGAAGAACGATATGGCGTAAAAGAAGTGGAAAAACTGCTCGACTCTTGTCACGCGTTAATGAACTTTGGTGTAGACCGCTACAAGCGTCCAGAGAAAATCTCAATTACAGAGGAAAAAGCAAGACAAGAAGAACGCGAAGCATACCTACAATCTCAAGTTAATGAGCTTTGGCGCACGGTACCGACAGCCAAGACGAAAGAGGAAGACATTAAAGAGCGATTCCCAAGCGAGCCTCAGGAAAACTTGCTCTACTTCTTCGAAAAACATGCGCCGTTGCTAGAGCCGTGGCAACGTGAAGTTGTTCGGATCGTCCGTAAGATCAGTCAGTATTTTTATCCGCAAAAACAAACGCAAGTTATGAATGAGGGCTGGGCAACGTTCTGGCACTACACCATACTCAACCATCTTTATGATGAGGGCTTGGTGTCTGAAAAATTCATTCTAGAGTTCTTACATAGCCACACCAGTGTCGTGGCTCAGCCGCCTTATAACAGTCCTTACTTTAATGGCATTAACCCCTACGCGTTAGGCTTTGCCATGTTCCGAGATATTAAGCGTATCTGTGAAGAACCAACTGATGAGGACAAAGAGTGGTTTCCAGACCTAGCAGGAACCGACTGGTTAGATGCAGTGCATTTCGCGATGCATAATTTCAAAGATGAAAGCTTTATTAGCCAATACCTTTCTCCGAAATTAATGCGTGATTTCAAGCTGTTTGCGATCAACGATGATGATCATAAGAACTTTATTGAAGTCGCTGCGATACACGATGAGATGGGTTATAAACGCATTAGAGAAACCTTAGCTGCTCAGTATAACTTATCTAATCTTGAGCCAAACATTCAGGTGTTTAATGTCGATGTCCGTGGTGATAGATCGCTTACGTTGCAGTACGTTCCTCACAACCGCATCCCACTTGATGATAGTTACGAAGAAGTTCTAAAGCACGTGTACCGATTATGGGGCTTTGATGTCATTCTCCAAGAAGTGAAAGACACCGGTCACCGAGAAGTGTTAGCAACCTGCCCTAAACGGAACCAATACGACACTAACATTTAACTAATACCGCGATACAAGTAAAACAAAAAGGCTCCTAATTCAGGAGCCTTGTTTATTCTTAAATCTATATGAACATTTGTTACGCTTGCTTTGCAACAATCGCGCGCACGGCTTCTAGGTCTTCGGGCGTATCAACCCCTGCCGCTGGTGCTTCTTTCGCTACCGCCACATGAATTTTTTCACCGTACCAAAGCACTCGCAGTTGCTCAAGACACTCAATCTGCTCTAATGCACTTGGTGCCCAGTGGACATACGTATTAATGAAACCAGCTCGATAAGCATAAATACCAATATGACGCATTAATGGGTTGGCAATGGTTTTGTCTTGTTTAGCAAAGTTATCGCGATCCCAAGGGATGGTTGCTCGACTAAAGTACAACGCATAGCCTTGCTCATCTGCGACAACTTTAACAGCATTCGGGTTGAACACTTCCTCTTCCGAGTCTATTTCTACAGCTAACGTCGCCATCGGGGCTTCACACCCTGATAAGTTATCAGCAACCTGACGAATGATGGACGGCGGAATCAAAGGCTCATCCCCTTGCACATTAACAATAATGTGGTCTGACGGAATAGCCATCTTTTCAACAACTTCTGCAAGACGCTCCGTACCTGATTCGTGGTGGGGAGAGGTCATACAAACTTTACCACCAAATGACGAAACCGCTTTCGCAACACGCTCGTCATCAGTTGCAACGATGACATCTTCCGCACCCGCTTGTAGCGCTTGTTCATAAACCCACTGAACCATAGGCTTACCACCAATATCCGCTAGCGGTTTACCAGGCAAACGGCTCGATGCGTAGCGCGAAGGGATGACAACCGTAAAAGACATTAGCGTCCCTCATCCATGCTCATAGCGCGAGCTTCAGGCTCTAGCAGAACTGGAATACCCTCTTTGATCGGGTAAGCAAGGCGATCCAATTTGCAGATCAACTCTTGATTATCTTTATCGTACGTCAGCTTACCTTTGCAAACAGGGCAAGCTACAATCTCAAGTAGACGGTGATCCATAAGCCGCTTTAACCTCTTTTATTCTATTTAAAATTTGCTCTGCATCGTTTGATTCAAACTGGGCAGATACAGGCAGATACCACCAATTATCTTGCGCATAATGGCTGCACTTGACGGCATCTTTCTCGGTCATAATCACATTGGCCCCTTGTTGAGCCAATGCTTCTAATTCTTGTTGATCAAAGTCTTGATGGTCAGCAAAACCTTTTGTAACTTTAACATCTGCGTTCATCGAGTTTAGTGTATGAAAAAAACGCGGAGGATGCCCAATGCCCGCAAATGCGACGAGATCTTTCAACTCCGAGACATCCACATGTTGCTTAGTCTTAAGATTAATAGCTTTAGAGGGTGCTAAAGCCATTGCGATTTCGCCCGTATGAGCTTGACCGCCATTGGTGATGGTAAAGTCGACTTCTTTAAGTCGCTCAATACCTTCACGTAAAGGACCTAATGGAATCAGGCTTTCATTACCAAACCGGCGATTCCCATCCACAATCACTAACTCAATATCACGGCCTAACGCATAATGTTGTAATCCATCATCCGTAATTATGATATCCACATCCAAATCTAGCAGTGCTTTCACAGCATTTGAACGCACAGGATCTACCGCAACAGGTGCTCCTGTACGGCGATGAATCAACTTAGGTTCATCGCCACAATGCTTCGCTGGCGTATCTTCTTTTAGCACTAACGGATAGGCAGGAGCCTTTGCCCCATAACCACGAGAAACAACCCCCGGCTTAAAGCCCATTTGCTGTAGTTGCTCAACAAGCCACACAACAACTGGTGTTTTACCATTGCCACCAGCAGTGATATTGCCAACCACAACAACAGGTATAGGCGCATTATAAACTTGCTTGCGGCCAGTTTGGTATTGCTTTCGCTTTGACTTGCTTATCGCTCCAAATAATAAACTCAGTGGCCACAAAAGCGGCCACAAGAGATATTTTATTGGATGGTTTTCAAACCAGATTTTTTCAATCACCGCGCTTATTCACCAAACTGAATACGGTGCAATTGTGCATACGCACCATTTTTCTTAATAAGCTCAGCGTGGTTGCCACGTTCAATGATGGCACCATCATCAACCACAAGAATTTCATCGGCTTTCTCGATTGTGGATAAGCGGTGCGCTATTACAAGTACCGTTTTGTCTTTTTGCAGCTCATCAAGTGCAGCTTGAATAGCTCGCTCGGATTCGGTATCCAAAGCCGAAGTTGCCTCATCAAGAATCAGCACTGGAGCATCACGCAATAGAGCTCGCGCAATCGCAACACGTTGGCGTTGACCACCAGACAAGCTAGCACCATTTTCACCAATCATGGTATCAAGTCCATCATCCATTTTGCTGATGAACTCCATCGCATGCGCGAGTGTTGCCGCTTTCTCGATATCACTGCGCTCATATTGGCCATCCGTTGCGTACGCAATATTGTTTGCTATCGTGTCATTAAACAAATGAACATTTTGCGATACTAGTGCAAATTGCTGACGTAAATTCTTTAGCTCGTAATCACGAATATCATGCCCATCTAATGTGATAGATCCACTGTCAACATCATAGAAGCGGTTGAACAAGTTCGCGATGGTACTTTTACCTGAGCCAGAACGGCCAACTAGCGCCACCGTTTTTCCTCTTGGAATATCGAAGCTGACATTTTCCAATGCTGGTTTTTCTGCACCAGTGTAAGTAAAGCTTACGTTTTTAACTGAAACATCGCCATTTGCGCGTTCAACTGTCAACTTACCTTCGTTTTTCTCAGGCTCGAGGTCAATTAACGCGAAGAGCGTTTGGCTCGCGGCCATACCACGTTGGAACTGAGAAGTAACGTTAGTCAGCGCTTTAAGTGGGCGCATCAGACCAAACATTGCAGAGAAGACAACAGTAAATGTACCTGGAGTCAGTTGCTCTTTAATCGAATCAATACTTGCTAAATAAAGAACGGCAACAATTGCAAGTGATGCAATCATTTGGATGATAGGGTTAGCCGCCGCTTGAGCCGTCACCAACTTCATGCTTTGTTGACGCATTTGGTTGCTGACTTTTTCAAATCGTTTACGTTCGATGTCTTGGCCGCCATAGCTCAACACAACTTTATGGCCTTTCAGCATCTGCTCTGCTGATGCAGTTACGTTACCCATCATGGTCTGCATATTTTTGGATATTTTTCTAAAACGTTTAGAAACAACACCAATACCCCATGCCACAACGGGAGCAACAGCAAACAGCACTAGCGACAATTGCCAGCTGTTGTAAAACATCAAGACTAACAGACCAATGATACTTGCGCCTTCACGGACAATGCTCACCAACGCTTGGCTAGTTGCCGCTGATACTTGCTCTGAGTCGTAGGTTATACGCGACAATAAGTTGCCCGTCTTTTCCTTATCAAAGTAAGACACTGGCATATGCATAAAGTGATTGAACACCATGCGACGGACTTGCATAACTACGTTGCCAGATACCCAGCTCAAACAGTAGGTGGAGACAAATCCACTTATGCCACGGATGAACATCATGGCAAAAATAATCAATGGAAGCGTGCGTAAAAAATCAGATTCAGCGTTCCCAAAACCTTCATCGAGTAGTGGTTTTAGCAGGGAAATCATATAGGTATCTGATATGGCATTAATAACTAATGCAATGACTGCAACGACAAGACCTGACTTATAAAGGCGAATAAATTGCCATAGACGCTTAAACGTCTGCCAAGTCGTTTCATCAGTATTTATCGACATAGAAGTGCTTTATTTTCTTACATTAAGACTCTCATTCTACTCCCTTACGCAGCATCTGCCTATACCAAGGCTCAAATGTATCGCTACGTTTGGTTTCTGAGTGCCAATTATCACGGTGAATAAAGAAGCTTACCTGACCACCCTCACCAGTATCAAGCCAAGTAATGCCAAGCTTTCGGTATGAAGCAACGACATTTTCCGCTGGCATTCCCCATCGATTGTTTTTTGCTAAAGAAGCAACCGCCACACTCGGGCTCACCGACTCGATAAATCGAGGATTCGATGAACTTTTACTCCCGTGGTGAGGGACTAGCATCACATCGCTTTGTAACTTTCCGGGTTCTCTAAGCAAAATCCACTCGCTAATGGCCTCAATATCACCAGTAAAAAGCATACTAAAGTTAGAAATAGGGTCAGTAAGTCGTAATACACAGGAGTGCGGATTATACGCGCGTTGAACAAGTGCAGGAGGCCAGAGCACTTCCATGTTTAATCCTTGCCATTTCCATTGGTCGCCTCTAGTGCAAGGCTCATATTCGATAAAGAATTGACTACTAAGTTTACGTTGTGGAGAAAAGGCATCTTCAATGAAAAAGCGGCCGCCTGCGTGATCATTATCGGAATGGCTTAGAATCAGTGTATCTATGCTTTCATAACCTCGTTGATGCAAAACCGGAGTGACGACCTGCTCTGCGATACTGCCGCTTTGCCATGCTTTACCAGTGTCATACAGCAACACCTTGTCGTCTTTTTCTACAACCACTGCAAGGCCATGACCTACATCTAATACATCGATACGCCAATGCGGTTCATACTCCGATGCAAGCTTGATACTAATAACGATGCCGAGTAACAAATACCACGCGTACTGAGACATGAACCGTTGAAATATTAAGCAAACCACTATCGCCATAACCAGCATTGTCATTTCCATGCTAATAGGTTGCCAAGAACCTATTGCGTACTGTATTGACGTGCTCAATGGCTGTAATGACCAGTCCACCAAATGCCACAGAGGCTTCGCTATCATTTCAAGAAACAAAGATGAGAACAGGGCTAGAAACATCAAAGGTACAACGATAAATCCGAACCAAGGAATAAATACCAAGTTGTAGGCTATTGAGGACAAACTAAAACCGGAGAAGAAATGGCCACTAACAGGTACGATTAAAGCGCTCAACATCAATTGAGTAAGCAATAACGCTTTTAATCGCGCTTTCCAACCTCCCCTTTGATGTCGAATCAAATTAATTGCGAACAATACCGCACAAACGGAGAGGTATGATAACCAAAAGCTCATACTGTAGGATGTAAAAGGTTGGACAAGCAGTTGTAGAGATACTGCAAGCAAAAGAACTCGCCAAGAAGTCCAGTGCACCAGAGTATACTTCTGGAGAACGTAAACAACGCATACCGACACTGCTCGCGTAGTAGGCAGAGAGAAATCCGCTAACCAAGCGTAGGCAACAGCGAAGATCAGCCCATATAAGCTAGGTAACAACTGGTATTGGGGTAATAGATAACGAACGGTACCGCCCACGACTAGCCCAAAAGTAAACGCCATACCAATATGTAAACCAGAAATGGAGACCAAATGCAGTAAACCACTGTCCCTGAGCGCTTGCCAATCTTCCTTAGACAACCAAGAACGGTCAGCAAAAACTAACGCACTTATTAACGAGAAATGATGAAGGGAAGACACATCATCAGCGACATCGGCAATAATGGATTGACGCAGAGATACATTAGAACGAACAATCCACTTAGCATCTTTGTTAACAACCGCTCGGGCGATAATATTTTTACCCATCGCGTGCTTTTCAGCATCAAAGCCAGCTTCGTTGCGTAGACCTGTAATCGGCTTTAACGAGATGGATGTCGTAAACTCACTGTTAACATCGAGTGGAAAAGGCGTAATAAGACGGATTTTAGGTTTAAGAAAAGGTAACAGAGTTTGAGAATTTACCGCTTCTATCGCGACAATACCTTCATAACCGTGACTTATTTGCGTAAAAGGGCTGTCAACTTTACCAATTATGGTAATATTCTCCCCTGCTTGAAAAAGGGCTTGTCTCTGAGACTCCAATACATTGCCGTGGACGATGACAACCATAAAGCCCGCAATTGCGCCTATGCTAATTAAGCCACGACGTAATTTGATTATTGAGCCAGTGGTTATTATTCCCAGCAGCAACCAACGCCAATCTGGTATTGTCGGCCACCAAGCCGACGAGATTACGCTCGCTACAAATAACGCCAAGGTCCAACTTTTTTCTGAGAGAGTCATGCTGTCCTATGCCTAGAAAGCTGATAAAACGCTTCATGCCAGATCATGAATTGATCAAACGCCAAAAAGCATTGAAGGTCTTCGGCAATGTGTTGTACAACCCGAACTTGTGGTGCTTAAACCGCCGCTCGGCATCAGGGGCTTTTGCTGTCGGGTTATTTATGGCTTTTGTTCCGCTGCCAAGCCAAATGATCATGGCCGCTGGCTTGGCCATTATGTTGGGTGTCAATCTGCCCCTCTCCGTCGCTTTGGTATGGATCAGCAACCCTATCACTATGCCTGTGCTATTTTACTTTGCGTACAAGCTAGGTGCTCTAGTGATGCGTCTTCCCCCGCAACCTTTTCATTTTGAACTATCGTGGGAATTCATCATGCAGCAAATGAGCACCATTGGACCTCCATTTCTATTGGGCTGCGCAATTTGTGGGGTTGTATCCGCGATTATTGGCTACTTCGGAATTCGAGGGCTTTGGCGCTACTCCGTGGTACGGAGCTGGCAAAAACGCAAAATAAGATAAGACCTTACTGCGTAAAAATCAGCATTTGAGCTATCAGTTGAGGGGCATCTAACAGTTAGAATGAAACGCGATGTTACTCAAGTCGGATAAATACAAAAAAGGACCGAATTCGGTCCTTTTTGTTTTTCGCATATTGTAAAACAATCAGCTATTTAGAACTCAGTACAGCCGCCGGATTCAACCTTGCGGCACGAGAAGCAGGATACCACGTCGCAAGTAAACTAAGCACTATCGCCGTCACTGACACCAATGCGACATCTGGCCAGTGTAGTTGTGATGGTAAGAAGTCAACAAAGTAAATATCACCCGATAAAAACTGATGACCAATTAAGCTCTCTAACCCTTTAATTAACGGAGTCAGGTTTAACGCCACTAAGACACCGATAACACTGCCGACGAGACTGCCAAATACACCAGAGAATACACCTTGCCAAACAAAGATCCGTTTGATTAGGCTATCTTTTGCTCCCATTGTTCGCAAAATTGCAATTTCCGCCGCTCGGTCTTTCACTGCCATCATCAACGTAGACACAATATTAAAACATGCCACGCCAATCACCAGTACCATCACCAAGTACATAATGGTGCGCACGAGCTGAATATCGCGATACAAAAAACCAAACTTTTGCTGCCAGCTTTTCAAATACACGTAAACATCAACCATGCTACCAACCTCGCGAACAATAGAAGGCGCATTGAGAACATCGTCAGTTTTTAGTGAAATGCCAGTGACCCCTTCCCCTAACCTCGCGTATTGCTGCGCATCCGCTAATGGTACTAACGCTAGAGAGTGGTCGATTTGGCCATTCAACGTTAAGAACCCTGACACCTTCACGCGCACACGCTTAGGAGCCTGCACTTTATTTGCGCCGCCTGTTTGCGGAATCATTAACGTAACGTAATCCCCCACGGCGACATTTAGCTCGTTTGCTACACCTCGGCCTAAGATCACTTGCTGCTGACCGGCATAAAAGTTTTGCCAAGCTGCTTGGTCAATAAAATTCGATAAGCTCGACACCGCTTGCTCGAAAGTAGGCTCTACGCCACGAACTTCTATCGCTTTTAGCTTACTGCCTTTTTCTGCCAAACCCGTAAAACGAACGTACGGTGCTGCCGCGACAACATGTTCATGTTTTAGAGCTTGATTCATCGTTTTGGTGTAGTCATGAAGTGGTCCATTAACACCTTCTAACTCGCCGTGTGGGATCACAGACAACACACGCGATTGCAGCTCGCGCTCAAAGCCATTCATTGCAGACAAACCGATAATGATCACAGCAACGCCAACCGCAATACCAATGGTCGAAGAAAGCGATATGAAAGACACCATCTTGTTGCGCTTTTTCGCTCGACTGAAGCGACCACCAATCATCAAAGCTAAAGAGGTAAACAAAACTAGCCCTCCGCAGATGCTGTATCAGTCACAAAACGATCTACGAGCAAACCATCTTGCATGTGCATTTGACGATCCATTTTTGCTGCCAGCTCTTTGTCATGCGTGACAACCAAAAATGCAATGTTTGACTCTTTATTGAGCTCGCGCATCAAATCATAGATAGACAGTGCCGTATTGTGATCTAAGTTCCCCGTAGGTTCATCAGCCAAGACCAGATCAGGTTTATTCACCAATGCACGCGCAATCGCAACACGCTGACGCTCACCGCCCGATAACTCGGAGGGTCTATGTTGCATCCGATGACTCAAACCAACTTTATCTAACAGCGCTTTAGCCGCCTGTTTTGCATCCGCTACTTTAGCACCGCCAATCATCAGTGGCATCGCCACATTTTCAAGCGCAGTAAAGTCAGCCAATAAGTGATGAAACTGGTATACAAAACCAAGGTGCTTGTTGCGTAATGCCGCCTGTTTGTTCGAGCTCAAAGCTGATAGGTTTTGCCCTAGAAAATCAACTTCACCATGAGTTGCGTCATCTAACGCACCTAAAATATGCAATAAGGTACTTTTTCCCGAACCAGAAGAGCCAACAATAGAAACCAACTCCCCTTTGTCGATATCGAAACTTACGCCTTTCAACACTTCCGTATCTAACGAACCCTCTCGGTAGACTTTACGAATATCACGACATTCTAATAGCTTATTCATAGCGAAGTGCCTCAGCAGGTTTAACAGAAGATGCTCGATAAGAAGGATAAAGCGTAGCAGCAAGGCTAAGAGCAATCGCCAATACCACCACTAAAAGAATTTGCAGTGAATCAATCAAGATGGGTAGATGACCACCAAAGCTGAATAGCGCCACACCAGCAGATTCAAGAATCGCATTTAGATTAAGTGACAAGATCACGCCCGCAGCGCCACCAACAATCGCGCCAATTACACCACTGCTTGCACCTTGCACCATGAAAATGGTCATCACTTGAGATTGAGTCATGCCTTGAGTTTTCAATATTGCGACTTCTGATTGTTTCTCCATTACCACCATGATTAAAGCGGAGATAATATTGAATGCAGCGACACCCACAATTAGACCTAGCATAAGTCCCATCATGTTCTTTTCCATTTTCACCGCTTGGAAAAGCTCACCACGCTGTTCGCGCCAATCACTCCATTGCCACCCATCAGGCATGGGTTGGTCAGCAAAATCCGTCACCATAAATGGGTCAGAGAAAAAGACACGCCAACCAGAAACCGTGTCTTTAGGGAAACGCATCAGCTTAGATGCATCCGTCATGTTCACAATCATTAATTGACCATCAACGTCCGATCCCGTATTGAAAATGCCTGAGACAGTAAAGTTTCGCTGGCTAGGAATACGGCCAAGTGGGGTAAACTGCGTTGCGTTGGTCACCATCAAGCGCACTTTATCCCCGATTGAGACCTTTAGTGAACGCGCCAAACTGTGACCCAAAAATACATTGTAGTCACCTGCTTGAAGTGACGATAATCGTCCGGCAATCAAATGGTTGCTAATCGGATCGCCTTTCTTAGGTTCAATACCGATGAGGTAACCAGCCGTCAGCTGTGCAGAACTCTGAATAACAGCCTCTCCTCTAACGATAGGTTCCGGCTGAGATTCACTCGACATCGCTTGAACAAATGGAGGGGCAGACTCGGTCATAGGCGTTTTTCCATCGTGTTGCGAAACAACGGCATGAGGTAGCACACCTAAAATGCGTTCTTTTAACTGCGATTCAAACCCGTTCATCACAGAAAGAACCGTCACCAACGCCATTACACCGATCGTAATACCCGCCGTCGACATATAAGAAACAAATCGGCTGAACCTATCTCCAGAGCGTCCCCGAAGATACCTTAAGCCAATAAACAATGAGATAGGATGATACATATAAGACAAACCAACTGGTTGTTTTGATATAAAGCTTTAGCGGATTATCTTACCTTACTCTTCTCATTAAGAAGACAAGAGAATCGCTAAATTTGTCAACGACATGCAATAAGTCTGTATTTAGGGCAAAAAGTTCAAGGACAAACCGGCTAAACTTGATAACTTCATTCAGTTAGCGATAATCAGTGCCCTATTTCTCTTTGTTTGTTGAGTGAACAGGGAGCGCTCACTGGCAAAAGGATCGACTATATGACAGAGCAAGAATACTTTACCGTCCATCATAACCTCACCATCAACGTCGAAACGTTGAGTGCGGACTTTGCTTTGCCAGATGAAGAAACATTTGCCTCCGAAATTCCAGCACCATTTATTGTCGCCAGTGAATTTAGTCACTTAGATATGTTGGCAGACAACGCGCGTCTAGAGCTGAAAAACAAAGAGTTAAAGCATGTGATCAACTTGCTTGATACGCAAAACGCGAAACTTAACCTCTTGTTGAGCTTTATGCTTTCACAACAAGATGACGCCTCCATTCGCTATCAAACGACGCAGTTTGGTGCTAGTCAACTCAGTTTCCGCTCAGGTACAGCGTTAACTACTCAACAACTCGTTCGTGTTAAACTGTTCCTCGATCACCCTGCTGCGGCGATTTACTGTTACGCTCAAGTAGAAGAATGTGATGCTTCAGAGCAAGATTTCATTATCACGCTTAGATACAAGATGCTCCGAGAATCTGATCAAGATTTACTGATAAAGGCGGCACTGTATCAACAACAAAAACTTTTACGTCAGCGCTCGATGGAGCGAGATAAAAAATAATTCCTATGACAAAAGCAACGATTCTTTCCGTCACCAACCCTTCAGAGCGTGGCGACAAAAAACAGCTAGGTAATTTGCCGGGCGCAGCTCTACCTCTAGCCATTGCAGAGCTAGCCAAGCAGCATTCGAGTCACTCGCTACTCGTTGTGCCTGACCCGCAAATCGCTTTAAAGCTTCAGGCAGAGATTGAGCAATTCACCGACCAAACGGTAAGCCTATTCCCCGACTGGGAAACGCTGCCTTACGATAACTTTTCTCCGCATCAAGAAATCATCTCTGAACGTATCGCACGCCTATACCAACTGCCAAGTCAACGTGATGGCATAACCATCGTCCCGGTCAGTACAGTATTGCAACGCCAATCGCCACGTGATTTTTTGTTGCAACACACTTTAATGGTGAAAACTGGTGATCGAATCTCGCTAAAGAAGTTACGTGTACAACTTGAAAATTCAGGCTACCGCCATGTAGATCAAGTATTTGGGCCAGGTGAATATGCAAGTCGTGGGTCTATTCTGGATCTCTTTCCTATGGGCAGCAATGACCCGTACCGCATCGACTTCTTTGATGATGAAATAGATACCATTCGCACGTTTGATCCAGAGAACCAACGCTCTATCGACGATATTCAGCAAATCCAATTGCTGCCTGCACATGAGTTCCCAACCACTAAAGAAGCGATTGAAGATTTCCGTACACGTTGGCGCACCCAGTTCGACGCACGCCGCGAGCCTGAATCAATCTACATGCAAGTGACCAAAGGCACGTGGCCCGCTGGTATTGAGTATTGGCAGCCGCTGTTTTTTGACCATACCGAGACTTTATTTGAATATTTGCCAGAAGACTCTCAAGTCATCACATATGGTGATATCGAATCTGCGGTCGATACTTTCTTAACCGATGTCGAATATCGATACGACCAGAAAAAAGTTGATCCGCTGCGTCCTCTTTTGACTCCTGAACAGCTTTGGTTGAAAAAAGACGAACTTTTCAGTCAACTAAAACAGCTCCCTATCGCTCAATTGAGCCTAGATAAAGTGGTTAAGCGTGCCGGTCGTCAAAACCTACCCGTACAATCGTTAGCCGAGCTTGGCGTTCAGCAACAAAATAAAGAGCCGCTCTCGCGCCTTCGTCAGTTTAGTGAGCAATTCAGCGGAAAAATCGTTTTCTCGGTAGAGTCAGAAGGTCGTCGTGAAGCACTAACGGAGCTGTTGCAAGGCATCAAAGTTCGGCCAGTCGTACATGGCTCACTTTACCAAGCTCTAGACTCGGGTGATCGATTCAGCTTGATCTTAGGCGCAGCAGAGCATGGTTTCATTCACGAAGAGCTGAACTTCGCTCTGATCTGTGAAAGTGATCTACTCGGTGACCGCGTTATCCAGCGACGCCGCAAAGATAAAAAAGCCGTCAACAGTGACACCGTTATTCGCCATCTTGCGGAACTAAAACCCGGTCAACCTGTGGTTCATATTGATCACGGTATTGGCCGCTACATCGGTTTACAAACACTTGAAGCCGGTGGTATGAAAACGGAATACGTCACCCTTGAGTATCAAAACGATGCCAAGCTCTACGTGCCAGTTTCATCACTGAATCTTATCAGCCGTTATTCTGGCGGCGCTGAAGAGAGTGCGCCACTGCATAAATTAGGTGGTGAAGCGTGGGCAAAAGCACGTCGTAAAGCGGCAGAAAAAGTGCGTGATGTCGCGGCAGAATTGCTGGATGTGTATGCTAAACGAGAATTAAAACCTGGCTTCAAATTTGAGCTAGATCGTGGGCAATACGCAACATTTAAAGCAACATTCCCGTTTGAAGAAACAGATGACCAAGCGATGGCCATCAATGCCGTCTTGTCAGACATGTGCCAGGCAAAAGCGATGGATCGCTTAGTGTGTGGTGACGTGGGCTTTGGTAAAACGGAAGTCGCTATGCGCGCAGCATTTGTCGCAACGGATAACAGTAAACAGGTCGCCGTACTCGTACCAACAACCTTGCTTGCTCAGCAGCATTTCGAAAACTTCCGTGACCGTTTTGCCAACTTACCAATCCGAGTTGAAGTACTGTCTCGTTTTAAATCTGCCAAAGAACAAAAAGTCATTCTGCAAGACGTTGCCGATGGTAAAGTAGACATTGTCGTTGGTACGCATAAGCTGCTTTCGAGCGACATTAAATTCAAAGATTTAGGTTTGTTGATCGTTGATGAGGAACACCGCTTCGGGGTTCGTCAAAAAGAAAAAGTCAAAGCAATGCGTGCGGATGTGGACATTCTTACCCTCACCGCAACACCAATTCCACGCACACTGAATATGGCAATGAGTGGCATGCGAGACCTGTCGATCATCGCGACACCTCCTGCACGCCGTTTAGCCATTAAAACCTTTGTTCGACAAAAAGAAGAGCCAGTGCTCCGTGAAGCGGTACTGCGTGAAATTATGCGTGGTGGTCAGGTTTACTTCCTGCACAATCAGGTTGAAACCATTGAAAAAACGGCAGAAGACTTACAGAAACTCATCCCAGAGGCACGCATTACCGTGGCTCATGGTCAAATGCGCGAGCGCGAACTTGAGCGAATCATGAATGACTTCTACCATCAGCGCTTTAATGTGTTGGTGTGTACAACCATCATCGAAACCGGTATCGACGTACCAACGGCAAATACCATAATCATGGATCGTGCGGACAATCTTGGCTTGGCGCAGTTGCATCAATTGCGTGGCCGTGTTGGACGTTCGCACCATCAGGCCTATGCTTACTTATTAACGCCACATCCAAAAGCCATGACCAAAGATGCCATCAAGCGTCTTGATGCGATTGCTTCACTGGAAGACTTAGGTGCTGGCTTTACGTTAGCAACCCACGATTTAGAAATCCGTGGTGCTGGTGAGCTGCTTGGTGATGAGCAAAGTGGGCAAATTCAATCCGTTGGTTTTACACTTTATATGGAAATGCTGGAACAAGCAGTGCAAGCATTAAAAGAAGGCAAGGAGCCATCTTTGGATGAGCTGCTTCGTGAGCAAACTGAAGTGGAAATGCGAATTCCAGCGCTCTTACCAGATGATTACATTCCGGATGTAAACACACGACTGTCGATGTACAAACGCATTGCGAGTGTCACAAGCAGTGATGAACTATCAGAGCTAAAAGTGGAACTGATTGATCGCTTTGGTCTGCTTCCAGACGCAACAAAGAACTTACTTGCCGTCTCAGAATTGAAAATTTCGGCTGGTAGTTTAAAAGCGAAAAAGATAGAAGCCCATGATAAAGGTGGATTTATCGAGTTTTACCCTGATGCTGACATAAATCCAGCGTATTTAGTTAAACTGCTGCAATCACAGCCGCAAAAATTTGCAATGGAAGGTCCAACTAAGTTCAAGTTTAGCGTACCATTGGTGGACCGACGTAAACGCATTCAGTTTGTTCAAGACTTACTGAATGATTTTAAACAGAATTTATTACCAACGAGCTAATAGTCGAATGAGAATACTGATCCCGTTATTGCTTCTATGTGTCTCAATGCCCTCTTGGGCACAGCGCCAATTTGATATTGAAGTGATCATTTTCAAGCGAGCAGTCGACGCTGAAAGCACAACAGAATCTTGGCCGAATCAACTGCCAAAAATCGATATGGAAAATGTCGGTAGCCTAGAGAGTGAATCCTACCGCCGCTCTAAAGGCGTGACACTTTTGCCAAGTTCTTCTTTCCGTCTCAACGCGCAAGAAGCGGCACTAAATAATCATGCCGGCTTTAAAGTGCTTAAACACGTAGCCTGGCGTCAAGGTGACCGAGGTAAATCTAGCGCCCCAATTTTCCGCATCGTTGGCGGGCGAGATTTCTCTGATTCTTATCAAGCAGATGGCCGCCCAATCAATGGCAATAGCAATCAAACATTTTCCAGCGACGGTTACAGTGAAGAGACGGTCAATGGTCCTTTATATGAACTAGATGGTCGATTCCAAATATACGTACAGCATTACCTCTTCGCCGAAACAACACTAGATCTGCGCGAACCAAGTGTTAGAGAGGTGCGTTTTGAACCAACCTCAACTGAGCAATTGGCGGATGATTTAGGTGAAGTAGATGGTAACGTCCAAGTCGGTAACTTGGCAGAAATATCGCCGACAGTAACCGAAGAGAAATTCCTGAAGAGTTATCGAATGGATCAAAAACGTCGTATGCGTAGCAGCGAGACTCATTACCTAGATAACCCGTTGATGGGTATGATCATTCAAGTTCGTCGGGTTCGATAAGCACGAGCGGTTCGACAAAGCGCAGCAAAGCTGCGCTTTGTTTTTATCTGCTATACCTCAGTTATTCCTAACCAACGCAGAGCAAGGAAAATAGCTGCGTTCAAGTATAAATAGACAGCTTTCAATTTACTTACACTCAACATGGAAGTCGTATTAGTTCATGAGTCCAGACTTTGAAATCATTGCGCCCCGCTTAGCGCTCAAGCTCATCCCTGCTGAAGAAGCACATTCACTACAACGATTACTTGCAGAATCCCCTTCGCTGCACCAATGGCTTGACTGGTGTGATAAAAACGTCACATTGAAAACCGCGCAGGACTTTCTGTTGGCAACCCGTCTTAACTGGGTCAAAACTGAGGCTTTTGGTTTCGGTATCTATGAGCGGCAAAGTAACACTTTGGTTGGAATGGCAGCGGTTAATGAGTTATATCATACGTTTAATATGGCGAGTATTGGTTACTGGGTTGCCGACCGCTATCAACGGCAAGGCTATGCCCAAGAAGCCGTTAAAGCCTTAGCAGAATTCTGCTTCGCAAAGCTAAGTTTAACTCGACTAGAGATTGTTTGTGACCCCGACAACGAAGCTAGCCAAGCCTTAATTGAGTCCGTCGGTGCACAAAAAGAAGCCATCGCCAGAAACCGGTTTATTTTTCAGGGTAAGCCTAAAGATGGCGTTGTGTTCTCACTTTTACCGACAGATCTAACATAAACAAAAAGCCACCGACTTGCGGTGGCTTCTGCATTTTTTAAGATACAACACATCCACACAGAGTGGATTTAAAACCTTAGTGCAGCTTAAGGTTTGGACGCAGCACGCGATTAATGCGGCCGACGAGCATCATCAGACCGGTTTTGAATACACCATGCAACGCCATTAGGTGCATGCGATACAATGAGATGTAAACGACACGAGCAATACGGCCTTCTACCATCATCGACCCTTTAGTTAGGTTCCCCATCAGACTACCAACGGTTGAGAAGCGACTTAGAGACACTAATGAACCGTGATCTTTATATACATAGTCTTTCAACTCGCGCCCGTTGATCTTCGCGACGATGTTACTAAATGCCTGGCTTGCCATTTGGTGTGCAGCTTGAGCGCGTGGCGGCACGAACGAACCGTCAGACTGGGTGCATTGTGCTAAGTCACCAATAACAAAGATGTCATCATCTCGTGTTGTCTGTAGTGTGTTTTTCACTACAAGCTGATTGATACGGTTCGTTTCTAAGCCAGCGATATCTTTAATAAAGTCTGGAGCTTTGATACCTGCAGCCCAAACCATGATTTGAGCTGGGATTTTCTCACCATCTTTTGTAGTAAGGCCATCTTTTTCAGCTTTAGTCACCATAGTGGCGGTGCGCACGTTTACGCCCAACTTCACCAACTCTTGATGAGCAGCAGAAGAAATACGTGGAGGTAACGCTGGTAAAATACGCTCACCTGCTTCAATCAGATTGACGTTCAACTTGCTAGAATCAAGATCACCGAAGCCATAAGTGCGCAGCTCTTTAACAGCATTATGTAACTCAGCTGATAGTTCAACGCCAGTTGCACCAGCACCAACAATCGCAATATCGACCGTACCGTTACCGTTTTTCGCGTGCAGCTTTAGGAACTCGTTGTTCATTTCTGTACGGAAACGGTGTGCTTGCTCAGGGCTGTCTAGGAAAATACAGTTTTCACGAACGCCAGGCGTGTTGAAGTCGTTTGATGTCGAGCCAATCGCCATCACTAGAATGTCGTATTCTAGCTCACGGCTTGGCATAAGAAGTTCACCGTGTTCGTCTTTAAGCTCACTTAAGATGATAACTTTACGTTCACGGTCGATGTCTTGAAGACTACCCATTTGGAAGTCGAAGCTGTGGTTTTTTGCATGAGCTCGGTAGCTCAGTGCATCTACTCCTTCGTCCAAAGAACCTGTAGCAACCTCATGCAATAATGGCTTCCACAAGTGGCTCGCTTTTCGATCGACTAGCGTAATTTGCGCACGGTTTTTGCGACCTAGAGTTCGACCAAGCTTAGTTGCCAACTCAAGACCACCTGCACCGCCGCCTACAACGATAATGCGTGTCACAATGATTTTCCTCTACAAAAATGAATATATGGGGTTCAGCTCGATGCATGACTCACAAACATTTGTGGCATCCATCCAACCGATGAATTCTTGGTTCTTAGAGGTGTCTCAATTACTTGGATTAAAAAACTACCACCCACTTTGATTCTTTATCTATCAATGACTTGTCAGGGTTTGGCATGTTTATCTGGTACGCATACGGCGCCAGAAGTTTTTGGGCAAGTTTATTACTCGCTCTCAATTTTTTTTGATATTTATCAAATTATTTTAGTCCGGTTCATTATATAGAGACCAACTTTGAAGGCAACCAAAATCCGTGTAACGAGTACGGATTGACTACTTTTCGACTACTCTACAACAAGGTGTTCGTGCTACATAGGAGGGAAGTAAGAAAACGGTAAGGAGAACACAATATTCAAAGCGTTAAACCAAGAAAATGTGCCTTTCAAAGAGACAGTGGCTCGGCATACTCAAGAGAAGGAATCGCAGCAAAGCAGCCGATAAAAACGCCGCTTTACTGTCTACACTCAACATTAATAAGTATTTTTAAATGCCTTTATCGCTTGTAAATGATGAGAGATTTTTTTGAACTTATGAGACTGAGTTTCATCCCAAATGATTTGATAGTGTTTTTCTAGCTCAGCTGCCGTTTTCGAATTGTCATGCACTTCATCATCTTTAGAGAGAATCACTAAGCAGTGAGCTTGATTTTTCGCTCGGAACTGATCAACACATTTTGTTGCGATATCTTCGTACTCTTCTGGGCGATCGATTCGACCAGCCATCGTTTTTTCTGGGTGCAAGTTCGGGTTGAACATCACTTGCTTGATACCGCATAGAAAACCAATTCGCTCAGACCAGTAACCACCTAAACCAACCCCGCAGATTAACGGGTTTGGGTCATCAGATTGATCGATAACTTTAGACACTTCTTTTAACAAGTGTTGCATGTCGTGCTTTGGGTGAAGGGTGCTGTAATTGATAAAACGAACGTCGTCGTCGATAAATTGCAGTTGAAGAACTTTTTCGTGGTTACCCGGGCTTGTACTGTCAAAGCCGTGTAAGTAAATAATCATGTGTACCTCTCCCTGTGTGTATCTGGTACTTTTATTAAAACTACCACTATTTCCTTACTGTTAAAGGGGAAAATATCACGAGTTCTCAAAACAGTGATCTTCCATACACAATGAGCCTTTCAACTCATACGCACTGTTTAAGTATTGTTCATCTCCCCACAATTTATAGGCAAGTAGATACCAGAGCATCGCCATCACCAAGGTTCTTGGTTGCCAAGCTTTTACACCTCTCAGCCAAAGAGACACATCTTCGACACCTCGAATTTGGCAATACTGCTTTACCGCTTCTTCCACAGGCGAATTCGCGACCTGAATAGTTAAGGTCAAATCAAGCCTAGGGTCAGCAATCCCGGCATACTCCCAATCAATGACTTTCACCCCACTCTCTCCTCGCACTAGGTTGTAACACCCCAGATCGAAGTGACATAGGGCAAGCGGAACAGGTGCAACGTTCGGTTCCGTGCGCCACTTCATGTACAAAGCCTCAAACTCCGTACCCACATACTGACCATCAAGCTCAAGCCAATAATGATCGATGCGAGAAATATATGAAAATGGAACCAAAGGAATTGCGCTTATCGGATATTGATGAATCTTCGCCGCAATGGATAATAAATAGCTTAGTGCTAAGCCTAACTCCGTCAGTGCCTCTCCTTCTATCCATTCCACCAGCAACCCTTGCTCATGAATAAAAACTGGCTTGGGGCCAATTTCCAATGAAGAGACTGCATTCAGCACTTGATATTCACTGTGACGAGAAATTGAAAAAGCCTTGCAGACATGACTGGTCGGTCGCCAGATGTATGCAAGGCCTTGAGAAGATTCCAACCGCCAACAGCGGTTGGTTAGCCCCCCGGTAACAGTTTGTACTTTTACCGGAGGCTCCGTAAAGAAGCCATCGAGAGCATTAAGACTCGGATCTAACTGTTTTGCTTGTTGCCAAGAAAACCATGCCATTGATGACTTCTCCACCCTGTTCGATTAAAGACCGAATAGGCTCTTAGATTGCGCTTTACGAATTTCAGTTTCATCCGCCCACTCAATCAAACCTGTTTCTAGGTCCATTAGGCGCATGGTCATCTTGTAGTATACATCTTTATCGCTACCTGCATTTTTCACAATGCTAGATAGGTTGCCGTAAAGCATGTATTGAGCACCAACCATTTTACCAAATTGGATCGCTGTGCTTTGGTTAACAAGCTCATCCGTGTTTTGGAAGTTAAGTTGTTCACGCACAGACTCAACACGATCCATATCAACAAAGCGGAACTTACCTGAGTTCAACATCTTAGTAGAGATCGTGTCAGTAATGGATTCAGTGTCAATATGTTCACTGGTTTTGTTCTTAATTCGCTCAACAAAAACGATAGGACGTTGGTCACGAGTAATTGCTGCTACAGAGCCCGACATCATCATGCTATCCACCATTTCAGCCGCGATTTTTTGTAAATCTGTTGAGCCAAAATCGATAGTCGTGGTTTCTGTTGCTTGCGCATCGCCGTAAGAGACTTTGTTAGAACAGCCACCTAAAATGACGGCAAGACCTAAAAGAGCAATAATACTTTTTTTCATGAGAGTTCCTTAGTTTTTCAATACCAGCGCATCGTTAGCGCGGCAGCTTCGGCAGAGCCGTTAAGATTAATCGTCTTGTGCTTCTCTAATTTGCACACGGAATTTTGTGCCATTTGGATTCACAGTAACTTCAGATAACGTGACTTGCTCAAATCCTCGCACAATCATTTTTCGCCACGGACCAGGTTTGGTATTCACTTCTAAACCATTGTTGTCATACCAATAAAATCGGTAAAGAATGTGCTGATCACCTTTGTAATTGCTACTCAGCTGCACGACTCCTCGTGGGCGATCATCAACGTAAGTGGTGGTGATGTTGTCAACTAATAAGCGACTACCTAAAACGTTATCATTAAAGAATACTTTTTGCGTTTGGCCATCAATTCGAATACCAGCCGTGTTTTCGGCGCATCCAACTAAACCAATAGCCATTGCTAAACAAACAAGCCATGCTTTCATTACAGTCTCCCTAGCTGTTTATGCCACACGGTTGAGTGTGCTCCCTGACGAGATACCCATACCAATGTAGTCTGCTGTGCAGGCACTTCAAACTGATAGGTTTGATCACCCAAGTTTAAACTTTGTGTTCCCGGTTTCACGATTTTTGAAGCCGTTTTCACTTGCGCTGGCAACGTTTGCCAACTTCTCGTATCTGGCTGTTCGGTCAATGTATTCCATACGTTGAAAAGTATGTTGCCCACATCATCGCCTTTTTTCGCCGCCTCTTTTCGGATTCGATCTTTTGCCCAAACACGAAGAGCTTGACGGATCACTATTGTAGTAAGACGTTCATTAAGATCGTTTTGCGCCATCGCATTAACATCAACCAGCGTACTGGAAGATAATACCTGACCATTTAAAACAACATCGCTAAAACGTTGAGCACCTCGGTTCTGATAATAAGGAAGCGCCAACGAATAAATCGCGCCATTATCGCGACTGTCGTAAATTGGTAAATCAATACGCCACCCTTTCATCGCCTCAACAACACCCTGCTCATCAATAACGATGACTCGCCCTTGTGACTGAGTTAATCCAGAAGGTGCTTTACCATACCGCTTCTCTAGCATGCGCAAGTCTTCACGCATGCCCAGCTTCTTAGCAGCGTATAAGGTGCTTTCCACAACTTGCTTGTTGTCTGGCATTACAGCGAGTGCTCGTCGGTAATCAACATAAGCACTGTTTAAGTCTCGCGACGCTTCATATAACAAGCCAGAAAGATAGAACAGATAACCATTTTGTACCGCGCTTAGTTTTTTACCAGCATCAGGGTAGTTCGCTAACACACTGCCTAAATTGGCAGACATGCCTTGCTTGTTAAGGTCTTTCTCTGCTGCTTTTAGCTCTTTTTCACGCGCCTTTCTTGCTGCTTCCTGAACTTGATTAGCTCGACGCACTTCAACTAGTGCCCCTTCTAAATCGTTTTTCTGTAAGTAATTTAGTCCTAGATACAGGTGCAAAAAGCCAAGTTCGTAATCGGCGGGATGATAGTCTTGGAGATTGTCGTTCACTGCGAGAGAGCCGACGCTCGTTGCCGTGCCTGACACAGATATCGTCGCTCGATCTTGTTGAACACGTACGGCACGATCGCTGCTTTCTAGCGCATTCAAACTTGTCGGGTAATCTTCAGCAAGAAAAGAGATACGACCTTTTTCAAAATTGCCAAGTATCTCGCCACCCACTTCACTTGATTGAAGTTGTTTTGCTTTGGCATATTCCCCTGCAACAACGGCTTGATAAACTTCTTGATTCTGGTTGCTGTAATGACTAAACAGATTGCCCGCAGATAAATTCGCGCAGCCAGAGGCCATTAAAGCCCAGCTCATCAGCCCTAACAGCTTTACACCTAGTTTCACATTTATCTCCACAAATGTGTCATTCGACAGGAAAAAGAAGTGGGTGAATCACCACCCACTTTTAAAAGCTTAGCTCAATACCATTGGACCTAGAGGGCGGCCGCCTAGTAGGTGCATGTGAATATGGTAAACCTCTTGGCCACCATGTGGATTACAATTAACGATCAGGCGATAGCCGTCTTCAGCAATACCTTCTTCTTTCGCTAACTTTCTAGCAACAGTGAACAAACGCCCCATTATTGCTTCATCTTCAGCTTCTACATCATTCGTTGTTGGGATCAGTTTATTCGGAATAATGAGAATATGGCTTGGTGTGCGAGGGTTAATGTCGCGAAACGCAGTCACCAAATCATCTTGATAAAGGATATCGGCAGGGATTTCCTTGCGAATAATTTTACTAAAGATCGTTTCTTCCGCCATGAGGACTCCATTTTATAAACGTAATTAGACCCCAATTAGTATGCGCCAACCAAAAGCGGAGCTCAATAAAAACAGTGTTCACTTAACATTATTAATCAAATGCTAATTAACGAAGCTTTTTTTGTCGTGTGCGTCATAAAATGCGCATCACAAACTGAATACAATCCAATGAATTTTGTTACTTTTTTAAGACAATTATTATTTTTATACCCAAGTAAATTCAAAAATACTTGGGTAGCTTGTCTATTTTTGGGAGAGGAAGCTCACTTATGCGAGGTTCAGTTATTAAAAGGATGTATGCCGGCTTTGCACTGATCATCATCCTATTTGCCGTCACAATTGCCATTATGATGGGAGGAATGAGTGATATTCACGGAAAATTTGGCACGGTTTCTAAATCATCCCTACCGTTGGTATCGTTATCTAATCAAACCAGTGTTGAGCTGCTTTCTGCCGACAAATCATTTAAAGACTTCCTGACGACAGAGAATAAACAACGCATGGATGAAATGCGTCAGGAATTTGCTAGATCTCAACAGCGCTTCGAATCCACATTGGCTCAACTGAAAACCGCAAGCCAAACCTACCCTTCTCTTGCCGAACCGTTTTCACAGTTAAAAACGTTAGAGCAGAGCTATTTTACAGAAGCTCTAGAGGCCATGGACAACTACGAAGCAATGTTCGCGGCTCAAGAAGAAGTGCAAAAATCCTCACGCCGCTTCCAAAAACTGAATACCGAACTGTCGGTTGGTCTTAAAGAATATGTGGCAGATCAAACCAGCATTTCTGTCAAAGTCATGGCAAAGAGCTACTTTATCAAGTTAAAAGATGCCGAAGTGATTACTTCTGATGCTCTCGCCAGTTCCAACCCTGAGTTTGTTACGCAAGCCGTGGCTAAAAACCGCAAAGCAGTAACGCACTTGAATTACGCATTCCGCGGGTTGGTGACTCAGCTTCCTGAGCTAGAAAAAGCATTTGGCGAATCTGTAGAGCAATTTACTCGTGACGTCGGTATGCGTGGCGGTGTGCTAGACCAACATAATAATTACCTCAATGCTCGCGCCGCTTTGTATAACAATATCGCCAACCTAGCAAATAAAGTGGATTCAACCATGGCGATTCTTGAGCAATTTACGACAACCGCAACAGATAAGCTCAATGAATCATTGGCAGATGCAGGTGACATATATTCGGCGGGTGTAACGAAAGCCATCATCATTGGCGTTATTGTCGTTTTACTCGCGACAGCGATTGGCTACCACATCGCACAAAGCGTTCGCGAGCCGTTGACTCGTATTCTAAAAGTGTTAGAAGGCCTGACTGAAGGTGATATGACACAGCGTATCGACATTCGCTATAACAACGAATTCAGCCGTGTGAGTGGACACATTAACTCACTCGCCGACAACCTTCACGAGATCTTGGTGAAACTCAACGAAGCGTCAGAAAACCTATCGTCAACCGCGACAACCAACGAACGCACCTCTTCGCAAGCACAAATTAAATTGAGCTCTCAACGCGAACAAACGGCAAACGTCGCTACCGCGATGACAGAAATGTCTCATTCAGTGCAGGAAGTCGCGCAAAGTGCGCAAGGCTCGCTAGAAATGGTGCAACGCGTCGAATCTGCCTCTGAAGAAGGCAGAAATGTTATGAGCAGTAACATCTCAACCATTAATCAACTAGAAACACGTTTGAACGAATCGGTCTCCGCAGTTTCTGAGCTACAAAAAATGAGTGGTCAAATTGGGTCTATCCTTGATGTGATCCGCAACATTGCGGAGCAAACCAACCTACTGGCATTGAACGCGGCAATTGAAGCGGCTCGCGCTGGTGAACAAGGTCGCGGCTTCGCGGTAGTGGCAGATGAAGTACGAGTACTCGCATCAAGAACGACTCAATCAACCACTGAAATTGAATCCATGATCAGTAATCTGCAATCTAGCTCGCAATCGGCGAACCAAGTCATACAAAGCTGTATGAGCGATATGGAGATGTCGGTTGAGCAAGCGTCAAAAGCGAACAGCTCAATGGAAGAGATCCAGGCGCTAATCATTGAGATCAGCCAAATGAGTACGCACATTTCACAAGCAGCAGCAGAGCAAAGTGAAACATCAACAGACATTGCTCGCAGTATTGAAGATATCAACAGCATCGCCGATGAAAGTTTCCAAGCCATGTCGAGTATCGCACAAACCAGTGAATCACTGACCCACTTGGCTCATCAGCAAAATGAATTGGTCCACCGCTTTAAGTTATAAATACTTTATAATTAAGAGTATTAATTAGTGCAATCAACTGTATAAGGGCGACTTTTTGTTAAGTCGCCCTTGTTTTTTGTCGGCCATGTCTACATATGATTAATAAGGCCAGCTCATCCCCTTGCACAACTCTTTTCGAGCGGCCTCATAAAAAGGAAAATCTATGGCTGTTCATGTTGGTATTATCGACCAAGACCCAGTGAGATTGGTCACTCCTCTATTAGATAATCGTACGCTAAGCACACATATCGTCTTCATCGGAGACAAGAGCCAGTTAGATATATTTGACCGACTGAGTGCCGTTTTAGATCAACGAGAAATTACTTCTGAATTTTTTGAAATTCCATCCGCTGTTAATACATCTCTGATCAAACAAGCAATTCAAAAACTGGCAAAAGATCTCCATGAACGCGGCGAAGATGTAAAATTGAACGCGAGCTGTGGTCTTCGTCATCGCTTGTTGTCGGTGTACGAAGTTTTCCGTACCTATCGCTGGCCAATTTTTGTGGTTGAGCCTAGTAGCGATAAGCTTTGTTGGTTATACCCTGATGGCAAAGAAGATACCCAAGTCGAAGATCACATTACGATTGCAGATTACCTCACTATCTTTGGTGCACGCGGCGAGTTTCACCACGTTGATTTACCACCTCTTCTTGATAAAAAATTGTATGAACTTGGTGAACGATGGGCCTCAAATGCGCTTGAGCTTGGGCCAGGTCTAGCAACACTTAACTACCTTGCAACCACATGCCGCAAAGAACAAAAGCTTGATGTCGAGCTCTCCGAAAAACAGCAGGGCTACCGTGAGCTCAACATGTTGCTTTCAGATTTAGTAGAAGCAGAAATCGCCACCTATGAGAATGGCGTTTTAACGTTTGCAGATGAAGATGCTCGACGCTTTTCAAACGGTGAGTGGTTAGAAACTTTGGTTCACAGCACCGTGAAGCAAATCCAAGACACCATGCCGACGATCCAAGATCGATCGTTAAATGTTCAGGTTTATCGCAAACTTGGTGAAAGTGAAGTACGCAATGAGTTAGATGTCGCAACAGTTGTAAACAACAAGCTGCACATCATCGAGTGCAAAACCAAAGGCATGAGAGATGACGGCGACGATACTTTATATAAGTTAGAATCGCTTCGCGATCTATTAGGTGGCTTACAAGCGCGCGCAATGTTGGTGAGCTTCCGTCCTCTTCGTCACAATGACATTACTCGTGCTGAAGACTTAGGGCTAGCCCTGATTGGCCCTGATGAGCTTAAAGATTTAAGAACGCACTTAACGGCTTGGTTTAAAGACGCGGGCGGTTCAGACGAGATCTAGTGCCATTAAGAAAAGCTAAAATTCACAACGATAAAAAGCAGCATTAATGCTGCTTTTTTTTATACCTAAACTTTAGCTGTACGCATTTCTATAAGTAGAAAAAAACCAGAGGTTAGCCTCTGGTTTTTCTGTTTGTTTAAATGCCAACTATAGCGGCTTAAAGCATTTTACGCGCTGCTTCTACAACCACTTTAATTGAACGCGCTTCCGTTTCTTTCAGAGTTGAATGATCTGGAATCTCTTTTTGTGTACGGTTGATGATAACACCAGCCACACAACCCGCTTTTAAACCAGAGCTCGCACACATTGTTAGCAGTGTTGCAGACTCCATCTCGAAGTTAAGTACGCCCATGTCTTGCCATTCTTGCATAGAGCCTTGGAAACGCTTAACAACACGACCAGAGAACGTATCGTAACGTTCTTGACCAGGGTAGAACGTGTCGCTTGATGCAGTCACACCCATGTGAACCGTAGCGCCAGACTCTTCTACCGCTGCTTTCATTGCGGTTGCTACTTCAAAGTCAGCAACTGCTGGGAATTCCATAGGAGCAAAGTGTAGGCTCGCACCGTCAAGACGAACTGACCCCGTCGTTACGATCATGTCACCCACGTTTACATGCGGTTGAATTGCACCCGTTGTACCAACACGTAGGAAAGTGCGAACACCAAGCTGTGCCAATTCCTCAACTGCGATAGAGGTAGAAGGACCACCAATACCTGTAGAACAAACCACAACAGGTTTACCGTCTAGCTCTGCACGGTATAGCGTGTATTCACGATGGCTTGCTAGAAATACTGGATTTTCCATTTGTTCTGCGATTTTTTGAACACGCGCTGGGTCACCAGGAATGATCGCTAGAGTCGCACCATTAAGATCAGCTTCAGTAATACCTAAATGGAATACAGCTTGAGACATAAGTCGCTCCTTATTGTGGCTTATTTTATGAACAATAAGCTCATTAATCAGTTATTGGGTACAGATGCACTGTAGCGAACCTTTCACCAACATAGAGTGATCATAATCACAATGACAAAATGTAATGAAAATGAAATTTCAAACAAAACTGGTATTGATCACACTTTAAGGGGCATTAGATCATTTTGTTGCATAGCAATGCGTGATTTCAAGGACGAGAAAAACGTCTGATCGCATCAGGTGAATACGGTTAAAAAAAGCCCGATACACGAATGCCTCGGGCTATTAATGAGTGGGATCAATGGTTAGGTCAGTTATTTAATCTGCTTGGACTCAAAACGAAGTAATCTCAACGCATTCAATGTCACCAGTGCTGTTGCACCACTGTCGGCTAATACAGCAACCCACAACCCAGTAACACCAAGTAAACTTGTCACTAAGAATACACCTTTCAAACCTAGCGCTAACGCGACATTCTGACGAATGTTACTTAGCGTCGCACGCGACAGTTCTATCATGGCAGGTAGCTCAATCAAACGGTTGTGTGTTAACGCCGCATCAGCTGTCTCGAGCGCAACATCCGTACCGCCTCCCATCGCAATACCAATGCTCGAAGCTTTCATGGCTGGAGCATCATTGATACCGTCTCCCACCATCGCAACGGTATGTTGTTGTGATAGCTTCTCGACGTAATGCACCTTGTCTGCAGGTAACAAACTCGCTTTATAATCCAAGCCTATTCTATTTGCCATTGCTTCTCCACTTCTCGGGTTGTCACCCGTTAGCATCACCGACGTGACCCCAAGTTCCTTCAACATTGCGATGGCTTGCTGAGCATCTGAGCGCAATGTATCTTGCCATGCGATCACGCCAATGACCTCGTCATCGAAACGCACAATGACAACCGTTTTACCTTGTTGTTCCAACGTAACCACTTGCTCTTTGGCTTCTTGAGAAAGTGGAAAGTCTGCCTTTGAAGGCGTGACCACTTGGACCATTTTTCCATCGACGTAACCAGTGACACCAGAGCCTACTTGCGCGGTTTTATCCAACGCTTCAGGAATAGTAAGCCCCTGCTCTTGCACTTTGGTAACTAAAGAAACTGCTAGAGGATGACTTGAGCCAACCTCGATTGACGCAGTTAGGCTAAGTAACTTGTCTTCATCCATATCAAAAGCAAAGACGTCGGTCACTTCTGGTTTACCTTGCGTCAGTGTCCCAGTTTTATCAAATGCGACAGACTCAACCTTGCCAAGCAACTCAAGCGCCGCTCCACCTTTGATCAATGCGCCCCGCTTAGCAGCTGCCGCCAAGCCAGAAGTGATCGCCGCAGGCGTTGAAATTACTAATGCACATGGACAAGCAATCAACAGCAGGGCAAGTCCTCGATAGATCCACGTTTCCCACGGTTGGGCAAATAGTAATGGCGGCGTAACGATAACCACCAGAGACACCAACATCATTAGTGGCGTATACCAACGGCTAAATTTATCAAGAAAGCGTTCTAATGGTGCCTTACGGGATTCTGCTTCTTCAATCAAATGAAGAATTCGGTCTATCGCATTCTCGCCCTGACGGGAAGTCACCTGTAAGCGAACCACTTTATCGACAACCACAGCCCCGG
Source organism: Vibrio sp. Vb0598 (assembly GCF_033338935.1). NCBI lineage: Bacteria > Pseudomonadati > Pseudomonadota > Gammaproteobacteria > Vibrionales > Vibrionaceae > Vibrio > Vibrio sp. Vb0598. The sequence continues at coordinate 19,551 of NZ_JAWOTP010000008.1, read as the reverse complement.
CCATCACTTTGCCACCGGTTTGATGCTCAACGGGAACAGATTCTCCCGTTAACGCACTTTCGTCAAAACTCGCAAGCGCATCTTGCAAAACACCGTCGGCAGGCAAACGACCTCCGGGTGCGACTTCTATGATATCCCCTGGTTTAAGCTGAGCAGCTGGTACTTCTTTACGTTCACCATCAATTATTAAAATTGAACTTTCTGGGACTAAGTCCATTAACGCCTGGACACCGCTTCGCGCGCGAGATGATGCATATGCTTCTAACTTTTCACCAATAAGGAAAAGCAATAACACCATTGCGGCTTCGGCGGTTTCACCTAAATATAAAGCGCCGAGCGCCGCTACACTCATTAACGTTTCAATCGCAAAAGGCGTACCGCTACGCGCCAACTTAAATGCTTTGAGCGCGATTGGGTATAAACCAAGTAAACACGTCAAAGTGAATAACCAAGCGCTTATTTGAGGGTCGATCTTAGAAATTACTGCCGCAGTAGCCATTGCACCAGCAATCGAGAGAATTTGGATGTTGTCTCTTATGACGCCAAGCCAGCCTTTCTTTGTAGTGCTTGGTTTTGGAGCATCAAGTGAAGAGAGCGGGAAACCCGTTTTTTGGGCTGTCTGCTCTATCGTAGCTATCAGCTCTAGACCATCAAAATCGACGACCAGTTTTTCTGTTGCAAACAAAACCTTGGCTTGGCTGACGCCTTGTAAAGACGTAATGGCTTTCTCAAGCTTTTGCGCACAAGATGGGCAATCCATACCTGACACAAGCCAAGCGTTCCGAACGGAGGAATTACTCTCCCTTGTGGGATCGTCTTCCTCGCCTGTGTCAACGCTGCAGCCTCCTCCACTACAGCAAGAGCTTTCAGAAACATCAACACTGGCCTGAGAGATATTGAGCGAAGATTTTACTGGCGCACAGCATGACTCGCTTGCACCAAGCGGCACCGCAGTTTTGATTTTGCTAGATTGGCAACCTTGATGTTTTGTACACATAATTTTTTCCTTATTGGTATCGGTGATTTACCTATTGCTAAGGATAAACCTTAGAGTAAGCTCCAAGGTCAAGATAAATTTGTACAGTTCGGCGATAGAAAATAAAAAAGACGCCGAAGCGTCTTTCCAAACCAGTTTAAAAGCAATATTCCGTAAAGTTTAAACAGAGAGGTTAAACGGGATGCTTAAAACACTCATTTAATGTCATTCCTATGGCACGCAGCACGTCTCTTCTTGTGATAACACCAACCAACTTACCTTTGCCATCCACCACTGGATACATTTTCGGCTTTCCAACTTTCATCATGTCAGCCAGTTCAATTACTGACATTTCTGGAGAAACAGATAAGACATCATCATGCATACACTCTTGTACCGTATGTGTATCTTGGCAGTGATAACTTGCTTTCACCAACTTATCTAATAAGTCTTGCTCCGATAAAAACCCAACCACTTTTTCATTTTCATCAATGACAGGGCCACCTAGTGTGACACTTTGCATTACTTTGTTTAAAGCTGCCGAAAGTGACATATCTTTCGTGAAAGTCACCGCTTGCAACGTCATGTAATCTTTTACTTTTAATGAATGCATTCTTATCTCCTTAAGGGCATTTTATTGCGGCCTTTAGATAAGTGTCGCCTAATTTCCTGATTTTACTAAATGGAAAGGAGTAATTTTATTTATAGGCACAGCCTATTGAACTAAAACAAAATTAACTCACCGAACAACATTCACTGTATTTTGTTAAACGCAAGATTCAGCCAGGCTGATTTTTCTAGGCAAAATACAACAAAGCCAGTCAAATAGACTGGCTTTGTTATTAAGTAATTGTTGCATTAGCTATGTTGGCGGCGCATGTTGTCTAAAATAATGCCAGTCGCCATCGCGACATTCAGTGATTCGGCACCGCCAAACGCCGGAATCGTGATCTTATCTGTCACGAATTTTGCTGCGGCTTCGCGCACACCATGAGATTCGCTGCCCATCAACAAAATACCTTCAGCAGCGAAATCCGTTTTATGAACGCTCTCTCCTTCCAAAAACGCGCCATATACTGGCAATTTGGCGTGTTCCAAGTAACTTGGCAAATCCACCAAACTCACTTGTACGCGGCCAAAGCTGCCCATGGTCGCACTGATCGTTTTAGGATTATAAGGATCAGCACAATCTGTACTCGCAATAATGTGCTTGATGCCATACCAGTCTGCAACACGAATAATCGTACCTAGATTACCAGGGTCGGATACACCATCTAGCGCAATCATCAAGCCTTTCGCTTGAGGCTCTTTTACACTCGGAATTTCAACCACAGCAATGGCCGCATTATTGCTCACAAGCGTGCTCGCTTTGGTCAATTCATCAAGCGATGCTTCAACACAATCAAAACGATTTAGCGTACCAGCATTTTGTTCGAGAAATGCCGCTGTTGCAAAAACCTGCTTCACCTTCAATGAACTACTTGCTAGCTCTAGTACGTTCTTTTCACCCTGAACTAGGAATAAGCCATGCGCTTTACGCTGTTTCTTTTGACCTAAAGCACGAAGCAGTTTTAATTGGTTTTTTGAAATCATTAAAGTATCCCAGGTGAAAATGGTTATTCGGCGAGTGTACCCTAAACAATCTTCACGAAAGTTCGGTATCGAGCGGATGAGATTATAAATTATACCTAAATAACCTCAAGAAGCTTGATCATCAGAAGACGTTGAACACCAAGCGTAGCCAAAATAAAAGAAGGCTCAAAAACGAAAAAAGCCCTGCGATAACGCAGGGCTTTCAAAGGGTGGGACCCCAGCCACATCCCGGCACACAAGTCACACGCTGCGGCTGCTTCCTTCCGGACCTGACCGAGTTCACGAGCTATTGTTGCGAGAGGACCAGAGCCCCATAATTCTTTTCGAGAGGTCTTGCCTCAATCGATGGGGCGATTATTCAGTATCAGCTCTCATAATGCAAGAGCAAAAACCTTGAATTTCATCATTTCATTACCGTTTGAACAAAACTCGATCAATTCATTCCTTTATGATGAAACCGTGCAGTCACGATAAGAGGAGTCGTGCCGTGAGGACTGCTTACTCATGTACATGTCTTCATCAGCCAAATGCATCGCTTGCTCTAAGCTCATGTGCCGTTCCCTTTTTGCAGAGAAACCAATAGAGATACTTATAGACTCCAAATCACTACATAATTTGCCTTTCACGTCGATTCTACTGAGCTCTCTCATTGCTCTAGTTAACTCGGCTTGCGTTGGATAACCCAGCAATATGAACTCATCCCCTCCAATTCGATAACATCTTCCCGACCAGACATAATGAATTTTTAGTGCCAGTAGTTGTAAAACTTCGTCCCCAGCGCGATGCCCATAAGTGTCATTGATTCGTTTGAAATGATTAATGTCTAAGTAAAGTATGGATAGATCTTTGTTTACTCCTTTTCGATACTTTACTTGCAACGCACGACGATTCCTTAACCCTGTTAAGTTGTCAGTGTTCGATTGACGGTAAAGATAAAGCGAAACACAAATAGCAAACAATAATACAAAGATAAACACAGCTTGTGTTTGCGTCGCTAATCGAATCTCATATTCAAGTGCGGTACGCCAATCTGGGCGTACATCGTACTGAGCAATGATCTTATCAACTTCTAACATCGCTATCGCTCGACTGAAGAAAGGCGCAAGCATGGCTCCTTTTTCATTCGCGACCAATCCAACAGAGAGTTGAGACTCATAAAACTCGCCAATAGCGGTATCCTGCTCTATCGGAACCAGTTCACTGAGACGTAAAAAATGATTGAGCATCGCCGTATCCATCGGAATGTAATCGACTTCTTCATTTAATAGCCCCTGAATGAGTTCTTGTTGGGTACGATAACGTTTGAGTTCTTTTAGCGGTAACAGTTGCGTCATCATTTGATCGAAAAAGTCATCCTTAACTACGCCAATCCGCTCAGATATCAACTGTGAAACATGAGAGTATGTGCTCGGTTTGTAACCTAAACGCTTGACCATCACCGATGCTGGCGCGTAATGGGACTTTGGAAAGTAGCTAAATGCGCGCCGCTCACGGCTGACCGTTAACGGCGCCAAAATTTCGAAATTACCTTGGATAAACTCATGGTACATAGAACCCCAGCTTTCACCAGGCTCACTAATGATCAAGCAGTTTAAAGCCAAGATCTCACAACTTCTCAGGACTACATCAGCCGTCATCCCTTCGACACTACCATCTGCGTTGTATACAACATATGGAAAGATAGATTCGAGCTTAATCCGTATTGGTTCATTAAAATCAAGGGGTAATAAACGAATAGAATCACGCAACGCTGCTCGCCTTAATTCAAATTGATACTGGGAAATTTCTTCGCGAAGCTGCTTTTGCACCGCTTCCCCGTGAATAAACGTAGCGAACGTGTCCAACTCCTCAAGATGATGATCTTTTTTACTGATGATGGATACGGGCTTTATCGAAATCTGATCATTGAGCATCTTGGCGTCAAACCCCTCCATCAGCATCGGCTTGAGCTGGTTAATGGCATCGACAACGCCGTCCACAGCACCTGAACGTAGCAGTGTTACTGCTTGTTCATGACCTTGATAAGAGATCTGTTCTAGCTCAGGGTAGTGTTGTTTAAGTAATTGGGCATAAACTGTATCTTTGGGGATGCCAACACGCGAAATGTCACTCAACGTCGAATCTTTTAAACCAAAGAGGTAGGTATATTCGATATTTGTTGGGCGGGAATAACTAAAACGTTGAGCACGTTCTTGTGTGTAAGTGATATTCGCAGCAAAGTCCGCTTCCCCATTCGCTACTGAATTTAGAATGGCATCAAAGCTGGAGTAGTTCACGTATTGAACGGTAAAGCCAAACTCCTTTGAAGCAGCATTGAAAAGAACACGAGTGACGACATCATCCGCTTCAGTCGCGACTTTATAATGAGCAATTAAAGGGGCTTCGGCTTTTACATTCAAACTCAAGAGGCAACATGCAAAAAGCAACAGTGTTCGAGCAAAAGTTGTCATGACAAACTTATCTTAAATCAACCACTTATATTGTGGTTATTATTATTGGAAGTGTAGTAAATATGAAATGAAGAACATATACTAATCTCCATTTTGTTCCACAACCAATTCGATACTCTGCCGCACATGTCACTTTTTACCTGACTAAAAATTCATAATTCAGCCTGTTCATCGCTACTACGTAAAATATAGTCAGTCATCCAAGCCGTCCCTAACAAACAGATCCAAACCACGAAAACAGGGTTTGGCACATCCGTGGTCGGGCTGACGACTAAAGCGGCAAAACCCACAGTCGGCAATGTCCAACATAATAATTTGCTCCAACGAATGGTATGTTGAAGCTTCGCAAGTGCTTCCATTGACGCTAACATTCCCGTCAAACTTAACGCCATAAGAACGGCGTACGGTAGGCCTGCAATCCACAATGGGAGCAACAAAAACAACGGCCACCAGCTGTGTTTATTGGATGGCGTCCAATGCGCAGCCGACCACCACATCGCCATAACCGCAATGGTTTGAACCACTGTAACCCAAGCAAAACCATCCAGCTTACCGCCTTGCTGTGTGACCATAAGACCAACTTGCAGTGTAAGTACAATAAGACCAGCGGTGAGCAACACACCTAAAGAGCTTCTACGAGAAAATACCACCATTAAAAGTGGGAAAAGGATCAAAACACCAACCGACAAAGCAATTGGCTGCATTGAGAGTGTCGCACCAAAAGCCATCATCGCGCCCAGTAATACTAGGCCAGCGAACCCACCTTGTGGCAGAACCCACAGCGCGGGGATCATAAGTGCAAGAACGGGAATGTCACCCTCGCTCAAACTCATCGCCCGAACGCAGACAACAGCGAGTAAGGTCGTAACGAAAAATTGAAGTGTCGATAAAATCATAGCGCCTCCTGGCTTCCCCACCTACTTGGTAACTCAACGGCAAAAACTGGGATTGAAAGTCGTTGAGAGGGTCTAGATTCAAGCTTAGCTTGCGTTTGCTTCATGCTGTTTAAGGCTCATCAACCAACGACACTAAAGAACAGAAAATGTAATTCTTCAAAGTGAGTCGCTGACAACACAAGGGTTAAGAACCGTTAGCAATATACAAGTCCAATGGTTTACCATTCCTTAGTAATCCAAAATAGACACTTTTGAGTATGGACCAATTTTTAGCGCAAATCTTTGCTGTAATTCACCAAATTCCAAAAGGAAAAGTCTCCACCTATGGGGAAATTGCAAAAATGGCCGGTTATCCGGGCTATGCGAGACATGTTGGTAAAGCACTGGGTAACCTACCAGAAGGCAGCAAACTCCCCTGGTTTAGAGTGGTAAATAGCCAAGGAAAAATATCTTTAAAAGGCAGAGACTTAGAGCGACAAAAAAAGAAATTAGAAGCAGAAGGGATTGAAGTATCGGAAGTTGGCAAAACTTCACTTAAAAAATACAAATGGCAGCCTTAAGCTGCCATTTTTTGTTCTCAGTACGTCGTATTAACGTGTTCCAACTAGACGAATATCTAATTGGTGAGTTTGTGCTTCATCTGTAATAACACCGTTATGTGTGTCGCTGATAAAACGCAGCTTTCCATCTACCTCAATGCGAGCACGAACGCTGTAACGATGGTTTGGTTTGATTTCATTGCTGTCGTAACTCAACTCAAAAGAAAGAGGAACTTGCTTACCTTCTGTTTCGAATGTCTGTTTCGCCAACACTTTTGCTGGCGCATCCGCCAAGGACACATCTTCTAACGCAATAGTAACCACTGCGTTTGGTGGCAAGGCAATCCGCTCGCGATAAGCCACTGTACCTGTAATCGTCTTCATTGACGCTTCTGTAGATTCCATTTCTGTATTTTGAGAAGTTTGGCAACCCACTAACGCAGCCCCAAAGAGTAGAGAAGTAACAAGTAGTAGTGTTTTTTTCATATATTCCTCGAAAAGAGCATTAAACCGAGGCAATTATAGGTGTGGAATATAAAACTGTCTGCTTCCTGTCAGTTTATTTGACAATAGTTTGACTGAGTTAGAATTTATCAAACAATTGATTTTGTTTCATAATTGGAACAATACTATTTCTAAGTTACTCAATAGTTCTTAACTATGCCACTTCACAAGAGTGAGGCTGTTGAGGTAACTTGGAATGAAAGACAACGGTGAGGAGACACAATGAGTAAACCACTACGAGAATTGCTCAGCCTACTACAACTCGAAAAATTAGAAGAAGGCTTGTTTCGTGGCCAAAGTGAAAACCTAGGTTTGCCTCAAGTTTATGGCGGTCAAGTAATTGGGCAAGCGCTTTCTGCTGCGCGCTACACCGTTGAAGAAACACGCACGGTACACTCCTTCCATAGCTATTTTTTGTACCCTGGCGATCCAGAAAAACCTATTATTTATGATGTAGAAAATCTGAGAGATGGCCGTAGCTTTAGCACTAGACGCGTAAAAGCAATTCAAAATGGACGCCCTATTTTTTACCTAACCGCATCCTACCATGGCGATCAACCTGGGTTTGATCATCAAAAAGAAATGCCAGATATCCCTGGTCCAGAAAACTTTGCCTCAGAGAGTGAGCTCGCAAGCCATATTGCAGAATTTCTACCCAAACGCTTACGCAAAACATTTTGCGGGGAAAAGCCAATCGAAACTCGCCCCGTTACGGTTATCAACCCTTTGAAGCCCAAAAAAGCAGAACCCAAACAGTACCTTTGGATTCGTGCTAATGGTGAAATGCCAGAGAATCAGCTAATTCACCAGTACCTTCTGGCCTACGCATCCGATTGGGGATTCCTTGTGACAGCAATGCATCCACATGAAGTCTCATTAATGACGCCTAACTTTCAAGTGGCCACCATTGACCACTCTATCTGGTTCCATCGTCCGTTTAAGATGGATGAATGGCTTCTATATGCGATAGAGAGCCCAACGGCGAGCAATACTCGTGGGTTGGTCCGAGGCGAAATATACAACCAGCAAGGTCACTTAGTGGCGACCGCCGTGCAAGAAGGGGTGATGCGCTACACGAAATAGCTCGTGTTCGTTACACGAAAAAAGGAGTGCTGTTCCGCACTCCTTTTTTAATGGGTATCAAACGATGATTAATTTGGTTGATACTTCATGTTAACAACCGACCATTCGTAAAGTGATTTCGGGTAACCATATTCGCCTTTCCCGTAAATGACATTTGGGTCGGCATAGAATCCACCTTTATTCGTTGCTAAAAATTCACGAACCCCACGACGGTAAGTAATCACAGGTGCTACTAACTCATACTCTACCTTTTCCATCTTCGAGTCATCAATTACTAAGAACCGAGTCATACGAATCGTGCTGCCGTTGGTGCAGTACCCTGGGTCATCATAGTCAATTGCTTCAAAAGGCTTGAGATCATCTTCGAACAGCTCTGATGTACATCCATCAAATCGAGCTAAGTGTACCCACGCTCCTTTTATTAGAGTTTGGTCATCGTTACCCACCGGCTTGAATGCAAGTAGTGCAATCTTACCTTTGCCGTATAGTTTCAATTCTTCGTCCGTTGGCTCACGCACTGAACGAACGTTCATCAAACCAAACTCACTTTCTTCTAAGTTAGAAAACTCACGTGCATTTAGCGTGCTAAACAATACTGTTTGTTCAGTTTCAAGCAATGTATATTGATCCGCAACACCTTCATCTGCAAAGCTTAGATACAGCTGGACTTTCTTACTTTCCAACGCTTTGTAATCTCGAGATTCTCCTTCAGAAACGTCGAGAGAAATCCAACGTCTTTTTACTGGCGGGAGGTCAAGTAACGTCAGCTCTTCCTTATCAACATCTAATGAAGCGACTCCTTTAATTGTTGAGCTGGATATTTGATAGCTGCGGTTTCCTATTGGTGTACCAAAGTCTAGCTTAACCTTTTTAAATGGTTCAAATTCCACCTTCATTGTAGAAGCACTTAAACCAGGGTGATTCGCTTTGTTAATAGTGCCATTTACGACGATTGTTTTAGCTTTGTAGTTGCGTCCAGTAAGAGTAACCTCTACTTGGTACTCGCCTGCGTGCAAAATCTTCAAACGCCCCGTATCAGGGGAAACTAGCTCGACCACAGGATCTTTTTGGTTAATAAGACGGTAACTTGCCTTCGCAGTCCCACCACTCATCACTGGTGAGATAACACTACCAGCGGAGAATTCTACCGTTGGGTAAGTAACCGATACAGGGTTTGTGCCTTGTTTAATCGTGACCGAGAAGCTACTTTCACCCGGATCCACTTTGTCGTCCCCCGCATCCGAAACAATAATTTTTGTGCTACCCGCGTTAAGAATTTGCATGGCACCCGTTTGGCTGTTTAAGGAAACTACATCTGTTGCTGCGTTGTCTGCAAATCGGTACGTAACTTCCCCAACCGTACCAGAGATTTTCGGCGCAACAAATGTTTGGCCAACCTTCCAAATCTCTTCCACATCGGATTGAACTTCAATTCGGCTCGGCGCACTCAAAATTGTCACGTAGACTTTTTGATCAGGACCAACAGTATAATTCGCGCTCTCTTTTCTGCGCACAGTTAGCGTCGCTTTACCCGCTTTATACACATGGAGACGTCCTTCACTAAAACCACCGACAACATCTGGTGCGGTGTTATCTACAATCTCAATTTGCTCGTCAGCACTCAAACCAAAATCACGATGAAGATCAAAACTGTATTTGTTGCTGTATACAACGTCATAATCGTGCGTTGCCATGGGTTGGCCTTCAGCCTTTGCAACTTTAATGACGACATTAAATTGAATAGGTTGGTAGAACTCCCCACCATCGTCTTCAAACTTAAGGTCGTACTCACCCGCAGTCACTACCTCCAACTTGCCGTCAGTCATTCGTAAGCCATTAGGTAAGCTGCTAACTAGATTTACGTTACCTTTTTGCCCTTTAAACGCCAGAGGGATTGAAAGATTTGGTTGATAGGTAAGCGGCATTTCAATGTCTTTTATAACGGGATGAGGCGCGCGATTAACTTCAAGATCAAAGCGAGTTTTGCTTGCAGGATAATTACGCATGTCATGCTCGTAAATTTCCACTTCAGCAGCACCAACACCTTTGATCAGTAATGCTTCACCATTTTCAGTTTTAGCGACAACGTCTTCACCACGAATGATTCTCAGCTCATAGTCACCGTAGGCGTTCGTCACCTTAGGGAAAATTCGTCCACCTTCCTCATAAGTTGTGACGATATCCGCTGCCCTGATTTCTTGACGCTTGCCTTGTTTTACATCCACAAAAAATTGCGCTGTTTGCTGTTTATCCAGAAACGCGTCGCTGTAAGTTGCAGTCGCTTCAACCGTTAATCGACCAACATTATGAACAAGAAGTAAACCCGTTTCAGGGTCTAGCAACTCGGCCACCTTGCTGTCTGGTACGCTATTTATAATTTTGTAAGAAATACGTTGCGTTTGAGCTTTATCTAGACGCACTGGTTCTAACGTCAACCCTTCTCGATACTCGTCTTCAAGCAAAGCGAACTGTAATTGCCCCGGAGCTACTGCATGCAGCTTAACCGTAGCGCGAACTTGTTTCGGCAAGTAAAAGTCGTTACCTGAATCAGTAATCAGCACCGATGCCTGACCAACTGAACCTAATGAATATACCGAACCGTTCTCATCAACACGAATCAAGTTATGACCACTTTCTACCTCATAACTCAGTTCGCCTTTTTGGCCACGGACGATCAACGCTTTTCCTTCTGACTCAATCGCATTGAAATTCAGATCACTCACTGAAAGTTCAGTATTGATGCCTCGCTCTACAGTGACAGAAAATCTTGCTTCAGAAGATTCATAAGCAGAGCTACTATCTGTAGCAAGAATCGTCGCCGTTCCTGGGCGCAGAATTTGTAGTATTCCTGAGTCATTAATTTTCACGACATTTGGCGGATTAGAGTCAATGACTTGGTAAGATACCGACCCATGTACATTGCTCAGTTTTGCTTCAGTAACCGTTCCCACTCCTTCAAACTTCAACACCGTGTCTTCCACTTTTAATTGCGGACGGTTCTGCTTTGTTACCGTAGTTGGTGTCTTCGTATTGTTCGGCTTAGAGTCTCCCCCACCGCCACAGCCAGCGAGTAAAGCTGCGAGAAAAAGCAAATAGTAATTTCTGTTCATTTTTAGTAATACTTTGTTACATACAAGATGGGGCGATAATAATACGATGTTTTATTAATCACTATCCCCATTTTTGAGTACTTTATTACTTAAGTAATTGCTACTGTATTAATCCTAAAAACAAATACTCAAAAATAGCGACCAAATTACATGAAAACACAAAAAGCAAACGTTTAAATCAAACTCTTCCATTAATTTAGTAAAAATCAATATTCAATAAAATAAAACATGAAAAAGAAAGAGAAAAAATTGCGTTATTTTTTCTTTCATTATGATGTATAGGATTAATGGACTGTAAAAACAAATGGTTAATGAAAAATAGAAGAGAGAATAAATATCGTTTATATTTATAAAAATCTGGTAGGAAATAGTTTTAAAAGCATAATCAAACTACCTTTTAACATTTAAAATACTAAAAGGTAGAATTAACATTAGATAGAATTCTTATAGGGCGAGTTATTTTAGGATTGGTAACTCTGTTGTGTATTTAATGGACTCCATAGCAAATGTTGAAGTCACATTAGATAGCCCTTTTACACTATTAACTAACCGCTTATAGAATTCGTCAAAACACTTCATATCTTTGACTAGTACTTTCATCATGTAGTCATACTCGCCAGCCATACGATAAAACTCCATTACCTCAGGAAAGTCACTCACAGTTGTAACAAAATGGTGATACCAACCTTCGGAATGATCAATCGTTTTTAACTGAACAAATGCAATGAAAGATAGCTCGAGCTTTTCTGCACTTAACAACGCCACGCGTTTTTCGATGTAGCCCTCTTCTTCCAACCTTTTCAAGCGCTTCCAGCATGGTGTTGTAGTAAGATTGACTCGCTCAGCCACGTCATTTAATGACAAGGTGCTGTCGGTTTGTAGTAAAGCAAGCAGCTGCTTATCTATTCGATCTAAACTCATTTCTATAAAACCCATAAAATGTAGAAATTTTTTCTACAAAAATCTTTATTAAGAGTAACAATAGCAAAGTTTTTCTCGAAAATTTTAGATAAATTATCCCTATCTAATACTTATCTATCGATTTCCCAAGGAGAGACGCCATGTGTACTGACCACAATTGGATCAACAATGCAGTGCGTAAAATTGAAGCAGACTTCCAACGTTCTGCTGATACTCACTTATTTAAACTCGAACTACCTTCTCTTGATGGTATCGATATCTATCTAAAAGATGAGAGTACGCACCCTACAGGCTCTCTTAAGCATCGATTGGCGCGCTCATTGTTTCTTTATGCTATCTGTAATGGATGGATTGGTCCTGAAACCACTGTAATCGAGGCGTCCTCAGGCAGCACTGCCATTTCGGAAGCGTATTTTGCGCGTTTACTTGGCTTACCGTTCATTGCCGTCATGCCGAAAACCACTGCACGTAAAAAGATCGAACAAATTGAATTTTACGGTGGTAAAGCGCACCTTGTTGAACGATCAGATCAGATTTATGACGAGTCTCGACGCTTGGCTCAAGAGCTAAATGGTCACTACATGGACCAGTTTACTTATGCTGAACGCGCTACTGACTGGCGCGGTAACAACAACATCGCGAACTCTATCTTTAGCCAAATGGAGTTAGAAGATCACCCGATTCCTAGCTGGGTAGTGATGAGTCCTGGAACAGGCGGCACATCAGCAACCATTGGCCGTTTTATTCGTTACCAAAAATACGACACTAAGCTTTGCGTGGTAGACCCTGAAAACTCAGTGTTTTACGATGCTTTCCAGTCAGGAAATCACTCATTGAAAGGCGATACTGGCAGCAAAATTGAAGGTATCGGGCGACCACGTGTCGAACCAAGCTTTATTGCTGGTGTCATTGATGAAATGCGCAAAATTCCAGACGCAGCCAGTGTGGCAACTGCCCATTGGGTATCTCAGCTGATTGGGCGTAAAGTCGGCGCATCAACAGGCACCAATCTTTACGGTGTGCTGCAATTGGCTTGTGAGATGAAACAACGCGGTGAGAAGGGTTCTATCGTGACGCTTCTATGTGATTCTGGAGAGCGTTACCTAGATACGTATTATGACTTAACATGGGTAAAAGAGAACATCGGCGATATTCAACCTTACTTAGCTCAACTCGAAGTCATTCAAGCAAAAGGTTGCGTTGAGCCAGCTTGTTGCGGCTCAACTAACGCTTAACGTGCAAACTGGACTTTAAAAACAGCCCAACTTCATGCGGGCTGTTTTTATCGCTGGGCTTTACTTTTTCTGGCGCGCTTCAAACGCAGCCAATTGTTCTGGCGTTGCCGCTGGTTGATGATTTTGTTTCCATTCATCGTAAGTCATGCCGTAAACACGTTCGCGAGCGTCATCAATATCTAAATCCAAACCGAGATTTTCAGCCTCAGATTTATACCATTTGCTAAAGCAGTTGCGACAGAAGCCCGCAAGGATCATCAGGTCGATGTTTTGTACGTCTTTGTTAGCATCTAAATGCGCCAATAAACGGCGAAATGTCGCCGCGTCTAACTTATCTTGTTCTTCTTGAGTCAAGTTTTTGTATTTGAATTCAGCCACTTTCCTTTCCTTCTCTCTTATTTAACTAGCTTTCGTCACCATATCTAGTTAGTCGGTAGTCATGAGTAAGAAGTATGCTTTAGCGCAACAATTCCCATTCTAAAATCACTACCTTTGATAAAAGCTGATATGATAATTACCATCCATCCTATTGATTAAATTAACATTTAAACAAATCATTACAACGGTCTTTTACCAAGGTTATCGTCTAGTTATGAAAAACGCCATTCTATTATTGTCTGCCTTGACCATTAGCGTGCCAACTTTAGCTGCTCAAGAACAAGTTCATCAATCTTATTTTTATCTGGGTACTGGTAACGTTGGTTTTGATACACCGTACTTCGGCTCGGATAGAGACAATGAGTGGTCAACACCACATATCACCGTTGGCTGGGGTTACCATGTAAACCAATACCTCGCGTTTGAAGGGGTTCTGCGCTATTCACAAAATGAACTTAAGAACGATGCTCTAAAAACTGACTTAGATCTTCACTATTACCAAGCAGGTATGTCTGCTGTTGTAACAAGTGATAACTTAGGCGATACGCCACTATCACTGTTTGGTCGCGTAACTGCGCTTGGCACTCAAGCTGAAATGTATGTTCCAAACGAACAAAAAGTCACAGATGATTCAGGTGCACTATTCAACATCGGTGCTGGTGTCCATTGGGATATGAGCAAAGATATCTGGTTACGCGCAGAGTACATTTATAATGTCGCGGATATGGGTTTTGAAGATTTTTACGACAGCTACGAAGGTGTACAAATCAGCCTAGGGAAACGCTTCTAACATTAGGTAGCACCAAGTTTCCATAATTGAAAAACAAAGAAGCCGAGTGTTTTACCTCGGCTTCTTTTAGATTCTATAGTATGTCGTCACTTATTGAACAGAGAACGTTTCTGTTGCCTCTTTGTTCACATGGTTGCTTGGTTGACCAGCATCGAGAGAATGCAAAATACCATCTTGACGATCTTTTAATGCATTCGTCAACGTTGGAAGTGCGGTAGTTGCTAGCAACGCCATAACACCTGCAACTAAAACCATTTCGACCATGTAACTACCACGTACTTTTTTCAAGGAAACACCTCAATAATAATAGGCATAGGCTGCTTTCCTAGCATTAAACCTAACAAGACCCAACATTCAGTCAAAACGATGAGCGAGTCCTGTGCCCCTCGAAGAAGTGGCGAAATAATAAACAAAAATAATCATTAAATCTATAAGTAATCACTATCTATATAAAAAAACACCGAACAAAAATTGCCCGGCGTTTTCAATCAAAGCTTTACGTGCTACTGCTAGGGGTGGGCAACACGGCCCTTCGTATCATGGCTAATTGCTTTGTTTAACTCTGCTTCTACATGACCTGGTGCTTGTGTTTTCGCCGAAATCAATCGGTACATTGCCGGGATAACAAACAGGGTCACCAATGTCGCAAACCCCATCCCGAAAAAGATAACCGTACCCACGGCAATACGGCTCTCATAACCCGCCCCTGTCGATACGATCAACGGAATTGCGCCAGCAAGTGTGGTAAACGCAGTCATCAAGATTGGACGTAGACGTCGCGCAGCTGCATCAATGATCGCTTTTTCAAACCCAACGCCACGATCACGTAACTGATTGGCAAATTCTACGATCAAAATACCGTTTTTCGTCACCATACCAATCAACATGATCATGCCAATCTGGCTATAAATGTTCATACCTTGGCCCATAATAACCAAACCAAGGAAGCCACCAAATACACCCATCGGCACCGTAAACATGACCACTAACGGGTTTACGAAGCTTTCAAACTGAGCCGCCAACACGAGATACGCCACTAGTAGTGCCAATGCAAACACAACAGCAACACTCGCTTGGTTCTCTTTAAAGTCTTTCGACTCCCCCGAATAACTCACCGAAATGTCACCCGGTAAGTTGTCGATGGCTTCCTGGTCTAGGTAATTCAGCGCATCTCCTAATGTATAACCTTCCGACAGGTTGGCAGTAATAGTAATGGACTTCTGTTTGTTGTAGTGAGAAAGACGAATAGAGGCCGCCACTTCTTCAATTTTTGTGACCGCATCTAACGTCACTAGCTGACCGCTATTCGTGCGCAGATAAATCTGACTTAAATCTGCAGCATTATTAAAGCTATTTTCATCACCGCGAAGATACACATCGTACTCTTCGCCACGCTCAACATAAGTCGTTTCGCTTTTACCACCGAGCATGATTTCTAGGGTGTCAGAAATGTCTTTAACACTGACTCCTAGCTCTGCGGCACGCTGTCGGTCAACTGTAACCAATAACTCAGGCGTTTTTTCCGAGTAATCTATCTCTGCTCCTTCCATCATTGGTGATTCTTCTGCTTTGTTCTTTAGCATTTCAGCCCAAACAACGAGCTCATCGTAATCAGAGCCGCCTAATACGAACTGAACTGGCTCACTCGAACCACCTTGGAAACCTGGCATAAATGGGAACACTCGAACATCTGGGATACCCGCCAATTCTTTCCGTACTTTGTTAAGGGCTTGCTGAGCCGTGATATCACGTTCGTTCCAATCTTCTAGAATCATGATCACAAAGCCTGTCTGGTCTCCTGCCTGGCCACCAAACGCTGGCGTTTGGATACTGAATGACTTCAGATAACCTTGCCCTAGTAATGGCATCAATCGGTCTTCGACAATATCCATATTGGCTGACATACGATTGTACGACGTAGCATCTGCACCGCGCACAAACGCGAATATCACACCGCGATCTTCTTGTGGGGTCAGCTGGGCCGGTACCTGATTCATCAAGAAATAGCTACCGCCCAAACAAGCTAGAATCACCAGCGGAGCAGCCCAACGTACTTTCAATGCACCTTTCAATAATGCGCGATAGCCACTCTCAAGCTTGCTAAACAAGCGATCAACCGCTTCATTGAATCGATTTGGTTTTACATTCGCTTTCAAAATCTGACTACCTAATACAGGAGTCAGCGTCAGGGCAATCAAAGAGGAGAATATGACCGACATAGCCAGCAATACAGAAAACTCTGTAAATAGTAGACCTACCATGCCATCCATAAAGGAGATCGGTAAGAACACCATCACCAGCACTAATGTTGTTGCTATAACAGCAAAACCAACCTCTCTTGTGCCTTTATATGCGGCGAGTAATGGCGATTCACCGCGTTCAATATGGTGGAAGATATTCTCTACAACCACAATTGCGTCATCCACCACCAAACCAATCGATAATATCAACGCCATCAAGGTGATCAAGTTGATAGAAAACCCAAAGTAGTACGCGGCAATGAACGAAGAAATCAGAGAAACAGGTACCGTAACCGCAGGAATTAAGGTTGCACGAGCTTGGCCGATGAAAATGTACAATACCAAAATCACCAAGCCGCCCGTGATAAATAGCGTGCTGTACACCTCTTCGATTGAACGCTCGATAAACACTGTCGCGTCGTAATCTATCGCAAGACGTGTACCTTCTGGTAAGAACTTCTGGATGTTATCGACTTCAGACCTAACCAGCTTCGCTACTTCTAACGGGTTTGCGTCTGACTGCGGTACCACACCAAGACTGATGTTTACTACACCATCACTTTTGAAGGTTGAGTTTTCGTTTTCTGCACCAATGAAGACATCTGCTACATCTTTTAAATAGATAGGTGTATTGTCGCTTGCGCGTTTAATGACAAGATATTGAAAATCTTCAGGCGTGTTATAAGTACGAGCCGTACGCACGGACATTACTGTTGAGTCGTTGCGAACTTCACCACCTGGGCTTTCTAGGTTCTCACTTCGTAAAGCTGATGTAATGTCCGAAGCTGTAACTGAACGTCCAGCCATTAGTTCTGGCTTAAGCTTCACGTACATGACCTTGTACAAACCACCGGAGAGATCAATGGAGCTAACCCCAGAGATCAGGCTAAAGCGGTCCATCAATACACGTTCGGCATAATCGGTTAATTGAGTACGGTCCATCTCTGCAGAACTGAGATTGATGTAGAGCGACGCCTCTCCCGAGCCATTGTTCTTATAAACAATAGGGTCATCCGCTTCATCAGGTAGCGAGCGCTGAGCACGAGCTACGGCATCACGCACGTCGCTCACACCTGTGTTGAGATCGTAACCTAACTCAAACGTGATCGTGATACGCGACATGCTGTTACGAGTAGTGGAGCTAATTTCATCAACTCCACTGATCCCAGAAAGCTGGTCTTCCAAAACGGAGGTAATTTGGCTTTCAATAATAGTCGCCGATGCACCCTCATAACGCGTACTGATAGAAACGACTGGGCTTTCTATATCAGGCATTTCACGAACGGCTAATTTGGTGAATGACACAAAGCCAAACACACACAACAGCATGCTCAGAACCAACGCCGCGACAGGGCGTTTAACTGAAACGTCGGACAGTAACATTAGTTTTCTTCCTCATCCGATTCACTGTCATTGCGTGTCACATCCGTGGTGTTCGCTTTTAGTGGCGCGACAATTTCTTTCACTTCGACACCATCACGCATGTTAACAATGCCTTGAACCACAATCTTGTCACCAATCTCAACACCAGATTCGATCACCACCTCGTTACCAACACGAGCACCTAGCGACACTTCTTGACGAGTAGCTTTGTTGTTTTCATCAATTACATATACAAAACGTTTAGTTCCGGAGTATTCAAGCGCTTGAACAGGAATGATTGGCGCCTTAATAGCAGGAAATGCTAGTGAAGCGTTCATCAACATGCCCGGCTTCAATTGATTTTCTGGGTTATCAAACTCAATACGCACGCGAAGATTCAGTGTTTCGGCGCTGATACGCGTATCAATACCTGTGACTTGACCAGTAAAGATCTGGCTACCCCATGCACTGGTTTTAGCGATGACTTCCATACCAATAGAAAGCATCGATAAATAGCGCTCCGGTACTTGTAAATCCAGTTCCATGACGGAAAGATCATCCAACGTCAAAAGTTCAGTACCCGCACTGACCATTTTGCCGCGGCTAAAATCGATAAAACCAACAGTGCCAGAAAATGGGGCAGTAATATGGAGATCAGCTAAATTGGCTTGAGCAGCATCAAGCCTCGCTTGTGCTATTTCAACACTGGCTTTTTGTGCATCGATTTCAGTTTGAGTAATCGCATTCCGCTTAACCAAACGTTGGAACTCTTTTAACTTACGCTGTTCATCTTTTAGATACGCCTTTGCCTCAATCAAAGCGGCTTGAGCCTTATCGTCATCTAACTTAATTAATAGCTGGTCTTGCTGGACATTTTGATTCGCTTTAACAGCGATTTGATTCACTTTGCCGGCGACTTCCGATGCGACAACCACAGACTCCGCTGCCTTTAATTTGCCGATAAGAGTTAAGGATTGATTGATCTCGTGCGTTTCTACTTGTTCAGTCACAACGGTAACCGCTGAGCCTCCTCGCATCGCAGCGGAAACCGATGGAGAACTCAGTAATATAGAAAGCGTTAAAACAGATAACGATAACGTGGCTTTCATGCTCATGATATTGACTTCTAAACGAATAAACTTATGTCATTAAACTGCTTACAGTTTATCAGTAGATACGGTGTTTAACGTCAAGTAGTGTAAATTCAAGTAAAAAGCGCGCCTCTCTTCTGTTCAAAGGACAAACAAAACGCTGACTTTCTACCATCTTTGCCCAAAAAGACAGCATTCAACGTAAAAACGTAAGAAAAACGCTTTACAGCCTGAGCGAGTTTGCTATGATTCGCTCCGCACTTGGGAGATGAGTTGGGAAAACATCTTACTAAGTATAAAAATCCTCTGGAGGGGTTCCCGAGTGGCCAAAGGGAGCAGACTGTAAATCTGCCGGCACTGCCTTCGATGGTTCGAATCCGTCC